>JBOHCG010000641.1:0-4538 GCA_050698735.1 Streptosporangiaceae bacterium | reverse complement strand
GGCGACGACGTGGTGGGCGTCACCGGCCCGGTTCCGGCGGAATTTGACCAGAGCCAGATCATCGCCGGCGATCTCACCCGGGTGGAACTGTTCACCGTGCTCGCCATCGCGCTGATCGTGGGCCTGCGGTTCAGGTCGGTGGGGGCGCCCCTTGCCGCGCTTGCCTGTGCGGGCACGGCGTACGTGCTCGCCGTCCGGATCGTCGCATGGGGCGCCGCGCGAGAGGGTGTCTCGCTGCCTCCCGACATCGAACCCATCCTGGTCGTCCTGCTGCTCGGGGTGACCACCGATTACTCGGTGTTCTTCTTCGACGGACTGCGCGGCCGACTCACCGACGGCGAGCCGCGGGTGCGGGCCGCGCGGCTGGCCACCGCGGAGGTCGGGCCGATCGTCGCAACCGCGGGCCTCATCGTCGCTGCCGCCACCGCCTCGCTCGCGGTCGCCAGGACGGAATTGCTGCGTGCGTTCGGGCCGGGGCTGGCGCTCGCCGTGCTGATCGCGGTGGCGGTGTCGATGACGCTGGGGCCGGCGCTGATGGCGATATTCGGCGGCCTGCTGTTCCGGCCGGTCCCGGCCCGGCTACGGCGCCTCGGCGTCAGCAGGCGCGAGGGCGGCATGGCGGCGGTGGATCGGCAGGCCTCGCGCTGGAACCTGACAGCGCGTTCCGCGCGATTCGCCGCCACCCGGCCCGTGGCGCTGTTGATCGTCGCGGCCTGCACGCTCGGCCTGCTCGCGGCCGCGTCCGGCGTCCGCACGATGCCGCTGGGATCGCCGCTGATCGGGGAGCTTCCGCCAGCCTCGCAGGCCGTGCGCGCGGCCACCGCCGCCGGGGAAGGCTTCGCGCCCGGGATCCTGTCCCCCACCGAGATCCTGGTGATCGGTCCGGGGGTGGCCGGGCAGACGGCGGCCCTGGCCCGGCTGCAGCGTGAGCTGGCGAGACAGCCCGGCGTTGCCGAACTGGCCGGCCCGGCAAGCCTGCCCACCACCACCGGCCCGCTGAACCCGATGCTGGCCGCCTCCGGCGGGGCCGCGCGGTTCCTGGTGATCGAGCGGACCGACCCGCTTGACGCGACCGCCATCGGGGCGATCCGCGTGCTGCAGGATGACCTTCCCGCCCTCGGCCGCTCCGCCGGGCTGACCGGCGTTCGCTTCGAGATGGCCGGCCAGACCGCGCTGACCGGCGACGCCATCAGTTCCATCTCCGCCGACCTCGCGCGCATCTCGGTGGCGATCATGGTGGTGACGCTGGTCCTGCTGGTGCTGTTCCTGCGGTCGCTGCTCGCGCCGGTCTACCTGCTCGCCGCCAGCGTCCTGGCCGTGCTCGCCTCGCTGGGGCTGACGATGCTGTTCTGCCGGGAGATCCTCGGCTTCGACAGCCTGGTGTACTTCGTGCCGTTCGCGGCCGGCGTGCTGCTCGTGTCGCTCGGCTCGGACTACAACGTGTTCGTGGTCGGGCGCATCTGGGAGGAGGCCAAACGGCGGCCTGTCCCGGACGCGGTGGCCGTCGCCGCGCCCGCGGCCTCGCGGGCGATCACCACGGCCGGCGTCGCCCTCGCGGCGAGCTTCGCCATGCTGGCGGTGATACCGCTCGAGCAGTTCAGGGAGATTGCCGTCGCCATGGGCGTCGGGGTGATCATCGACGCGATCATCGTCCGCTCGCTGCTGGTACCGGCCCTGGTGGCGCTGTTCGGCCGGCTCGGCATGTGGCCGGGCGGCGGCGGCAAGGCGCAGAAAGCCAGCCTCACGAGCACGACAGCAGGTGGTACGCCTGCTTTGCGCTGAGAACGTACCTGACGGCGGAGTTCACCTCGGCGCGGAAGGCGGGATCCATGGCCGCGCGCTCCAGGATGCCCGCGTCCATCTCCGTCGCCCCGGTGAGGCTCTCTGAGGTGATCATGTCGCCGCCCGCGGCCAGGAAGTCGATCCCGCGGGTTGCCGGCGGGATGCCGGCCACCGCGGCCGCCACGCCCAGGTCGTCGGAGACGATCACGCCGCGGAAGTGCATCTGCTGGCGCAGCATCGTGCGCATCACCCGGGTGGAGAAGGCCGCCAGGTGCTTAGGGTCGATGAGTGTGTAGGTGGCCAGGGCGGCCATGACGAACGGCACTCCCGCGTCGATGCCGTCCTGGAAGGTCTGCAGGTAGGGGTCATCGGGCGTGGTAACGGTGTCCACCACCCCGGCGGTGAAGTCGGTGTTGCCCTGCACCCGGCCGAGCCCGGGGAAGTGCTTGGCCGTGGTCGCGACCCCGGCCTGCTGCATGCCCCTGATGAACGCCACGCCGTGGTCGGCCACGGCGGCCGGAGTGTCGCCGAACTCGCGCTGCAGCGCGCCGATGGGCTGGTTGCTGGCGGCGGTCCCCGCCGGCACGACGTCCATCACCGGGGCCAGGTTAAGGTTGATGCCGGCCGAGCTGAGCTCCCGGCCCCAGTCCGCCGCCTGCCGCTGCAGGTCACCGGGCGTCAGCATGCCCTGGTCCAGTGCGGGAGGGATCTCCGCGAAGCCGGGTCCCTGCATGTTCTGGACCTCGCCGCCCTCCTGGTTGGCGGCGATGAAGAAGCGGACCCCCGCGGTCGCGTACGAGGAGGCCAGCGCCTGCATCTCGCGGGTCTCCCGCCGGGTCTGCGTCACGCCCGCCGTGGTGTTGGTGCCGTAGAGCAGCGAGCCGAAGTGATATGTGGCGACCGCCTTGGCTACCTCGGCGATCGGGTCCCCCGCGATGCCGACGAGGAACAGCTGGCCGACCCGCTGGGCCTCGGTCATCCGGGAGAAGATCTGCGCCGGGCAGGAGGAGGACGACGACGACTGCGACGGCGTCGGCGTGGGGATGCCGGACGCGCTGACCCCGGCGCTGCACGCCGAGCAGGCCAGGCCGAGCGCGGCAACGCAGGCGTAAAGCCGCCGCGGTGTCATGCCGGGGAGTCTGCACCGGTCGGCGGGGCGGCGTCGGCCGTCCGCTCGATGATCGCGAGCCAGGCCTGCGCGCCGGTGTGGCCGAGCAAGGGGTTGATCTCGAGGGTGTCCGCGGTGATGCTGGCGATCCGCCAGCCTGCGTCGAAGGCGGCGCGCAGTTCGTCCTGGCTGACCCGGCGCGGGCCGAAGTCTCCGGGCTGGCGGTCGCTGAAGCAGATCAGGTAGCAGCGCCCGCCCTCGCGCAGCACCTCCGCCAGGCTGGCGACGTACCTGGTGCGGTCGGCGTCGTCGAACACGTGGAACACGCCGCTGTCGATGACCGTGTCGAAGGTCAACCCGAGATCGGCCAGGTGCAGCACATCGGCGACCTCGAATCGTGCCGCCAGGCCCCGCTCGGCGGCCTTGCCGCGCGCCCGCTGGATGGCGCGCGGGGCAATGTCGACGCCCAGCGCATCCGCACCCCTGGCGGTCGCGAGCAGCGTGTGTTCCCCCGTGCCGCAGCCGGCGTCGAGCACCCGCCCGCGCAGCAGGCCGCCGTCCGCCAGCCGGACGAACGCGGGCTGGGGACGGCCGATGTCCCACGGCGGGAGCACGTCAGGCGCGTACGACGCGTCCCATTGCGGTGTTGTCATGGAGCCCTTTTTACGCGATGACCGCGGCAGGGGCCCCCGGAACGGCTCAGGAACGCGACCTCAGCGTGGCCACGCCGTCGCCGGACAGGTCATCGACGGGCGCCTTGCGGCCGGTCATTGCCATGACAAGGGACAGGATCGGGCCCGACACCTCAGGTCCGTCGCCGTAGGACCATTCCGTGTCCGTCGCGCGCAGCCTGAGCCCGGCGATGCGGTTCTTAGCGCCGATGAGCAGGTTGGACCCCTTGAAGAAGTCGGCGGCCTGAACCATCGCCTGCGCCGGGTAGGCGCGGGAGATCCCGAGCGCCCTGCGGATGTCCTCGGAGTGGATGATCGTCTCGCCGAGCATGGTGTCCGCCGGGCCCGGCGGGTGCTTCACGGAGGTCAGCACCGAGTCGAATCGCGCCAGCGTGTCGGCCGGGGAGGCGCCCTTCTGGGCGGCGATGCCCTTGTCCTGCACGCCGCCGAAGCTGAACCCGGACGCTGCCAGCTTGGCGAAGAAGCTCGGCGGGGTCATCAAGGCGGCGGCGGTCATGTGCGCGAGCACGTCCCTTACGCTCCATCCGGCGCACAACGACTCCGTGGCCCACTGGTCCTTGCCGAGAGTCCGCAGGTCAGCGGACAATGCCTTGCGCTCTGCGTGGACTGTCGGCCAGATATCGGTCTTTCCCATGTGCCCTCCCGCGATCGGCAACGTCCGCCGTGCCATCGGGGATTCCCGTGGCCGGGCGAGTGGAAACCCGCGCCAAGTCCGGTGATTTCCCCGATACCGTACGGCCGCGGCGACGGAGAGACTTCCGATGGCCGACAGCAGTTCGGTGCCGGAGGCCGTGCTCGACGTGACCTGGGCTCCCGAGGCCTCAAGCAGCAGCGCGAGGCTGCTGCGGAACAGCCCGGAGTCCTCGGCGATCGCTAGCCGCATGGGATCCTTACCTCAACCCGGGTGCCTCTCCTGGCGGGCTGTCGATGCTGATCTCGCCGTCCAGCGCGCTAAC
>JBOHCG010000640.1:0-4544 GCA_050698735.1 Streptosporangiaceae bacterium | reverse complement strand
GGGCCGTCTCCAGGCCAATGCCCTTATCGGCGCCGGTGACCAGCGCGACGGGCGCACTCACAGATTCTGTGCTCATTCCCGGCCTCCCTCCTTCGGTTAGCACCTGTCCCAGCGTCAGATTCGGCTAGGTGAGAAGGCATCACCTAGTCCGCGTTATTGAGGCGGCCGTGAGCCGGCTGCCTGGTCCTGCTTATTGCACCCGCGAGGGCGGGCCGGGCAGAACCCGGTGGCGCGGAGCGGCCTCACAGTGGAGGGAGTGCCTGCATTCGGTCCTCCGGGTGGACGGACGCTCGATGATGTCCACGGCTGATGGTCTTTGAGCGCGAACCAGCGCCGGTCTTCTTGGGAGTGCTGGCCGACGCAGCGTATAGCCCGGCCATCCAGGCGATTATCGATATGGCGACCCGTCTTGGCCATCCTTTCGATAGGCGCTAATCCGAGCCGGGCAAGATCACGTGCAAGGGTGACCGTAGGCCATCACGTGTCGCCGGGTGGCCCGGGGGAATCTCACCCCCGGCGCTGATCGTTGCGGCGCTGCGTCGGCATGGCGGGTTGCGGGGGATAGCTCGCGCGCCGACGCCGCCGTGCCCGGCAGGGCTAAGCCACGTCGGCAGTCACACTATGTGATCAGGTTCCCTTGCGATCCTCGCTGAGTTGTGCCGAATCGTCCACAGATAATTCAGCCGCTGGATGTTCAAATAGCGAGGGCGGTAACAACAGGCCAGACGCCACCGGACGACCACCGTTCCCCGAAGACCGCGGTTGCGCCCGAGGCTCGAGAATCCGGGCGTCAAAGTGGGGCACCTCAGATAGTCGAACGTTGCCGACAAATGCCGTTCCCTCAGCCACGATCTGAAAGCCGACGGCTGGGTATCCGAGCCGCCAAGAGTCGTCACAAGGGAACAGGTGCTTGCAACAGTTGACCTCGCCTGGAACGGCCCGATCCGGACACCTTCGCTCGAAGTCGTGAATGTCGCTGGGGACTCAGCTATCGGGCGTGACCACATCCAATCGGCGCCGAACCTCCGACGTGTTCACGCCGAGAGCGCCCAGCAGCACCGCCGCAGGATCTGGTGGTTGGAGAGTGAGGATCTGGGCCAGCACCTGCTGGGCCGTGACATAGAGCTTCCGGCGATTGGGCTTAGACGCTTCCTCAAGTACTTCGCTGCATGCCGCCGGCGAGGGTGACCGGGAAGTTCGAGGCGACCCGCAGCACCTACCCCTGGCCGCGGGACTCCAGGTAGTCCCGCAGGTCCGGGCTGGCACCGTAGACCTCGTCCCCGCAGATGAAGTCGAACGCCAGCCCGTCGGCGTACGCGTCCGCGCACAGGCCGGCCGCCAGCTGGCCCTTCGTGCCGAACCGCAGGCCTGGCGGCAGTCCCGTGGCCAGCGCCGTCACCGGATCGCTGACCTGCTCGCGCGGGATCCACTGCCGGGCGCCGATCAGCGCGTGCCCGGTGCCCTCCCGGATATAGGCCAGGTGCACCGCGTTGATCCCGTTGGCGACCCGGCCCGCGCACCCCATGTACTGGCGCTTGACCCCGGCGGTGGAACTGCCTGCTTATGGAGCCCCGGGGGACCCGGGGGACCCGGGCCGGGCATCCGGGCTGCCCGGCGAAACCGGCTCGCCGCGCCGGCCCGGGACCGGCTGGCCGCCAAGGCGCGCCGGCGCTGAGGGAACTAGCCGGGCGAGGGAACGCGGATGTCGGCTGGCCCGTCCAACCGGTTACTTGGCAAGCCAGGGGGGCGCCATGATGCGATTGAGCGCCGCTGGCGAGGATGACCGACGCGGATGCGCCGGTTCTGTGCGTGGGGAGAAGGGTCAGGCACGCTGCGGATGTTACGCCGAGGAACTGCTCAGGGCGGCCGGTCTGTCGGTAAGTACGTTACGTACTTGACGTACGTACCATAGCCGGGTTAACTGGAGTCAAGCAACGACGGAGGCTAAGCCATGCCGCAGGTTCACTACGACAGCTATACCGAAGCACGAAACAAGCTTAAGAACCTGCTCGACGCCGCCCATGGCGGCCAGGTCGCCACCGTCCGCCGCGATACGGCCACCGCGGTTGTCCTTGACGCCGAGCGCCTGCGGTATTTCCTCGCCTCCGTGGTGCCATCCCAGGCCCAGGTGGTAAAGGAGGCCGACGGGTGGTCAGTATTCATCCCCGGCCTGCCTGTTGCTACGGACGGGGGGACTTTCGAGGAGGCCATCACCGATATGGTCGATGCGCTGCGCGAATACGCCGAAGACTGGCAAGACCACCTCCTGCACGCGCCCAACCACCGCGAGAACTGGGGCCTGATACAGCTGATCAGCCTCAGCAGCGACGAGCAGCTACGCGAGTGGCTTACCGGCTCAGCTCGGTGACCTGGCCTGCACCTACCCGCGTGGCCCATGACGTCTTTTGCAGGACCGAAGGCTGGCAGCTAGTCCGGAACGCACGGGCACAGACCGGGACGCACCATATCATCTACGAACTCCAACTCCATGACGGGCGGATTTTGAGGACACGGATCTCCCACCCGGTGAACCGTGAGACTTACGGCGAGAGCCTCTGGAGTCACATCCTCAGGGACCAGCTCCAAGTCGATCAGCCGACGTTCTGGGCATGCGTCCAGGACGGGAAGAAACCCGACCGCGGCGCCCCCAAGCTGCCTCCGGGGGCGCTCCCGGCTGATCTCGTCCACCTGCTCCTCACCCGGGTCCGCCTCAGCGAAGCCGAAGTAGCAGCCATGAGCAAAGAAGAAGCCATCGCCAGAATGCAGCAATACTGGACTACGGGCAGCTGAGGCACCGTGACGAGGTTGCTCTGCAGAGCCGGATCCCTCTCAATGCTGCAGGGCTAGACGTAATGCAGGCAGGCGGGCTCTGGCACGTGGCGAGCGGAAAACAGCGGCACGCGGCAGCGTCTGTACGACGTGGCCTGCCTGAGCGCGCTGCGGTGCGAGGCGGTCGGCGCGGCGGGCACCATCGTGGCCACCGCCGATGGCGGCCGGACCTGGCGGGCCCAGGCCAATCCGCTGCGCGGGTCACCGACGGCGCTGTACGCGATCGCCCGCGCCGCGCCGAGTTCCTGCTATGTGATCGCGCGGCCGGACACGATCTTGGTGACGCACTCGGCGGCGCCTCCTGGAGCCGCCATGTGCTACCCGTCGGCGTATCCGGCGCGGACCTCACCGATCAGGCATGCCTGCCCAACTACGCGCCGATCACCGGGCGGCCCGCGCTGTGCCGCCTGGGCCTGCTGGACATCGCCTGCGTCAGCGCCCGCCTCTGTTACGCGCTCGCCACCGCGCCGCCGGCCTACGACACCACCACCCCGATACCGAAGACGCCACACGCCGCGCCGAGCTCGATCTGGCTGGCCCGCGACGGGGGAGCGAGCTGGACCCGGCAGTCCATCCCGCCCGGGGTGACCTGCAACGGTGACCGCCCGGGCTCTACGGCTATCCGCTGGAGTGGGTTTCCTGCCTGAGCAGCGGGCTGTGCCGGGCCGACGGCGGGCACCTCCTGGAATGCGGGCACTGCGGGTTCGCGTACGCCAGCAGGGCCCGCGGGACAAGAGGTGTCCATGTAACAACAACGCCGTGGGTGTCGGTGTAGTTGGCCTCGATCTCGGCGTCGGTGCCGTGCCGCAGCAGGGTACATGCGGGCCGCCCGCGCCGGCCACGCCGCGACGATCCGGTCCGAGGCGCCGCCGAACACCGCCTCGTCTAGCCCGAGCGCCCGCACCGTCGACAGCTTGCCGATCTCGGCAAGCAGCGTGTCCAGACCCAGCGGCCCAGGCGGATCTGCGCCCTGTGGTACTCGATCGTCCGGCCCCGCCAGGAATACTTGGCGAACAGCGCCGGGTCGACGGCTGATTCCAAGGGACCACTGATCCACCTGATCATGGAAAGCCGCGCCGGATCCGGCCTCATAGGTCAGCTTCCCGGCTCGCCGGGAGCGGCGCGAGGTCTGGCCAGCGGGCCAGCATGCAATCCTGCATGCCCGCGCTGAGCTGGCCCAGTCCGGCCAGGCCGGCGCTGTCTGCCGTGAGCTGCGCGACCACCCCGAGCCGGTAGGCCAGCCTCTGCCGGGCGGTCGCCGTGCCCCAGCGCCAGTCGCGGCGCACGGCCAGGGCGAGGTAGTCGGTCGTGCCGCGGTGAGCCTGCTGGACGAGCGCGTCGCCCTGCAGCAGCCAGCCAGCGCAGGCATCGGCGAGATCACCGGGCGCGTCGGTGCCGGTCACCGCGTGCCACGCCGCCAGGTAGGCGGCCTCGGCGCGGGCTAGCAGCGGCGTCGGCGGCGCCGTCGCGCACCAGCACGTCGGAAAGCCGATGCGCAGGTAGGCGAGCTCCACCAGGCCACTGCCCAGCGCGGCGCGCTCGAAGTCGACGAACCTGACCCCGTCACTGGTATGCAGGTCATTGCCAGGGCACGGATCGCCGTGCAGCAGCGCGTGTCCCTGGTCCTGCTGCAGCCGGCCCACCAGGTCGTCCAGCTCGCCCGGGACACCGGATGGCACCTTGGCCCCCAGGGCGGCGGCCAGCCCCAGGAAGGC
>JBOHCG010000639.1:0-4545 GCA_050698735.1 Streptosporangiaceae bacterium | reverse complement strand
GTTCACCATGGGCGGCCGCATCATGGCGCACAACGGCGGGATCGGCGAGTTGCCGCTGCTCGATCAGCGGCTAGGCGGCTACGCCGACCTGGTGCTCGGCGACACGGACTCCGAGCGGTACTTCGCGCTGATCACCAAGGAGATCGACGCCCACGGCGGCGACGTCGGGGCGGGCATCGCGGCCGCGGCCGGCTGGATCGCCGCGAACCTGCCGGTCAGCTCGCTGAACGCGGTCGTGATCGCGCCCGGCGAGCTGTGGGCGCTGCGCTACCCGGACCAGCACGCGCTGCACATCCTGCAGCGCCAGCCGGACGGCGAGACCGGCCGGGCCGACACCGGGAACCCGGGCCTGCACGTCCGCAGCGCGACCACGTCGGTGCACGTGCCCGGGCTGGCGGACGCCGCGTCCGTGGTGGTCGCGTCCGAGCGGCTGGACGGCGAAGACGGCTGGCGCATGCTCGCCCCGGGCGAGCTTGTGCACGTAAGGCCCGACTTGAGCGTCAACTCAGAGGTGGTCCTGCCGCGGCCGCCGGCCCGGCTGGTCCCGCTGCCCGCGGGCAATCCCAATATCGGGCGATAGCGCTCTGAAAGCGGAGAGAAGAACCACGTCCCGTTGGCTCGGACCGGGACGCCCTCCGGGGATGCGACGCGGGTGAGTGCCCGGCCGGTGCAGTGGAACCACCGATCGTTCGGCTGAATTGTCTTGATCGGACTGCTGCGGGACGGGTGGCTACGGCGCGGCGGCGTAACGGCCCTTGGTACGGTCGCCAGCCGGATCAAAGGGGGGGCGCAGGGCGGCGGTGGCGGGGTAGAGGTCGCCGCCCACGTTGACCTGGTAGGAGCCGGAGCGGACCAGGTCGGGGGTGAGCACCTCGCCGTCGGGGTGGCGGATGTAGGCCAGGCCGACGGCGCCGCCGAGGGCCTCGCCCCAGGCGCCCGAGGTGACCTGGCCGACGGCTTCGCCGTCACGGAGGACCAGCTCGCCGCCCCAGATCATGGCGTCCGGATCTTGCAGCACGACGGAGACCAGCCTGCGGCGGGAGCCCTCCGCGCGGGCCTTCTCCACGGCCTCGCGGCCGAGGAACGGGATGTCGGTCTTGAGCTTGCACGCGAACAGCAGGCCGGCCTCGACCGGATGGTAGTCCGGGGTCAGCTCGCGGCCGAAGGCGCGGTAGGCCTTCTCCAGGCGGAGCGACTCGATCGCGTAGTAGCCCGCGTTGGCCAGGCCCAGGTCGGCGCCGGCGCTGACCAGGTCCTCGTAGGCGCCGACGGCGAACTCCGGCGGGATGTACAGCTCCCAGCCGAGCTCGCCGACGTAGGTGATCCTCGTCGCGCGGACGGTGGCGTAGCCGAGGTCGATCTCGCGGCTTGAGCCGAACGGGAACGCCTCGCCGGACAGGTCGGCGCGCGACAGCCGGGACAGCAGCTCGCGCGACCTTGGCCCCATCACGCCGTAGACGGCGTAGGCGGAGGTGACGTCGACCAGCGCGGCGTGGCACCGGGCAGGGATCCGCCTGGTGATGTGGTCGATGTCTCTTTCGGTGGTCGCGGCGCTGCTGACCAGCAGGAACTCGTCGGGCTTGAGCCTGGTGACGGTGATGTCGGCCTCATAGGTGCCGCGGGAGTTGAGCATGCCGGTGTAGACGGTGCGGCCGGGCGGCACCGCGACGTCGGCGGTGCACAGGTACTGCAGCACCTGCTCGGCGTCCCGGCCGGTCAGCAGGTACTTGGAGAAGCTCGTCTGGTCGAACAGGGCGACGGCCGTCCGGGTGGCTCGCTGCTCGGCGGAGGACCAGGGCTGCCAGTTCTGCTTGCCCCAGGCGTAGTCGATGACCGGGTCTGTTCCTTGCGGGGCGAAGAAGTTGGCCCGCTCCCAGCCCATCTTGCTGCCGAAGCAGGCGCCGCTGCGAGCGAGCAGGTGGTAGGCCGGGGAGCGGCGGAACGGGCGGGCGGTGTCCAGCTCGCGGTTCGGCCAGGGCACCGCGTAGTGCAGGCCGAGGACCTCGGCGACCCGGTCGTGCAGCCACTGGTTGTTGCCGTTGAAGGCGGCGAAGCGTCTTATGTCGACGGTGGAGAGGTCCATGCTCGGCTCGCCCTCGGTGATCCATTCGGCCAGCGCGCGGCCCGCGCCGCCCGCCGACGCGATGCCGACGGAGTTGAAGCCCGCCGCGACGAAGAGGTTCCTCACCTCCGGGGCCTCGCCGAGGATGAACTGGTTGTCGGGGGTGAAGCTCTCCGGGCCGTTGTAGAGCATCTTCAGGCCGGTCCGCGCCAGCGCGGGGATCCTCGCGATCGCGTTGTCCATCAGGATCGCGAAGTGGTCCCAGTCCTCCTCAAGCAGCTGGAACTCGAACGGGTAGGGCAGCTTGTCCGGGGCGACCCAGGGCTTGGCCTCGGGCTCGAAGCCGCCGACGAGCAGGCCGCCGACCTCTTCCTTGATGTAGGTGTAGCCGTCCGGGTCGCGCAGCACGGGCAGGTCGCGGTGCACCCCGTCGATCTGCTCGGTGACCACGTAGAAGTGCTCGGCCGAGTGCAGCGGCACGGTCACCCCGGCCAGGGCGCCGACCTGCTTGGCCCACTGGCCCGCGCAGTTGACGACCACCTCCGCCTCGACGTCACCCTGATCTGTTGTGACGCCTTTAACGGTGCCGCCGGTGACGGTGATGGCGGTGACGCGGGTGCGCTCGCGGATCGTGACGCCCTTGTCTCGTGCGCCGCGGGCCAGGGCAGCGGTCAGGTCGGTAGGGTTGGCGCGGCCGTCGCCTGGCAGCCAGATCGCGCCTTTGAGATCCTCGACCTGCATGACCGGGTAGAGCTCCTGGGCGCGCTTGGGGGTGATCAGCTCGCAGTCGAGCTGGTAGGCCTCGGCGGTGGCGGCGGTGCGCTTGAGCTGGGTCAGGCGGTCCTGGGTGCGGGCCACGGTGACGCCGCCGCAGCGGCGGAAGCCGGTGGACAGGCCGGTCTCCCGCTCCAGGCGCTCGTAGAGCTCGGTGGAGTACTGGACCAGGCGGGTGCCGCTTTCCGAGGCACGCAGCTGGCCGACCAGGCCGGCCGCGTGCCAGGTCGTGCCGCAGGACAGCTGGCCCTGCTCGAGCAGGAGCACGTCGGTCCAGCCCAGCTGGGCGAGGTGGTAGGCGACGCTGGCGCCGATCACGCCGCCGCCGATGATCACGACGCGGACCCTGGGGGGGAGGGTTGGTTCGGTCGTCGCGGTTGGTTCAGTCATCGCGCTGGACGTCCTCGAGCAGGGTGGTGTAGTCGCGGGCGGTGAAGCCGGCCGCGGCGCCCTCGAAGCGCTCCATCGCCCACCCCCAGAAGTCGTACTCGATCGGGCTCACGGCGTGCTGGATCGCGCCCCACAGGGTCCAGCCGTACATGCCGACCAGGCCACCCAGCAGCCAGGCCCTGGCGGTCTTGCTGCGGCTTGGTCTTTGGTAGTAGGCAGCGACGAGCTCGGCCAGGGCGTCGCCGCCGAGGTGGGACTCGGCCGCGATGTTGCCGAGCTCGAAGCAGGGGTCGTTGTTGCCGGACAGCTCGTAATCGATCAGCCAGATCCGGTCGCCGTCGTCGATGAAGTTCGCGGCCAGCAGGTCGTTGTGGCAGGGGACGGTCTGCGCGGAGCGGGTGGCCAGCGCCTTCTCCGCGGCCTGGCACTGCGGGCGCAGGTCATCGTAGCCTGCCGGGATCTTGAAGCCGTTTGCCCTTGCCGCCGAGAGGTAGCGCCGCTGGATGTCGAACATGTCGAAGTCGTTGCCGAACCGGCCGCCGCGGTGCAGGAGGCGGCAGGCCGTTGCGATGCGCGGCAGGTTCGCCGGGTCAGCAACGTCGGCGGCGGTCAGGGTCAGGCCGTCGATGTAGCCGATGACCAGCATTGAGTCCTGCGGGCGGTACTCGATGACCGGCGGGCCTGCGCCGGCGGCGGCCGCGGTGACCGAGTTCTGGTGCTCGCAGTCCCTGTCGATGGCGAGCAGCTCGCTGCCGCCTGAGGAGATGCGCGCGACGAAGCCGCCGTCAGGGGTGGTGACCTTGTAGTTCCGGTTGGTCAGCCCGCCTGGCAGCTCGCTGACCGCGCGCGGCCTGGCGGCCAGGCTGGCGGTCTGGTCGAAGAGATCGTCGAGTTCCGCCTGCATCCGCTGTCCGCTCCTCCCCCTAGGGTCTAGACCCTAATGGCTGCCTTCGACCCCTTCCGATCCTCTCGCAAGTAAAGCACGTGCTCAAGGGGTCTGATCAGGGTAAACCGGCTTCTGTAAAGCATCTAGACAATTAGCCGTCATACCCGTACATTTAGCCCTCAACAGCGGTCCCGTTTGGGTCGGTAAGGGGAGGTCCCCTGACATGAGCACAGATACCGAGGTTTCTGGCGGGCAGGAGCGGGACTCCGCCGACCTGGCCAGGTTCGGCTACAAGCAGGAACTCAAGCGATCGCTCGGGCTGTTCAGCTCGTTCGCGGTCGCGTTCAGCTACATCTCGCCGTCCACCGGCATCTTCACGCTGTTCGCGCTCGGCCTGACCACGCTGGGCGGCGTGTTCATCTGGACCTGGCCG
>JBOHCG010000638.1:0-4550 GCA_050698735.1 Streptosporangiaceae bacterium | reverse complement strand
AGGCTGAACCTGGTAGGCCGCCACGCCGTTCCAAGAGGACTTCGTGCCATTGCAGTTGCGGTGTGTCGAAAGCCTCGGTTGCCGCAGAACTGCAAACCGGAACCGACCCGACCTTCTGTGACGAGGTGGGGCCAACCGGTCAGGGCCCGCACCTGCGAGCCCTGAAGGCGGCTGTATCCGGCTATGGGCAGGGCGCGCTTTTATGAACTGGACGTGGCGGTGTAGACCGTGTGCTTGCCGTCTGTGCCCATCGTTGCCTCTAGCTGATACATCTTCGGCTTGGGGTCGAGACCGGCGCCGGCCAGGGCCGGGCCGATGATCGGGCCGAAGGTGTTGAAGCTTTCCTCGTCCTGCTACACGTCGATGACGGTGAAGCCGTCGTTGGTGCGGTAGCAGACGTGGTCGAGGCGGGCCGGTTGTGTGTTGACGGCTGGGCCGCCGATCTCGAAGACCGCGTGGTACTTCGAGATCGGCTCTCCGGGGAAGTCGAAGACAACTGTGATGGCCATGACGATGGCCTTTTCTGTGTCGGGTCAGCCCGCGACGCCGAGCTGGGCGAGCAGGGTGGCGTGGTCGAAGTAGACGGTCTCCATGGTGAGGTGGGGGCCGTCGAAATGGAATACGCACCCGCAGCGCACGTCGATGCGCCGGCCGGTGGCCGGGACGCCGGGGGCCGTGGCAGATGGCGTCCAGCGGTGGTCGCGATTCCCCGGTCCCGGGACGCGGCTTCCGCTGCGCTAAGGAGGCAGCAAACCGGCTCCCGGTCCGTCCTGGTCAGCCGCGGTGCTCAGGGCGCCCAGCCGGCGATGACCATGAGGTAGACGCAAACCCAGGTGGACGCGACGGTGAGCACGACGATGAGCGGAACCAGCACCGCAGTCCGCAGCGGGGCCAGCAGCCGGGCCACCGGGAGCGCGAGCAGGACGGCGGGCAGGAAGTACCGGGGCTTCGTACTCACCCAGTTGGCGCTGGTCGTGAACGCCATCAAGGCGACCACGACCGTGTAGACGTGCAGGTAGACGGGGACCCGCTCGGTCAGGCTCCAGGCGGTCAGCGCCACGGCCCCCAGGATCGCCAGCACAACCAGCAGGCCGGCCGCCGAGGGCCGGTCCAGGAACGTGCCCCAGATATACCGGATCGTGCTCGTGCCCCAATCGAAGGACATGTGGAAGGACTGCTGCTCGATCCAGAACCATCCGTCCAGCCGGTGTGTCACCAAGGCCACGTAGCCCCAGTAGCCGAGCAGCCCCAGCGGTGCCAGCAGCAGCGCGGCCACGGGACGCCACCAGGCGCCGATCCGCTGCCGGGTCCGCGCGGCCTGGATCAGGGCGAGCACCACCGCCACCGCGACGGCCGCGACCAGAGCCAGGGCGGTGCTGCGCACCGTTCCGGCCAGCATGACCAGGATCCCCGCGGTCAGCCACCGCCGGTCAACCAGTGCGACCAGGGCCCAGACGGCCAGGGCGCAGAACAGCGCCTCCGTGTACTCCCTCGACAAGGCGATGCAGCCGGGTGCCACCGCCCAGATCGCCACCATGACCAAGCTGATGCGCGAGTCAGCGGTCAGCTTCATGCCCAGCGTGGCCAGGCCGCACGCTGCCGCCAGCCCGGCCAGGATCGTGACGGCAAAGCCCGCCACCGGGATGCTGACTCCGGGCAGCCATGCCAGCGAGTCGATGGCCGCCGGATATCCCGGAAAGGAGGCGAACACACGGGAATGGGCCAGTTGGCTCGGCGTGTACTGGTACCCGTGCGCCGCGATCGACCGGTAGAAAGCGCCGTCGCCGCCGACAATCCACTGTTCGAGTGACTCATGTGCCCGCTGGTAAGCACCATGCCGGAGCAAGAATGCGACGACGATTAGTCCGAGCACGCGGATGCCCAGGTAGACCACGGCCGCGGCCGCGGGCAGCGGGAGCCGCAAGGGCCGCGGAAGAGACCAGCGCCGGTCTAGCCGCCCCGGTACCGCGACGTCGGTGTCGGACGTTAACCCAGAAGCTGACATTTTGTTCCAGGCCCTCGAGTTGATCGTCGTGCCGCAGATACCTGCTCGGCACCACGTAGACGCGCGCGGGACCCATCAGGTTGCCGCGCCATTTCCCAGCTTGGGAATGAAGGCTAACGCACTGGTGGCCCCGGCGATAGACCACGGCCAAGGTCCCAGATCTCCGGAAGGTGACGACCGGCACCTGTTCTGACCTGGGATTATATGTACAGCTTTTCTTGTTAAAAGCATTAACTAATGGTACGATTGGGGCATGTGGTCAGCCGCCGCGTCTGCCATCCTGGAGGGCATGCCAGAAGCTGCTGACCTGCGGGTGCTGCGCTCGGACGGGCAGACCTGGATCTTCGCCGGGAAGACCGCGCTGTTCCGGTTCGCCGACGGCGACACCGCCATGCGGAACATCGCGGTGGCGGCGCTGCGGCAGATCGGGTTCCCCGGCACGCAGGTCGCGGCGGCGCTGGGGCTGACGACGAACTACGTGGCCACGCTGCGCCAGCGGGCGCAGCGGGAGGGCACCGCCGGGCTGGTCCGGCCGCGGGGCCGGCCGCGCACGGTGACGGAGGAAGACTGGCAGCGGGCCCGGCAGTGGCGCGGTGAGGGGGTGCGGGACGCGGCGATCGCCCGCCGGCTCGGGGTGCAGCAGTCCACGGTGCTGCGGCGGCTCGGCCCGGTCCAGGTGCAAGGCGAGCTGGCGCTGGAGGACTCCGCCGCGGAGCCTGTCCCGGCTGTGGCGGCGGACCGGGAGGACCAGCCGCGGCAGCCGGAACCGCAGCCGCCAAGGCTGCTGCCGCGGCCGGAGCCGGGGGTCGTGCCGCCTGGGTTCGGCGGGTCGCCGGGACCGGCGGAAGGCATGCGGGTGTTCTCCCGGTACGCGGGGGCGATGCTGCTGCACGCCTACCCCGGGCAGGCCGGGGAGCTCTTGCCGGACGCGGCCGGCGGCCAGGCGCGGGAGGCGGCGCTGCTGTCGGCGGTGAGCACGTGCTTCGCGCTGGGGGCGGCCACGGCTGAGCAGGTCAAGCACCTGGCCCCGGCCGAGGCCGGGCCGCTGGCCGGGCTGGCCGCGCTGCCGTCGCTGCGCACGCTGCGGCCCCGGCTGGCGGCGATCGCCGACGCCGCCGACCCGCTGGAACTACAGGCGGCATTCGCCCAGGCGATGCTCGCCGCGACCCCGGAGACCTCCGGGGTGTACTACGTCGATGACCATTTCGTGCCGTACACGGGCGCGAAACCGCCTGGCAAGGGGTGGAACAACAAGCGGGGCCGGGCGGAGAAGGGCCGCGCGGACACGCATGTGACCACGCATGACGGGCGGGCGGTGTGCTTCGTGACCGGCGAGCCCTCGGGACTGTCCGTCACGCTGCCCAAGGCGCTGGCCGAGCTGAAGAAGGCCGTCCCGCCGGGCACGAGGATCATGCTGGGGTTCGACCGCGGCGGCGCGTACCCGGCCGTGTTCGCGCACTGCCGCGACAACGGCGTGCACTGGGTGACCTACCGGCGCGCCCCGCTGGCCGTACCGCAGATGCTGCCGGTCCTCACCACGATCACCGTGAACGGGAAGACCCGCACTATCGCCTGGGCCGAGGAAACCGTGCAGCTCAAGGACTACGGCGACGCCCGGCAGATCACCCTGTTCGAGCACGGCCGGGTCGTCCTGCAGATCCTGACATCGGACTTCGATGCGTGCCCGGCCGCGCTGCTGGGCTGGCTGAAGTCCCGGTGGCGGGAGGAGAACTACCTGAAGTACGCCAGCGAGAACTACGGCATCGACAAGATCTGCGACTACGCCGCGGACATCGAGACCAACACCAAGATCGTCGGCAACCCGGCCCGCAAGGACGGCAACGCCGCCGTCCGCGAGGCGGAGAAGACCCTGGCCGCCGCCGAACGCGGCCTCGCCGTCCTGCTCGCCGACCCGGCGATCACGCCCGCAGACAAGAACGCCAGGCTGATCCCCGCCGCCGAACGCGAGATCGCCGCCGCCCGCCGCCAGCTCAGCGCGGCGAAGAAGGCCCGCGACCCGATCCCGGCGAAACTGCCCGCCAACCAGATCGACCCCCAAGCGCAGGTGGCACTGCTGCGCACCGGCCGGCGCGGCCTGCAGATGGTCCTCCGCCTGCTCGCCCACAACGCCGAGCACTGGCTATCCGGCCAGCTCAACGCCTACCTGCGCGACGATGACGAATACCGCGCCATCACCCGGGAAACCATCATCCGCGGCACCGCCGGGATCATCGCCTTCACCCCCGAAACGATCACCGTCACCCTCCAGCAGCCCGCCGAGCCGCGCATCGCCCGCGCCCTAGCCCTGCTCACCGACCAGGTCAACGCCACCCCGCCGCAGATACCCGGCGACACCAGGCCCATCACCTACCAGCTCACCACGAACCCGGCAATTTAACACCAGGCCGACCGCGCCTTCCGGAGTCAGTATGAAGCGGCCGGCTCCGGTGGCCCGCCGTAGCCTCTTGGCTGAAGTCGCGGGTCGCCGGATGCTGGGAGGTGCAATGTTCCCGAGTTCCCGGAGCGCCGTCAGGCGGGGAAGGAG
>JBOHCG010000637.1:0-4552 GCA_050698735.1 Streptosporangiaceae bacterium | reverse complement strand
GCCTGACACCACGGCGGAGGCGGCGCCGCCGGCCAGGATCGGTGCGGGGCTGCTGCGGCTGGCCCTGGACCGGGCGCAGGCCCTGAGCCGGGCCGACGCCGGGGACGAGCAGGTCAGCATGCGCCGCCGGGGCGGCAGGATCGCCCTGCTCGCCGCCGATCCCGCCCTGCTGGACCCGGCGGAGGCGCTCGGCCGCACCGCCGATGACCTGGTCGCGCAGGCCCGGTCCGCCGGCGATCCGCTGGTGCCCGCCGGGCGCGCCGCGCAGCGGCTGCGGGAGGACTGGGCCCGCGCCATGGCGAGCCTGCCGTCACCGGCCGGCCTGGGAACGGCAGCACTGGGCGACGGGCGGCTGCTGCGGCTGGCGGCGGCGCTGGCCACCGGCGCGGTCCTGTCAGGATCCAATGAGCTGTACCACCGGGACCTTTCGGTCAACGACGCGCTCGCGCTGGCGCTCAAGGGGGCCGGCGGGACGCAGGCGGTGACGGCGCACGAGATCCGGGACCGGGTCCGGGCCAGGTTTCCCGCGCTGCCGCCGCTGCCGGACCGGCCCCGCCTCGACCAGCTCCTGGCCGAGGCCGGACTCGGCCTGGTCTACGACGACGCCGAACACGGCTACCGCTGGCCCACCCGCGCCGCCGATACCAAGGGCCTGGCCTCACGGCAGGCCACCGTCACCGCGCCCGAGGGCCCGCAGCTGGTGACCGGCGGGCGGTCCGGGCACCGGCTGGCGGAAAGCGCGGCCACCCGGTCGTTCCTGGCCCTCGGCGTGGACGCCGACCGCACCGACCGCGCGGTCGAGGCGCTGGCAGGCCGTTTCGGGGCGGCGGTCGTCGACGTGACGCAGGTGCTGATCGACACCATGCGGGCGCAGGCGGCCGAGGTCGGACTGCCGTGGGACCTGGTCCAGGCCGCGGACGCCGCGCCGGCGGGCAGCCGGGACGCGGCCGGGCTCGCGGCCCTGGTCCAGCGCAGCCTGGCCGCCGTCGAGGAAACGATCGCCGCGGCGGTTTCCGGCGTGCCCGAGGGAACGCGGCCGGTCGTGCTCACCGAGGTCGCGCCGCTCGCGCGGTACGGCCATTTGGCCATGCTGAGCCGGTGGACCGACCTCGCGGCGCGGCGGCCGCAGGCCATCTGGGCGATCGTCCCGCAGCTGCCGGGCAGCCGGGGCGCCATCATCGACAAGCGGCCGCTGCCGCTCGCGGCCCCCGGGCAGTTCTTCCGCCTCGACGCCGAGTGGATCGACGCCCGCCCCGCCGTCTCTGCCGGAGGTGCATCGTGACCGCGACGCCCGCCCTCACCGCTGACCTGCAGCGGCAGGTCCTGTTGCTGGAAGACGACCTGCGGGACAGGGTCGCGGCCGATCCCGGGCTGGAGGGGCGATGGAAGCAGGAGCACCAGCGGGCGCTGGATAAGGAGCGTACGGCGGCGTCCTGGGTCGCCTGGCGCGATGACCGGGTCACGCAGGCGGCGGTCGCCTGGGTGTTGACCAGTGTGTTCATCCGGTTCTGCGAGGACAACGCGCTGGTGGGACCGGTCTGGATCGCCGGGCCGGATCACCGCCGACAAGAGGCGCTCGACGCGCAGCTCGCGTTCTTCCGGACGCATCCTTTGGATACCGACCGCGAGTGGCTCCGGGCGGCTATCGATCATCTCGCGGCGCTGCCGGCGACGAGGGGGCTGGTCGACTCGCGTTCGGCGCTGCATCTCGTCGCACCGTCCGGTAGTGCGGTGACCAAGCTGCTCGACTTCTGGCGCGACCGCGGCGAGGGCGATGCGCTGGTTCATGACCTGGCGGACACGTCACTGTCCACGCGGTTCCTCGGCGACCTGTACCAGGACCTTTCCCAGCACGCGAAAGAGACCTACGCGCTGCTGCAGACCCCGGTCTTCGTGGAGGAATTCATCCTCGACCGCACGCTAGAACCGGCGCTGAAGGAACGGCCGCTCGAAGGGTTCAGGCTGATCGATCCGACGTGCGGTTCGGGCCACTTCCTGCTCGGGGCCTTTGACCGGCTGCTCGATCGCTGGCACCGGCACGCCCCTGGGCTGGAGCTTCAGGCCCGGGTACAGGCCGCGCTCGACGCGATCCACGGCGTCGACCTCAACCCGTTCGCCGTCGCCATCGCCCGCTTCCGCCTCACCGTCGCCGCACTCACCGCATCCGGGCTCACGTCCCTGGAAACCGCTCCAGCGTTCACGTTCCACCTAGCCGTCGGCGACTCCCTTATCCACGGCCCCGACCCTGATGTGCTCCCCGGCATGGGTGACCGCACCGCCTACATGTCCTTCACGTACGCCACCGAGGACGGCCCGCTGCTCCTGACCATCCTGGAGGAAAGCCGCTACGACGTCGTCGTCGGCAACCCTCCCTACATCACCGTCAAAGACAAGGCCCTCAACCAGATCTACCGCTCCAAGTACGCGAACGTCTGCAAGGGCACCTACGCGATGACCGTTCCGTTCATGGCGCTGTTCTTCTCCCTTGCCAAACAGGGCGATCCAGTCGGCTGGGTTGGCCAGATCACCAGCAACTCGTTCATGAAGCGCGAGTTCGGCACCAAGCTCATCGAGGATTTTCTCGCCCACCAGGACCTGCGCCTTGTCGCGGACATCTCGGGCGCCTTCATCCCCGGCCACGGTACGCCGACGGTCATCATCGTCGGCCGAAACCAGGGCCCAGCCGGTTCGACCGTCCGTGCAGTCCTAGGTGTTCGCGGCGAGCCCGGACGTCCCGAAAACCCGGCGAAAGGAATCGTCTGGACTTCGATCGTCGAGCACATCGATGACCCCGGCTGGGATGACGGGTGGATCACTATCGTTGACTTGGACCGGTCACTGTTGGCTGCTCATCCTTGGAGCCTCACCGGTGGTGGCGCCGTCAGCTTGCTTGCAACCATTCAAACTGCTTCGCGCGCGATGCTCAGCGACCGGGGCGTCACAATCGGGAGAACTACGCACACCGGCTCTGATGAGTGTTTCTACCGCCCGCGACACGCATTCGCAACGCCGGGCTTGGTGACTGAATCCGTTCCGGTAGTTCTTGGCGAGGATGTGCGGGACTATCAGCTAGATACCCCAGTCTGGACCCTATTTCCCTATACCGGCGATGGGCAACCTCGGCTACCGGAGGATAAGTTCTTCACAGCCGTCTGGCCGCTACGCACAGTTATGGCGGCTCGAGTCGATTATGAGCAGACGCTCGACGAGCGAGGTCTTCGCTGGTTCGATCACTCGATGTTCTTTGCCAAGCGATTCCGTGTACCGTTGTCGATTGCGTTCGCGTTTGTAGCTACCCACAACCACTTCGTGCTTGACCGGGGCGGAAAGGTATTTAAGCAGTCCGCGCCCGTAATCAAGCTGCCGCTAGGGGCAACGGAGGATGAGCATCTGGGGCTTCTCGGTGTGCTGAATTCGTCGACTGCATGCTTCTGGCTTAAGCAGGTCTGTCACGATAAGGGGATCCGTGGCGAAGGCGGTGGTTTCACACCCTCAGATTGGGAACGATTCTACGAGTTCACTGGCACGACGCTGCAAGATTATCCATTGCCGAACGTTCTGCCGTTGGCGCGCGGACGAACGCTCGATTTTCTGGCCCAGGAACTCGCGACACGCGCAGCATCTGCAGTCTGCGCCCGCCAGATACCGGCCGCGGGCTCTCTCTCCGCAGCCTGTTCGGAGTCCGACGACATCAGGGCGCAGATGATTACCCTCCAGGAGGAACTGGACTGGGAGACCTACCGACTCTACGGATTGATCAATGAGGACCTGACTTACAGTGGGGACGACCTGCCGCCACTGGCGCTAGGACAACGGTCATTCGAGATCGGATTGGCGTGTGCTGTTCAAGCGGGAGAAGAGGAGCCTACGTGGTTCATCCGGCATGCGTCCACGCCGATCACCGAGATTCCGGCACACTGGCCTGCTGCTTACCAGGAACTTGTACAGCGACGGCTCAACTTCATAGTTACCGATCCGACGATTCGGTTGCTGGAGAGACCAGAGTACAAGCGCCGCTGGGCGCAGGAGCCGTGGGAGAAACAGAAGCATCGGGCACTGCGGGAATGGGTGCTCGACAGGTTGGAGGATCGGCGCTTCTGGTTTGACGCGCTCGGGCGGCCGCTTCCCCGTAGCGTCGCCCAGCTTGCCGACGATGTGACTCGCGACACTGACATCGTGTCCGTCCTGGCTCTATGGGAAGGCAGACCCGATGTGCCGGTTACGCAGTCGCTGGTGCGGTTGCTGGCGGATGAGGCCGTTCCGTATCTGGCGGCGTATCGGTACAAGGATTCGGGGCTGCGGAAGCGGGAGGCGTGGGAGGAGACGTGGCGGCTGCAGCGGGCTGAGGATGCCGGGGAGAGAGTCGGGACGATCGCGGTGCCGCCGAAGTACACGTCGGCGGATTTCCGGAAGAACTCCTACTGGCAGGCGCGGGGGAAGCTGGATGTGCCAAAGGAGCGGTTCGTCTTGTATCCGGACGCGGGGCGGGAGACCGATCCGACGCCGCTGCTCGGCTGGGCGGGGTGGGATCACGCGCAGCAGTCGCTGGCGC
>JBOHCG010000636.1:0-4558 GCA_050698735.1 Streptosporangiaceae bacterium | reverse complement strand
CTGCCTCGTTCTTGCCCAGCTTGCCCAGCCCTGGCCTGGCTGCCTCGTTCTTGCCCAGCTTGCCCAGCCCTGGCCTGGCTGCCTCGTTCTTGCCCAGCTTGCCCAGCCCTGGCCTGGCTGCCTCGTTCTTGCCCAGCCCTGGCTTAGCCGTCCCCGTCTTGGCTGTCCCCGATCCGCCGGTCCGCGGCCTGCCCGTGCCTGCCTTGGCCGTTCCTGGCCTGCCCGTCCCTCCCTTGGCCGTACCGGTTGCCGACCCCGACGCGGCCTCGCGCGGAGCCTTACCGGTTTCGCCTGCCTGCGTCACCGGCCCCGTCCCGTTCGGCCGTGATCCCTGCTCGGTCCCGCCCGTGCGCGGCACCGGGCCAATTCCGTTCGGCTGTGGTGCCTGGCCGGTACCGTTCGGGCGCGGTGCCTTAGCAGCCTCGGTTGTCTGCCGCGCCGTACCCGGGCTGGGCCCCGCGTCAACCTCATCTACCCGAATCGCGGCACTCGTCCCCGCCTTGCCGGGCTCCTCCGCGGCCGGGCTGGCACTCCCGTCATCGGTGGCGGGTGGGGTTGGCACGCGATAAAAATACAGGCCTAGCCATGCGCTTTGCACAACAGTCGCTTTGCGCCCATATCCGTGTCATCCCCCCGTACTGCCGCGAGCTTGAAATCTCACCAGCCCCGATGTCCACACTCGCATCGTTAATCGTACACCCGTACGAAATGGGAAGCTTTTCCGTGGCTGATCCGGGCTTAGCGGCGTATCAGCGGGACTATCGTGCACCGGATCGACCACCAAGCCCCGATCCACCGCGGTCTTCTAGCCCGGATCGGCCGCGAACACCGGTCTGCCGGCCTGCGGAGGTCCGGGGGACCCTGGCCGGCGGCGCGGGCATCCCCGCCGTGACGACCGTCAACCCCGGACTGGCCGACTGGCCGCGCACTCCGCGGAAATGTCAGACCCCCGCAGTACTTTCGAACAGACATCGAAAGCTACCTGGACTTCTCAGCGAATCTATGTTCGAATAGAGGCCCAAGCACCGGCCGGGTGAGGTGAGAGGAAGCGTCTCACCTGGCCGGGCCACAGGAGGAGATGAACAGGGATGATTAAGGCAGCGGAGGTGCGCGGGAGCGTCCGCGATGTGAGCCAGCGGCACCCGGGCGGCATGACGATGACGGGAAGCCCCAGGACGGCGCCTACGGTGCTCAGCATGCTGGCCTCGGCGCGTCGCGGGCTGGCCGAGGCGGCCGAGGAGACGTCGCCGAGCGCCCGTTACGTCACCGCTCATCTAGCGGCGTTGCGCGCCGCTGCGGCCGTGGTGGCGGCCCGCGGCGAGCCTCGGCCACGGAGCAGGAAGCCGCATAGCGTGTGGGAATTGCTGCCGCAGGTCGAGCCCGCCCTCACGGAGTGGGCCGCCTACTTCGCGGCGGGAGCTGGCAAGCGGGCCGCGGCCGAGGCCGGGCTGCCGCGCGCGGCGTCCGCGCGCGAGGCCGACGACCTGCTGCGGGATGCGGAGACCTTCCTGACACTCGCGGAAACGGCGCTCGGTGCCCAGGTACAGTCTCCGCTCCCGCTTAGGTCGGCGGGCTAGTGGTTCAGAAACCTTCCATCGCGCCGCGCGCGTCGGCGTCGAGCACGCCCCAGCTGATGAGTTCCTCGGTGAGGTCAGCGGGGGACTTGTCGTAGATGACCGCGAGCGAGCGGAGGTCCTCGTGCCGGACGGACAGGACGCGGCCGTTGTAGTCGCCGCGCTGGCTCTGGATGGTGGCGACGTAGCGTGCCAGCGGGCCGACCTTGTCCTTGGGCAGCTGGCCCATGCGCTCTAGGTCGATGACGAGCTTGGGCGAGGGGACCAGCGGCGTCGGGGCGGCATCGCCGGGCAGCAGTTCGGAGACGGGCACACCGTAGAACTCAGCCAGCTCGGCGAGCTTCTGGACGGTTACCGACCGGTCTCCGCGTTCATAGGAACCCACGACGACGGCCTTCCAGCGGCCGCGGGACTTCTCCTCAACTCCGTGAAGTGAGAGTCCCTGCTGCGTGCGGATGGCGCGCAGCCGCGCGCCGAGTGTCTTGGCGTACTCAGATGGCATGTTCCCTCGGTTCCGGCCAGTCGTCGCTTACGGTAACGGTTACGCTCTGTGACGGTAGGCCGCGAGCGCGACAAGGTCAAGCCGAATGGCAAAAACTGGTTGAACTCGCCCTGTAACCGGCGTGCCCTCCCGGATCAGTATGTACCCTCCGTCGCCAGGCAGGAACCCAGGTGGAATCAGGTTTCCCGTCGCCACGGGCACATTCCAGGGGCGTGAGGGTCTCTCGTCCCGTTCTGGTGAGATCTGTCTGATGTGACGTAAATCACATACCTTGCGCCACACTGCAACCATGCCCGGGTTCGCGGTAACTCCCCGTATGATCGCTGTGGAAGACGTCCTTTAAGGACCGTCCGGAGAGACGGGAAAGGAGGTCCGTTTCTATGTGCTCAGCCAGCAATCCGGTCGCGGGGCGTGATGGCCTCGCGGTACTCGATGCCGAGGAGATCAGGCGAGCGCTCACCAGGATCGCGCACGAGATCCTGGAACGGACGCACGGTGGTAGCGAGATCATCCTGCTGGGCATCCCGACGCGGGGTGTTCCGCTGGCGCGGCGACTTGCCGCCCGCATCGGGGAGTTCGAAGGCCTTGAGGTCCCCTGCGGATCGCTCGACGTGACCATGCACCGCGACGACCTGCGGCTCCGCCCCGCTCGCGCGCTGGGCCGCACCGAGCTGCCGGCGGATGGGATCGACGGCAAGACGGTCGTCCTCGTCGACGACGTGCTGTACTCGGGCCGCACGGTGCGCGCCGCGCTCGACGCGCTGACCGACTTCGGCCGGCCCCTGGCCGTCCAGCTGGCCGTCCTCGTCGACCGGGGCCACCGCGAGCTACCGATCCGCGCCGACTACGTGGGCAAGAACCTGCCCACCTCGCAACGCGAGGTCGTACACGTCCTGCTGGCCGAGGTGGACGACTCCGATGCCGTGCTCATCGAGGACGGGGGACAACCGTGAAACGCCATCTGATCTCGGCCGCGGACCTCAGCCGGGCCGACGCGCTGCTCATCCTGGATACCGCCGAGGAACTGGCGAGCCTGGCCGACCGCCCGATCAAGAAGCTGCCGACACTGCGCGGCAGGACCGTGGTCAACCTGTTCTACGAGGACTCCACCAGGACCAGGATCTCGTTTGAGGCCGCCGCGAAACGGCTGTCCGCCGACGTGATCAACTTCTCCGCGAAGGGGTCGAGCGTCGCCAAGGGCGAGAGCCTCAAGGACACCGCCCTCACGCTGGAGGCCATGGGCGCGGACGCCGTGGTCATCAGGCACAGCGCTTCCGGCGCTCCGCACCGGCTCGCGGGCTGGGTACAGGGCAGTGTGGTGAACGCCGGAGACGGCACGCACGAGCATCCCACCCAGGCCCTGCTCGACGCGTTCACCATCAGGCGCAGGCTCAAGGGGCTGGGCGGGGCCGCCACCCGCGGCGAAGGCCTGGACGGCATCCGGGTGACGATCGTGGGCGACGTGCTGCACGGCCGGGTCGCCAGGTCCAACGTGCTGCTGCTGAGCGCCCTCGGCGCCGAGGTCACACTCGCCGCGCCGCCGACCCTGCTGCCGCTTGCCGTCGGAAGCTGGCCCTGCTCGGTGAGCTATGACCTGGACAGCGAGCTGCCGAAGAGCGACGTGGTCATGATGCTGCGTGTCCAGCGGGAGCGGATGACCGCCGCGTACTTCCCCAGCGTCCGGGAGTACAGCCGCAGGTACGGGCTGGACAAGGCGCGCATGGCACGGCTGCCCGAGCACGCCATCGTCATGCACCCGGGTCCGATGAACCGGGGCGTCGAGATCGCTGCCGAGGTCGCGGACTCGGCCCGCTCGACCATAGTGGAGCAGGTCGCCAACGGGGTGACGATCCGGATGGCCGTCCTGTACCTGTTGCTCGGCGGCACGGAGTTCCCGGAGGTGACCCAGTGACGACGGAACACATCGACGGGCAAGCCGCGTGGCTCATCCGCGGCGCGACGGCCATCGCGGCCCCGGCGGCCGGCGAAGGCCGCCTCACCCGCCCGGCGGACATCCTCATCAGCGGCGGGTCCATCGTCGCCATCGGTCCCGGGCTGAGCTCTGCGGGCGCCCGCGTGATCGATGGCGACGGGCTGGTCGCCCTGCCCGGCCTGGTCGACCTGCACACCCACCTGCGCGAGCCGGGGCGCGAGGACGCCGAGACCGTCGAGACCGGCACCGCCGCGGCGGCCCTCGGCGGCTACACCGCCGTGCACGCCATGGCCAACACCGAACCCGTCGCCGACACCGCGGGCGTCGTGGAGCAGGTCTGGCGCCTGGGCCGGGTGGCGGGCCACTGCGACGTCCAGCCGGTAGGCGCGGTCACCGCCGGGCTGGCAGGCACCAGCCTGGCAGAACTCGGCACGATGGCGGACTCGGCCGCGCGCGTCCGCGTGTTCTCCGACGACGGCCGCTGCGTTTCCGACCCGCTGATGATGCGCCGCGCGCTTGAGTACGTGAAGGCGTTCGACGGGGTGATCG
>JBOHCG010000635.1:0-4560 GCA_050698735.1 Streptosporangiaceae bacterium | reverse complement strand
GCGTAGGAGACCGCGTCCGCCGGGTCGCCCGCGTCCAGGGCGGCCGCCGCGGCCCCCTCCAGCGCCTCCAGGTATGCCAGCGCGAGACACTGCCGCTCGTCTTGCGCCCACAGCGCATAGGCGTCCTCGGCGAGCGGCTCCCCGCGCCACAGGCACAGGGCCTCACGGAAACACGTCAGCGCCTCGGCGGGGCGTGCGCCGAGGGCGTGACGGCCGGCCTGGACCGCGTCGAGGAACGCCTCGGCGTCCACCTGGCAGCGGCCGTCACCGGCCAGGCAGTAGCCGCCGGGACCGGTCTGGATCAGGGTCCGGTCCCCCAGCGCCCGTCTGATGCGGCTGACCAGCACCTCGATGTTGGCCCTGGGGCGCGTCGGCGGATGCTGCGGCCACAGCGCCCCGGCAATGACGTCCTTGGGCAGCAGCGCGCCGCGCTGCAGCGCGAGAAGGCGCAGCAACTGCTGGGCCAGGCGGCCGCCGAACTCGCGGAGCGGGATGTCGGCTTCACCTCGCCGGACCGCGAACCTGCCGAGCACCCAGATGCTGATGACGCCCGGGTCCGGGCATGCCGCGCCCGTCCCGCCAGCCGCGATGCTCATGGCGCGAGCAGCACGCCGAGGGCGATGAGCGCCAGGCTGAATGCCGCTATCGCGGCCCGCAGCACAGCGGCACTGACGGCACCCCGGTGCACGCTGGCTGCCAGCTTCGCGTTGCCGGGCTGCCGCAGTGCTGCCTGCCGGATCCGGGTCATTCGCCGGGCCTGCACCACGCCTGCCGCCGTGACGCCCACCAGGCAGGCCGCGAGGACCGTGGCCGCGATGAGCGTGCCGTCCCAGGCATGGCCGTCCAGCAGGGCGGCCCCGCAGCCGAGGGCCACGGCCAGGGCTATCCCGCCGACCGGGCCGTAAGCCCGGCCCAGCCCGCGGAAGAACGCGACCCGCTCCCGTGGCTGCAGCGTCCGCCGGACGACTCTGGCCACGACAAAGATGGCGACCAGCCCGCCGACCCAGACCGCTGCGGCGAGGAGCAGGAAGCCCTCCAGGGTACCCGAGGCGGGCTGTCCCAGCGCCGCCGTCCCTGCGGCCGTCATTCGGCCGGATCGAGGGCCGCGGTCACGCTGATCTTGGCGCCGGCGAACAGCCGGGACACCGGGCACAGGGCGGCCGCCTCGTCGACGGCCTCCTGGAAACCGCTGGCGTCCAGGCCCGGCACCCGGCCGCGCACCCGCAGGTCTGAAGAGACGATCGTGGGCGTGCCGTCCACCTCGTCCAGGGTCACGGTCGCGGTGACCGTCAGCCGCTCCGCGGTCGCGTCGCGCTCGCCGAGGCGCAGCGCCAGCGCCATCGCGAAGCAGGAGGAATGCGCCGCGGCGGCCAGTTCCTCCGGGCTGGTCTTCCCGCCCGGTTCGCTGGTGCGCGACGCCCAGGTCACCGGCAGGTCGCCCAGGGCCCCGCTGGCCGGGCGTATCGTCCCGGTGCCGCCGACCAGCGTGCCCTGCCATATGGTCTGCGCGGTCCGTTCCGCGATTGCCATGACGTGTCCTGCCTCCTCGTGATGCTGTTTCCAGCTGCTGATGGCGGTATGGCCGGGTCGTTCACGCCTGCTCCCGCCGGGTGACAAGCACCCGCCAGTGATCGGGGCCGTCCTCCAGGTAGACGAAGCCGCAGCGGCCCGACGCGAGTTCGTCGACCCGCTGCCAGACCGGGAACGGGTCGCGGCGGGACCACAGTTCGACGTCCTGGCCGTGGCCAAGCCGCGCAGCCGCTCGGCGGCGGCATCCGCGGCCTGGGCGGGCGGGAGCGAGTCAAGCTCGATGATCCGGCCTTCGGTCAGCGGGTACCACTCATGCGGGTGCGCGCCAAGCGCCGTCGTCGCCGGTACGTCGCACCGGCTGCCGCAACCGGCGCCGAGGACGGCCTCCTCCGCGGCGAGATGGGACTCAAGCTGGCTGAGCATATCCCTGACCGTCGTGACCAGCGTCGCGAGCGATCCTCCGCCGTCTTGGGCCATGAGTTCCAGCGCTTCGACGCCGGCCCGGAGCCGGGCGTGGTCGCGGGCGAGACGGCCGAGCCCCGGGGCGTCGTCGCGGGCGGGAAACAGCAGCGTCTCCTCGTCGACGGTCTGCCGGATGATCTCCGCGCGGAGATAGCCGAGCAGCGCCTCCAGCTCCGCGGCGGGCCAGCGGTCCGCCCGGACCGCCGCCATCAGCTCCTCGGCGCGGACCGCCACCTGCCGGAGCAGCTGGCCGTGCTCTTCGGTCAGGTCCAGGGTACGGCTCGCGGGTGAACCTCCCGCTTGCCGTGGTGAGTCACCGTATCGCCCGTCAATGGCCGTCATGGCGCCTCCAGCAGTCTTTAAACACAGAGTCTATTGTAATAACATGCGGCCTGGACGTCAAGACCGCCTTTCCGGGACGCCTGGAGTGCCCGCAACGCGGAACACGTGCCCGCCATGCCATCGGGCCCGCGGAAGCCGGCACCGCCCGCGGGAACCGATATTTTGACAAATAACCTAGTGTAAAAGGTGAGGCTGGCAGGCGGGCGCCATGCAGGGCGAGGGAAGGAGCCGGCGGTTGACGACCACGGACCGCGGGGCGCCGGGCAGCGGCGCCGGCTGGGTGCTCGCGTGCAGCCTGGCCAAGCTCGACGAGGACAGCCCGGTGCACGTGGATATCGGCGATACCCCGGTGTGCCTGGTGCGCACCGGCGGCACGGTGCACGCGGTACGCGACGAGTGCACGCATCAGGCCGTGCCGCTGTCGGACGGCGAGGTGGCCGACGGCGCGATCGAGTGCTGGCTGCACGGTTCTCGCTTCGACCTGGCGACCGGCCGGGTGCTGTCACCTCCGGCAACCCGGCCGGTCGCCGTCTACGGTGCCCGGATCCAGGGCGAGGACGTCCTCGTGCAGCTGGGCACCGGCCGGAACGATCCGGCGGGATAGCGCGCCGGGCGCGCGCCCGGAACCCATGGTTGCGGGTCCCGGCAGTGTGTCTGGGGTGATGGTGATGAAACGAGGCGCTCAAAGCGGAATGCCGCTGGCGATGCGGGTACGCAGGCTGTCTCCGGACCGCAACCCGCTGCGGCGGGCCACCGACCGGGCCGAGTCCGCCGCCGTGGCGTTGCTGCTCATAGCATTCCTGATCGCCGCGCCGCTGACCGCGCTGGCCGCGCTGGACTGGGCTGCGACGTCCGGGCTGCGCGCCGAGCAGGCCCAGGCCGGGCGGCACCAGGTGCCCGCGGTGCTGCTGCACGATGCGCCCAGCCCGGCCGGCAGCCTGGAGTTCCCGGCGCCGGCACCGCAGGCGCTGGGCCGCTGGGCCGGCCCGGCCGGGCCTCGGACGGGGCTGGTCTACGCGCCGCCGGGCGCCCGGGCCGGCAGTACCGTGATGGTGTGGATCGACCGGTCGGGCAGGCTGACCGGGGAGCCCGTTGCGGTCGCCGACGTGGCCGGCCTGGAGTTCCTCGCCGCGGTGGCGGCGCCTGGCGTGCTGTCGCTGCTACTGGTGGTTATCTGGGCGTACGCCGAGATCTTCCTCGACTGGCGCCGCATGGCGGCCTGGGATGCGGACTGGGCGGCGACCGAGCCGCAGTGGACCGGCGCACCTCACCGAGGCTGCGCGCGGGATGCACTGCCAGGACCGGCGGGGACGTCATGGGGTCAGAAGGTACTGAGCACACGGCACCAGCGGAGAGGCCCGCGCGCGGATGGGCTCCGCGACCGCATGCCGTGGCCGCCGTGGTACCGCCCGCCTCGGTGCCGCTGAGTTTCCTCGCCGCGGCCCCGGCCGGGCTGTGCGGCTGCGGCGCGGTCCTGGCCTGGGCCAGCCGTCCCGGCGTGGCGGACCCGACCGCGGATCCGGTGGTGGCGGCGGTGCACCTGGGGGTGCTGGCCACGTTGTCGATGGGGGTGCTGGGTGCCTTGCACCAGTTCACGCCGGTGGTGACTCACCGGCCGCTGCGGTCGGCGTGCCTGGCGCGGGTGACGTTCCTGGCCTGGCTGGCTGCGTCGTGGCTGCTGCCGTTCGGCGTCGCCGCCGGGCAGGAGGACGTGGTCGAGGCCGGCGGCGGGCTCGCCGCGGTCGCGGTGGCCTTGCTGGCGGTCAACCTGTGGGCTCCGCTGTCGGCGCGTGGCAAGGGCACGGTGCTCGCGGGCCTGCGGCTGGCCGTCGCCGGCCTGGTGGTGACCGTGTGCTACGGCGCGGTGTACGTCGCGGACCGGCGTGGCGGCTGGTTCGGCCTGTCCGGGCACGTGGTGCTGGCGCACGCCGTGGTCGGGCTGTTCGGGTGGCTGGGCCTGGCGTATGTGAGCCTGGCCGGGACGCTGTGGCCGATGTTCTTCCTGGCCAACGTGCCCGGCCGCAACCGGCTCGCCAGGCTCGCCGTGCTGGGGATCGCGGCCGGGGTGGTGCTGCTGTCGCCCGGGCTGCTCCTGGGTGGGCCGTCGCTGGGCTGGGCCGGAGCCGTGGTGCTCTGCGGCGGGCTGGCCGCGCACCTGGCGATGCTGGCCGCGCACCTGCGGCGCCGCCGCCGGCGTGCCGACCTGTTCCTGGCCTTCGTGGTCAC
>JBOHCG010000634.1:0-4571 GCA_050698735.1 Streptosporangiaceae bacterium | reverse complement strand
TGCCATGGTCGATGACCACGATGTCGTGCGCTAGCTGGTCGGCCTCGTCGAGGTACTGGCTGGTGAGCAGGACCGTGACCCCGTCGGTGACGAGCTCGCGGATCATGCCCCAGACGTCAGTGCGGCTGCGCGGGTCGAGCCCGGTTGTCGGCTCGTCCAGGTACAGCACCTGCGGCCTGCCGACCAGGCTCGCGGCCAGGTCCAGCCGGCGCCGCATCCCTCCCGAGTAGGTCTTGGCCGGCCTGGATGCCGCGTCGGTGAGGTCGAAGCGGCCGAGCAGCTCGGCCGCCCGGAGCCGGGCCTGGTCCCGCGGCATGCCGAGCAGCCGCCCGATCATGATGAGGTTGTTGGTCCCGGAAAGCCCCTCGTCCACCGAGGCGTACTGCCCGGTGAGCCCGATCAGCTGCCGGACCTGGTGCGCGTCGCGCTGCACGTCATACCCGCAGACGCGCGCCTGCCCCCCGTCGGACCGCAGCAGCGTGGCCAGGATCCGCACCGCGGTCGTCTTGCCCGCCCCGTTCGGCCCCAGCAAGCCGAGCACCTGCCCCTGCCGGGCCACCAAGTCCACCCCGTCCAGCGCCACCGTCTTGCCGAACCGCTTGACCAGCCCCTCGGCCTCAATCGCGTTCGGCGCCGCCGCGTCATATCGCATGCCCTCATCATGGCCGACCCCGCTGTCAGAACGCGCACAACGCCCTGTCACCCCCTGCCAGCCCCTGTCGGCCCCTGCCTGCGGCAGACTGTCACGCATGACCGCACTGGATCAGAACGCGGATTTCCACCGCTACTTGCAAGATGCCCGCGAGGCCATGGTGTGGAAGCTGACCGGCCTGTCCGAATATGACATCAGGCGCCCGATGGTGCCGACCGGCACTAACCTGCTTGGCCTGATCAAGCACGTAGCCCTTGTCGAGTCCGGCTACTTCGCTGACACCTTCGGCCGTCCCCATGAGCCGCTGCCAGAATTCGATCCCGATAGTCCCAACGCCGACATGTGGGCGACCGCCGACGAGACGCGCGAGCAGATCGTCGCCCTCTACCGCCGCGCATGGGCGCAATCCGACGCCACCCTCTCCGCACTCCCGCTAGACACGATCGGCCATGTCCCATGGTGGCCCGCCGACCACAACGAGGTAACGCTGCACCACGTCGTGGTCCGGGTAATTGCAGAAACCAACCGCCACGCCGGCCACGCCGACATCATCCGCGAACTCATCGACGGCGCCGCCGGCCTACAGGACGGCAACGACAACCTGCCCCAAGGCGACCAGGCCTGGTGGGAGAGCTACAGGAACATGGTGGAACGCGCCGCCAGGCAAGCCGGCGGCTGATACCCGCCTGGCATCACCGCCTGGGAGGAGGCGCCAAATCGGATCGGGCCGTGAGGACGAACCACGTGATCAGCATGGTGACCACGGCTGGGGCGGCGGGCTGGCCCGGGATCAGGTAAAGCACGAGCAGGGCGAGGGCCGCGGCGGTGGCGGCGCGCAGCGCCAGCCGGACCGGGCGGCCGTGCCGGATCCGGGACGGCAGGTACACCACCCCGGTAAGGGCGTGCAGCGGATGCTCCGCCGGCGGCTCGATGCCGGGCAGTACCGGGACGGCGGCCAGCGGCGTGGTGGCAGGACCGCCGCCGGCATCGGCGAGGTCGGCCCAGGCTTCGCTGCGGCCCCACCCGGTGCGCAACTGGGCGTAGGCGGCCGACGCGGCGGCGTACCTGGCGGGATCCCCGCCGCCGGGCCGGTCGGGATGGGTGGCCGCGGCGATCTGCCGCCAGGCGGCGCGGACCTGCTCATCGGTCAGGCCGGGATCAGTCGGCAGGCCCAGGTCGGTGAACGGGTTCGAAGTGGTCATTGGGCGGCTCCGGGTCCGAAGAAGTCATCCAGCGAGGCGGGCTCCGGCCACGGTGCGGGACCGGGCGCGGTCTCCTGGCAAGGTTCAACCTGCCCGGCCGGCGGTCCCGTGAACGCGGGCGCGGGCGCGGGCGCGGCGAGGGTGAGCGGGGAGGGCTTGGGCCGGGCGACCTGGACGAAGGTCGCCGCCCCGGCGTGGATGTAGCAGGCCTGACCGACCTGCAGGCGGCGGACCAGCTCAGGATCGGCGACCCAGGCCCGCTGCTCCCTGGTGGTTCCCTCGTCACCCCACGCGTTGCCGATCAGCTTGTGCGCGGTCTCCAGCACCCGCCGGGTCCCGGCCAGCCCGGTCAGCGGCTCGGGATACGGGGTGCGCATGACGAAGACGCCACCGTCAGCGGTGGCCGCGATCCGGTACCGCTCATCCTCACTTGGCCCCAGGCCCTGCCAGGTCTGCGCGGACACCTGCACGCCGATGCCGAGGGATCGGCCGCGCTCGTACAGGTTGGACAGCGCCACCCGGCCCGACACCGCTGAGTAGTCATCGGCCGCCAGCAGCATCACCCGCGGCAGCCCGGCCGGGGTGACGGCGGCGCGGGCGGCCAGTTCGATGACCGCCATCGCCTGCGCCTCGGCGACCGACCGTTCGCGGGTCCCTTCCAGAATGAAGTACCAGGCATCGGCGTCCTCCAGGATTCCGGGCCCGTCCAGCGCCGGACCGAGCCGGCCGAGCAGGGTGGCGTACCGCAGCTGGATGTCGGGCAGGTGCCGGGCCGCCCCCCTGACCCGCGCCGCCGCGGGCGGGTACCCGGCCCACGCGGAACCCAGCCAGCCCGGATCGAGCCGGTCCAGAAACTGAGCCGCGCTGCCGGGTGGACCGCCGGGAGCGGTGATGGCCAGGGTGAGGACGGCCTGCAGGATATCGGCGTAGTAGGCGGCGGCGCCGGTCCCGGTCTCGATCATCTGGTAGAGCAGCACCGCCAGGTCGTCCGGCTGCAGCTCCCACAGCGACAGCCGGGCCTCATCGGGCCAGATCGCGACCCGGCCCGCGCCCGCGCCGTGTAGCAGCCGCCGGGTCCGGTTCGCCTTGACCCTGGCGTCGGGCCCGCCCTTGCAGTCCAGCACGACCAGCAGCGGTCGCCGCCCAGTCCTGGCGGCGGCGTCGAGCGCCGCGGTGTACCACCCGGCCCACAGCCGGATCATCAGGTTCGTCTTCCCGCTGCCGGTGGAGCCCACGATGACCATGTGCCGACCGCAGGCGGCATACGGGAGGGTGAAGACGGGGTGCCAGCGGTGACCGATGGCGCGGATGGTGCCGCCGACGGGGATCTTCTCGCCGCGGACGAGCAGCGGAACACTGCCGGGCGCGGCGACCCGGCCCTTGGCGGCGCGGACCTGCCGGCGCCACTGCTTGCGGTCAAAGCTGATCGGGGCCGACGCCAGCCACCCGCCCAGCCCGGTGGAGATGGCGTAGTTCCGCCACTTCCACAGCCCCGCGGCCAGCAGCAACCCGGCCGGTACCACGCCCGGGACCAGCTGCAGGAACTCCCGGGCCAGGCCCAGCCCGGTGAGGGGGTGCCAGCTCTGCTGCCACTCCCTGGCCGGAACTAGGCCCAGCGGTGCCCAGGTGTGCCGATCATGCACCACGATCATGGCCCACACGAGTGTCCCCGGGAGGCACCAGGCGGCCGCGCGGAGCAGCCGGACGGGCGGCCAGCCGGTGGCCCACGTCGCCCCGTACCCGATCGCCGTGACCAGTGTCACCGGCCACACCGCGATCGCGACCGCCAGCAGGAGCAGCCACCCGAACACCTTGACCGCCTTGCGGAGCAGCCACAGGTAAAGGGTCAGCCGGAGCCACGACCAGACCGTCATCGCGGCGGCTCCGGAAGGAACGCGGTGGCAGGCAGCTCCCGGACGACCACCCGGCCCTGCTCGCTGGGCCCCAGGGCGTCGGCGGCGCGAGCGACGACCCGCCGGGCGGCCGGTGCGGTGAGGTACACCACATGGGCGTACTGCACCGGATACAGCAGCTCGGCCATGATCCGCGCGGTGCGGCCGGCCGGCTTGGGCGTCAGCTCGACCTCGACCGCCCACACCTGGCCCGCGTACGGGCTGCCCGCGATCGAGGGCCAGTGGATCTCCGCGTCTGGCACGTGCCCGGCCCGCCCGGCCGCCGGGTTGTGTGCGCGCAGCCGCCGCTCGGAATGCCACCACGCCTGTCCCTGCTCCCAGGCCGGCCCGCGTGCCAGCCACAGCCGCGCCGCCAGCACCGCCCGGATGTGCGCCAGCCGTCCCAGCGTCGGCCGGATAGCCGGGAATCCCAGCCCGGTGGCGGTCATCCCGTCCCGGGTCAGCCAGCACCAGGCCGGCCCGGGCCCGAGCCGGTGGGCAGCGACGTACCCTGCCTTCCTCCACCGGGCCACGATGTCGGATACCCGGCCGGGTGCCACCCGCAGCGCCTCCGCCAGCAGATCGTACGGCGCGCCGTAGTGCTCACCGCACAACAGGAGGCCGTCGATGTCCCGCTGGCTGATCCGTATCGCACCAGCGTCAGCGCGCCGCGTAACCCTGGCCGCAGTGACGTTCAGGGCCTCAGTCTGTCCGCTCACGATGTCATCCGCCAGCGTCATGGGACCAGGTTGAGGGGTTTCCCGCCATGAGCATGGGACCACCCGGTCGCCAGTAGCTGGACCAGCGGCGTGGTGTGCTGCTTGT
>JBOHCG010000633.1:0-4578 GCA_050698735.1 Streptosporangiaceae bacterium | reverse complement strand
CGACGATCCCGTGTCCCGTACCCGTACCCGTACCCGTACCCGTACCCGTACCCGTACCCGGGGCAGGGGCAGGACCGGGCGGCTGTCGCAGATCGCCGGACGCCGGACCCGTACCCGTACCCGGGGCAGGGGCAGGGGCAGGGGCAGGGGCAGGGCCGGGCGGCTGTCGCAGATCGCCGGACGCCGGACCCGTACCCGTACCCGTACCCGGGGCAGGGGCAGGGGCAGGGGCAGGGCCGGGCGGCTGTCGCAGATCGCCGGACGCCGGACCCGTGCCCGGCGCCAGGGCGGGACCGGGCTGCCGACGGCCGCCGGCCGCCGGGAGTGCCGCTCCCCCGCCGTCGTCGACGACGTCGATGCGGATCTCGCGGCCGCAGACGGCGAGGCCGACCACGGCGCGGGCGCCGGGCGCGTGCTTGACGACGTTGGTGAGCGCCTCCTGCACGACGCGGTAGACCGACAGCTCGAGCGCCGCGGACAGCGGCCGGTCGATCCCGGACATCCGCAGGTCAACCGGTGTTACCGAGGCGCGCACGGTCTCGGCGAGCTCCTTGATGTCGACCAGCCTGGGAGCCGGCGCCAGCGCTGCCGTCCCGGTCTCCTCATCGCGCAGCAGCCCGAGCACGACCTGCAGTTCTTCCTGTGCGGTCCGGCCGATGGCCTCGATGGACTCCAGCGCGGCGCCCGCCTCCTCCGGTCGCCTGGCCATCAGGCGGCGGCCGACCCCGGCCTGGACGGTGATCACCGCGAGGGTGTGGGCCACGACGTCGTGCAGTTCGCGCGCGATGCGCACGCGTTCCTCGCGGACCTGCTGGCGGGCGCGTTCGGCCTCGGCGGCACGCTCACGCTCGGCCTGCTCGGCCAGTCCGGCCATGTAACGCCTGCGCGCCGCGACGCTGTCGCCGATGAACCAGGCGGCCGCCAGCGGCGGGAAGCTCTCCACGGCCTCGGCGGCGGCCTGTCCGTTCCTGACCGTGAACAGCGCGTAGAGGAGCGCTGCGCCGATCACGACGGCGCTCGCCGCGACGGCGGGGATCGACACCCGCCTGGGCAGCCGCGAGGCGACGAGGTAGGACGCGAGCCCGAGCATGACGCCGAACGGCAGCGGGGCGGGGCGCCCGGCCACGGCGACGGCCAGCGCGTCGGCGACGGCCGCCGCCGCCAGCACCCGAATCGGCCACCGCCGCAGGGCCGCGACCGGGGCGCACACCACGAGCAAAAGCACAAGCGCGAGTTCAAGGTACTGACCCCGGGCACGCGGGGAAGGTCCGGTCGACGAGGCCACCGCTATTACCGCCCCGCACGCGGCAAGCACGGCAACCACGGGCCACTGGCGCTGGCCGAGCCCGGCAGGCAGCGGTCCGGCAGGCAGCGGTCCGGCAGGCAGCGGTCCGGCAGGCAGCGGTCCGGCAGGCAGCGGTCCGGCAGGCAGCGGTCCGGCAGGCAGCGGTCCGCGCGAGGTGGCCTGCGCCGTATTGTTCCTAGCCACAACACCGACGGTAACCAGCGAATCCGCCGAATGCATCGTTCTGGAGGATGACCGTTCGGCGCGCGATTGTTCCGGAAACCGCCCTGACGGCTCCGGTGAACGCTGGACGGGAACCACGGCCCGTTCGGCGCGCGATTGTTCCGGAAACCGCCCTGACGGCTCCGGTGAACGCTGGACGGGAACCACGGCCCGTTCGGCGCGCGATTGTTCCGGAAACCGCCCTGACGGCTCCGGTGAACGCTGGACGGGAACCACGGCCCGTTCGGTCAAAAAAGGATTTTTAAATTATTCAGAACGGGCGGTGGTGTTACGGCCCGGGCCTGTGCAGAGCCCAAACCGCCGCAGCCTCGAGACCTTTCCGGCCCGCCGGCGATAATGCCGGCTGGCTGGCGGCGCTTGGCGCCCGGCCGCTTGCGGAGGAGGCCGAGGACTCCGGCTTTACCTACTACACCCGCTACTTCGGCTCTGCGGCCGGCGGGCAGCCCGGGTTCATCACCGGCCTGCTGACGCCCGTCTCATGCTTCTCGCTGCTGACCCTGCCGGGCGACTCAGGCACCTGGTCTGTGACGCCGAGGGCCGCGAGGCGTTCGTCCCGCCCGGACCGTCCCGCGCCGAAGTGCTCGGCATGCTCGGGTGACCAGCGGATCGTAGAGTTGCGTGCATGAGTGACCTGAAGAGCCGTGTCCGCGGGCTGATGCCCGGTTTGATAAGCGACCTTGAGGACCTGGTCAGGATCCAGTCGGTCAGCGCCGACCCGGAGCGCCTCGGCGAGGTGGAGGAGTCCGCGCGGAAGACGGCGCTGTTGCTTGCCGCCGAGGGCGTCGGGGCCGAGATCGTGCGGGCTCACGACGGCGATCCGCCGGCCGTGATCGGCGAGCGGAAGGGACCGCAGGGCGCTCCGGTCGTCCTGCTGTACGCGCACCACGACGTCCAGCCGGAGAACGACCCCGCCGACTGGGACAGCCCGCCGTTCGAGCCCGCCGTCCGGGGCGACCGGCTGTACGGCCGGGGCGCGGCCGACGACAAGGCGGGGATCGCGCTGCACGTGGGCGCGCTGCGCGCGCTGGGCGACGACCTGCCGGTGACCGTGCGCTTCTTCATCGAGGGCGAGGAGGAGGTCGCTTCCAGGACCCTTCCAGACCTGCTGCGCCAGTACCACGACCGGCTCGCCGCGGACGTCATCGTCATCGCCGACGCGGGAAACTGGGACGTCGGAGTCCCGGCGCTCACGACCAGCCTGCGCGGCCTGGTCCGGATGGACGTCGAGGTCCGCACGCTCATCCACGCCGTCCACTCCGGCATGTGGGGCGGCCTGGTGCCTGACGCCATCATGGCGCTCACCACGCTGCTTGCGACGCTGTGGACCGAGAACGGCAGCCCGGCCGTCGAGGGCCTGGTCTCCGGACCCGCCGCCGACGTGGACTACCCCGAGGAACGGCTGCGCGTCGAGTCCGGCGCCGCTGCAGGGACCAGCTGGATCGGCACCGGCTCCGTCGTCGAGCGGCTGTGGACCCAGCCCGCGATCACGATCACCGGGTTCGACGCCCCGAAGGTCGCCGGCGCCTCCAACACCCTCGTCCCGGTGGCGCGCGCCCGCGTAACCGTCCGGCTCGCGCCGGGGGACAGCAGTGCTCACGCGGCCGACTGCCTCCGGGAGCACCTGGCCAAGCACGTTCCGTGGGGCGCGCAGCTCACGACCACGCTCGTCGACACCGGCGAGCCGACCGTGCTGCCCGATGGCGGGCCGGGGTATGCGGCGGCGCGTTCGGCCCTCGCGCAGGCGTGGGGCGGCGTCGCGCCGGTCGACATGGGCAGCGGCGGCTCGATCCCGTTCATCGCGGAGTTCCAGGACACCTTCCCCGGCGCGGACATCCTGGTCACCGGCGTCGAGGACCCCGATGCCCGCGCGCACGGGCCGAACGAGGGCCTGCTGTTGCCGGAGTTCGAGCGCGCCGTGCTCGCCGAGGCGCTGCTTTTCCAGCGTCTCGGCGGCGTCTTATGCGGGTTATGCGGGATATGCGGGATTCGGGGCGGGAGGCTGCCGCGCACGCTCAAGGTGTAGCCGGGCAGGTTCTGCATGACGTACAGGTACCGCGCCCACGCCTGCACCATGTCGGCGCGCACCAGCCGCACCGAGGGGTCGTCGAGCACCCGGCGCTTGGTCATCGGGAATCTCCGTTCCTGTCCGTCAGGTGTACGGAGGGCGTCCCTGGGCGCTGTGATACGCGTCGGTGCGGGCCTGGCCGTCAGCTGCGGCCGCGCTCTTCTAGGGCGCGGAGGGCCTCGGCGAATGGGCGCTCTAGCCAGGCGAGGTGGTCGGGCTCGCCGTGGTGATGGGTCGTGAGCCGGTCGGACCTGCGGACCGCGGTGTGCCGGACGTATTCGCGGGCGCCCTCGACGAGGGTCCGGATGTAGCGGATGCCCTCGGGGTCGGTCATCGCCCAGTCGCCGCCGCAGGCGACGTAGACCGGCGAGGTGTGGGCGAATACGCGCCGGTTCCACCCGTCGAGGTGGCGATCGACGCCGAACGCCCGGCAGGCTAGCCACGAGTGTTCATCGATCCGCAGTTCCTCGCTGATCTCGGCCTGCCGCCCGCCGTTGGCTTCGGCCCTCGCGACGACCTCGCCGTTGCGGACGATCTCGAGCGAGCCGAGCGGGAAGATGCTGCGCACCGTGGCGCGGACGCTGACCGTTCCCGGCCCGGACAGCTCGACAGTGCCGCCCGGCTCGCGCCCGTCGACCGCGAGCGTCACGAGCGGGCCGCCGGAAAGGAACGTCCGACCGGACCGCACCGCCCGGCACCAGGCCTCGTAGCTGAAGTCCTCGTCGAGCCGCGCGTACGTGCGGTACAGGCCGACCGGCACGTCGCTGGACATCTTGTCGGTGCCGCCGACGAGCGGCAGCCGGTAGCCGCTGTTCAGGTACCGGTAGTACTCGAGCAGCCGGTCGTCGGTCTGGTTCAGGATCTCGACCGCGTCGGCCCGGCCGGTCGCGACCATGACGGCCGGCTCGCCATTCGGATCCGGGAAATGCGCGACGACGACGGTGCCGCCCTGGGCGTGCGTCCGGTCGGCCCAGTCGCTCAGCGT
>JBOHCG010000632.1:0-4578 GCA_050698735.1 Streptosporangiaceae bacterium | reverse complement strand
CCTGTCCACCGGCGAGCAGCCGAGATGTTCGAGGAGGCCACCCGCGCCCTGGCCAACCCGGGCATCACCGACGAAGCCGAACTCGCGCTCCACGGCGGATGGACCTTCCACCAGCTCCGGCACGCCGCGCTGACATTGGAAGCAGAAGACGGCACCAACACACCCACCCTGCTGGCCATCTCCCGCACGCCTCCGTCCGCTCGCTGGAGCGCTACACCCGGGTCGGCGTCGACGCCCGCCACGTCGCCCAGCGCGACCCCGCCGCCCGCCGCCGCACCGGCGGCCAGCCCCTGAGAACGGGCCGCCGATGATCCGGATGCTGATCTCCGTGGCCGACCTCCCGAGCAGACCATCACCTCGCCCGAATGGATCTGCCCCTCCTGCGGCCGCTCAGGACCACTCGAAGTCGGCGAGCAACTCCCCAACGACACCCTCACCCTCTGCCGCCGCACCCTCAGATGCTACGTGTGGAAGGTCCCCCGCGACCTCACCACCGTCACCTGCCCCCGCTGCTACACCCGCCAACCCGCCGCACACATCAACGACTAGACCCCAATCTCCCTGGTCAGAGGCCCGTACGACCTTTCAAGATCATCCCATCAGGGTTTTTGGGCTTATGTGGGCTGGACCCGGACGAAGCCCGCCAGCCCGGCCCCGGCCAGCTGGAGACGATCCGCATGCTCACCAGCTACGACCTCGACTCGGCCACCTGCTTCGCCGCCCTGCTCACCGGCCAGCCCACCCTGCGCACCCGGCTCCGGCTCGGCGTCCTGGCCGCCCTGGACCAGTGAGCGGATCGCCCTGCGCGCCCACATCGACGGGATGACCCGCGAGGAGACAGCCAGCTACATCCGCCACCACACCGCCCTCGCCGGCCGCGGAGACGACACATTGTTCTCCGGCGTTATCCGGGGTCATGCGGGAGCCGTCTGCCACGGCAGGTGACGGTCCCGTTTGTCCGTTTCTCCTTCTGTCGCGGACGGGTTATCTGGGGACCGTCCGCTACGGGGGACAGCCGAGTGAAGAGCCGGTCTTGCTACGATCTCTCTTCGATGCCGCTTTTGACCTTCCCGTCGCGGACGCGCACGTGAGAGCGCGACCTGCGAGAACACCGTCGTTGATCTTCGTTACCCCAGATAACCGACGACGCGATCACCCTGATCCACGACACCAGCCGCGGCCTGCCCCGGACCGCCAGCAACCTCTGCGTCGCCTCATTGATCGCCGCCTGCGCCGCAGGGCACGCCATCGCCGACCAGGCCGCCGCCCGCACCGCCATCACCGAGGTCACCGCGACACCCTGAGCACCAGCCGCGACACCCCGGGCACCACCCAGCCCCGCCGGAACCCATCCGGCGGGGTTTTCCACAGTCAGGACATCCCCAAGATCAGCGTCGCGGACATCCTCAAGATCAACGCCGCGCAACACCGGGGCGTTCGCGGACGGCCTTGCGGGTGCTGATCTTCTCTTCGTAGATCCGGCCGGCTCCGGCGGCCTCCAGGGCGTCGCGCTGGAGCTGGGCGTCCTGGCCGTCCGTGCTGACGCGGGCGAGGCCGATGAGATTCCGCTCCCCGCCCCGGAGGTCCTCGACGGTGTAAGCGGGGGCGGTGGCTGCAGTCTGTGTCATATCTTTAGTGTCTCAGAACCGTCTCATAACTTCTGGTGTTCTGAGTGAGTTTTTAGCCGGGTTTTGAGACAGAAAACTGCCATGATCAGGTGCCCGCGGACCCCGTCTCATAAATGAGGGGTTTATAGACGCCAGATTTCAGCCTCCGGCTCCTCCGGCAACCTAACCGTGATGTCCTGGCGCGGGCCAGCGGTCGCCAGCTTCAGCTCGCCCGCGATCTCGCACGGCAATAGAGTGCCGGGCTTGTCTCGTCAGGGTTTCGTGCCGGCGTGCGGGCTTTGGCTGCCGGCCTTGTCCGTCGCGTCGCGCGCATGTCGTCCGGCGAGTTCGGTGAAGTGGTCGAGCGCGGGGGATCGGGCGGCCGATCGGATGATCAGCTGGAGGGTGCTGGTGGCGGCGGGGTCGGTGAGAGGCCGGTAGGTGAGGCCGGCGGGGCGGAAGGCCTGGGTGGATTCGGGTACGACGGCGATGCCCATGCCGGCCGCGGCGAGGCCGAGGGCGGTGGTGAACTGCAGCGCGGTCAGCGCCGGCCGCAGGTCGAAGCCGGCCGCTTCGCATAGTGCGGCGATGGCACCGTAGAGGCCGGGCACGCGGGACTGCGGCAGCACGATGAACGCTTCGCCGGCGAGGTCGGCGGCTGTGAGAGGGCCGCGGGAGGCGAGCGGATGCTGCGCGGGCAGGGCCACCACGAGGGGTTCGTGCAGTAGCTCGACCGCGGTGGCGCCGGCCGCGTGGATGTCGGCTGGCGGGGCGTCGCGTCCGATGCCGACGTCGAGGTGTCCTTCGCGGAGCGCCTGCAGCTGAACGGCTGTGGTCATCTCGTGCAGTTCAAGCCCGACGTGCGGGCGGCTGGCGCGGAACGGGCGGAGTATTCGCGGGAGGATCCCGAACGCGGCCGAGTTCACGAACCCGGCCCGCAGCAGCCCGGTCTCGCCGGCGGCGACCCGGCGCATCCGCCCGGCGACCTCGTCGGCCTGCCGCAGGAGCCGCCGGGCGTCGTCGAGCAGCATCCGCCCGGGTTCGGTGAGGTCGACGCGCCGGGTGGTGCGGTCGAACAGCCGTACGCCGACGTCGCGCTCAAGCACCCGGATCTGCTGGCTGAGCGCCGGCTGGGCGATGTGCAGCCGGGTCGCGGCCCGGCCGAAGTGGCCCTCCTCGGCGACGGCGACGAAGTATCCCAGGAGCCGCAGGTCCATCCCAGTGCCATCCATAGGCTAGAGATATCGATTATGCATTATTAAGTATTTCACATTGCTTAGTCGCCGCCGTAGCGTTCAGGCAAGCGAACGGGAGCATCTCGTTCCTGGATCTGGCTGGAGGCGCTGTGAGCGCTGTGCCGACGGGCTCCCCGGTGACGATCGAAAACGCGCCGCTGTCGCGTTTCCACAAGCGGCTGACGTTGTTCTCCTCCGGGGGGCCGTTCCTGGATGGTTACATCCTGGGCATCAGCGGCATCGCCCTGGTGCCGCTGACCCGCCAGTGGCACATCAGCACCTTGTGGTTCGGGCTGCTCGGCGCCTCCGCCCTGATCGGCGTGTTCATCGGCGGGGTGGTGTTCGGCTACCTCACCGACCGCATCGGCCGCCGGCTGATGTACATGATCGACCTGACGGTCATCGTCGCCTGCTCGGTCGCGCAGTTCTTCGTCACCGACGTGGTACAGCTGTTCGTCCTGCGGCTGCTGATCGGGATCGCCATCGGCGCCGACTACCCGATCGCGACCGCGCTGGTGACCGAGTTCGTGCCGCACCGCTGGCGGGCGAAGCTGGTCGGCGGGCTCAACGCCATGTGGTTCGTCGGTGCGACGGTGGCGTCATTCGTCGGCTATGCCCTGCTCAACGTCGACGGCGGGTGGCGCTGGATGCTGCTGTCCTCGGCAGTCCCCGCCGCGGTCATCATCATCGGCCGGGTAAACATGCCCGAGTCGCCCCGCTGGCTGGCCAGCAAGGGGCGGCGGGCTGAGGCGCTGGCGGTGCTGCGCGGCCTGCTCGGCCCGCAGGCCACCCTGGATGACCTGCCCGAGCCGGAGCAGAAGACGACGTTCCGCCGGGTGGTGCAGGCCGGCTACCTGGGCCGGACCGTGTTCGTCACCGTGTTCTGGACATGCACCATCGTGACCCTGTTCGCGATCTACGCCTTCGGTCCCCAGATCCTGCAGTTGCTGCACCTCGGCAGCGGCAACGAGTCCAACCTCGGGTACGGGCTGATCAACGTGTTCTTCCTGGCCGGCAACATCGTCGCCCTCGCCGTGGTGGACCGGCTCGGCCGCCGCCCGCTGCTGATCTGGGGGTTCGCGATCTCGGCCGCCGGGCTGCTGTTCCTCGGGGTGTACCCGGCCGCGCCGGTGTTCGCGGTGACGATCGCCTTCGCCGTCTACGCGGTCTTCAACGGCGGGCCGTCGATCCTTGAGTGGATCTACCCGAACGAGCTGTTCCCCACCGAGATCCGGGCCACCGCGGTCGGGCTGTGCACCGGCACCAGCCGCATCGGCGCCGCGATCGGCACGTGGGCGACCCCGTGGGCGCTGATCACCCTCGGCATCGGCCCGACCATGCTGATTGCCGCGGGCATCGCCGTCGTGGGCGCCGTCGTCGGGCTGTTCATGGCACCCGAGACCACCCACCAGCAGCTGCACGAGGCCGCCGCGCTGACCCGGCGGCCCGCGGCCGGCTCAGCCAGCCGGCCCCATCGCCGCGCCGCACCGGCCCGCCCGGTCGCGACCTGAGCGGCCAGACCCCCGACGACCAGACCCCCGACGACCAGACCCCCGACCGGGAAGGCGGCATACCGTGACCACGCCCCGCACCCAGCTCCCCGCCCACGCGGCGACCGCAGCCAGCCCGTATGTCGCCGGCCGCTGGGTCACCGATGACCTGCCGACGCGCATCAGCGAGAACCCGGCCCGGCCGGGCGAGCCGGTCGGCGCCTACGCCGTCGGTGACGCCGGCAT
>JBOHCG010000631.1:0-4583 GCA_050698735.1 Streptosporangiaceae bacterium | reverse complement strand
CACGTTGCCGAGGGCGGCCGCGCCGGCGGCCAGTTCCGCGCTGGCCGGGGCGAGCAGGCCGAGCAGGTGCCGGAGGTCGGTCATGGCGTTCCGGCCGCTGGCCTCGACCGCGAGCAGCGCATCCCTGGCCAACCGGGCCGCCTCGGCCTCATCAGGCGAGCTCTCCAGCACGCGCCGGGCGGCGCCTGCCTGGACCACCATCACGCTCACGTTGTGCGTGACCACGTCGTGCAGTTCGCTCGCGATCCTGGCCCGCTCCAGATCGAGGGCGCGGAGCGTGTCGGCCTCGTGCTCGGCCTGCGCGCGGCGCAGCCGCTCGGCCGAATCCCCGGCCCGCTGCCGCCACACCCGCATCATGTTCCCCAGGGCGGCCGTGGGCACCAGGACAAGCAGCGCGGTGTAGCGTTCCGGCACCTCCGGGGTCACCTGCGGGTAGGCGGCCGCGACGGTGACCGCGCCGCCCGCCAGGGCGAGCAGCGCCAGCCGGCGGTACCTGCTGTAGACCACGGCGCAGTACGCGGCGAAGATCGCCGATCCGACGCCGACCACAGTCAGATAGCTCCTGGTGATGATGATCGCGCCCAGGATCACGCAGAACGCGCCGATCGGATACCTCCGCCGGAACGCGAGCGGCGCCGTGGTCGCCGCGACGAACACCAGTTCCCAGGCCAGTATCGGTGGCCCCACGGGCAGCGCCGGGAGAAGATGGCCAGGCGGAGGCAGCTGCGGCGGAGCGCCCGGCAACCCCGAGGGCGTGGGCGTCACCGCGAAATTCGCGCTGTGGACGAGCAGGTAGCCATGGATCGCCGTCACAAGCGCCGCGATCGTGGCCGCGATGGCGATGGCCACGTCGGCGCGGAAGGCCCACCGGGACAGCGCGGGCCGCGGTTCCTCATGGCGGAAGTAGCCGACCACCCGGTCGGCCTGCTCCGCCAGCGTCCTGCGCCGGTGCCCGTCTGTGCTCGCCGCCACCTGCTCATTGTCAACCCGGCTGGCGGAAATACCATCGTTCGTTCGGCGTAATCCACGTACATACTGCGGATGACGGCGATCGCGCCTCAGCCAGCTACGGTACGGAAGTTGGCTCCGGCGGGCGACGTGCCGGCGGCGGGCCCGGCCGTACGGTCCCTGGCATGGATACTCTCGTGCAGCTCAGCAACGTGAGCAAAAGGTATGACCAGGACGCGGCGCCCGCGGTGGCGTACGTCAACATTGAGGTCGCCAGCGGCGAGTCGCTCGCGATCATGGGGCCTTCCGGGAGCGGCAAGTCGACCTTGCTCAACCTCATCGCCGGGCTGGACAGGCCGACAAGCGGCGAGGTCCGGGTCGCCGGCGAGCGCGTCGACAAGCTCAGCGAGACCGGCCTGGCCAGGTTCCGGCGTAGCCAGGTCGGCATGATCTTCCAGTTCTTCAACCTGCTCGACGACATGACGGTCGCCGACAACGTGCTGCTGCCGGCCCAGCTGGCCGGGATGCGGCCCGCCAAGGCGCGGGCGCGGTGCGACGAACTGCTGGCCGCGCTGCGCATCGGCAAGCACGCGGACGCCTACCCGGCCCGGCTGTCCGGCGGCGAGCGGCAGCGGGTCGCGATCGCGCGGGCGCTGATCAACCGGCCGGCGCTGCTGCTGGCCGACGAGCCGACCGGGGCCCTGGACACCGTCACCGGAGAAGCGATCGGCGAACTGCTGCTCGACCTCAACTCCTCCGGGCAGACGCTGATCGTCGTCACCCACAACCCGGACCTGGCGGCCCGCTACGCGAGCCGCGTCGTGCAGATCGTCGACGGCCGGGTGGCCAGCGACGCTGGCCTGATCGGAGAATTGAGATGAACACGATTCCGGCCGTCAGGGCCGCCCGCAGCGGGCTATCCGGGCGACGAGTCCAGACGATGGTCATCTGCCTGGTGGTGCTGGTCTCCACCGCCGCCTCGACGCTGGCGCTCGGCCTGCTCGTCGCCTCCAACGCGCCGTTCGACCGCGCCTTGGCCGCACAGCACGGCGCGGACGTGACCGCGGCGATCAACGCCTCGTCCGCCCGCCTGGCGGCCACCACCCGGCTGCCCGGGGTGACCGCGGCGGCCGGTCCGTTCGCGGAGACGACCGTGACCGTGCTGGTCCCCATTCCCGGTGGCGGGCCAGGCCCCGGGCCTTCCGGCGGCCCCTCGGGTCAGTCCTCGCTGCAGGCGCAGGTGAACGTGGTCGGCCGCTCGTCGCCGAGCGCGCCGGTCGACGACCTCACCCTCACCTCGGGTCACTGGGCGCAGGGCCCGGGTCAGGCGGTCTGGGCCGACAGCCAGAACGGTATTCCCCTGTCGGTCGGGAACGTCATCACGGTATCCGGCGTGGCCGGCAACCCGAAGCTGACGATCGTCGGCACCGCGAACTCGATCACAGGAACGGCGCAGGCCTGGGTGACCCCCGCCGAGCTGACCGCGCTGCGGCCGGCGGGCACGCCGGAGGTTTCGCAGATGCTGTACCGCTTCGCCAGCGCCGGGACGCAGGCCGAGTTGACCGCCGACATCGCCTCGCTCCGGTCCTCGTTGCCGCCCGGTGCCCTGCTCGCTGCCCAGTCCTACCTGACCGCCAAGGTGCAGTCCACCAGTTCGACGGGACCGTGGGTGCCGTTCATCGTCGCGTTCGGCGTGCTCGGGCTGGCGATGTCGGTGCTGATCGTGGTCAACGTGGTCAGCGGGGCGGTGGTGGCTGGCACCCGGCGGATCGGCGTGCTGAAGTCCATCGGGTTCTCGCCCGCGCAGGTGGTCGCCACCTACGTGCTCCAGGTGGGAGTCCCGGCCCTGGCCGGCTGCGTGCTCGGCGTGGTCGTGGGCAACCTGCTGGCCGTGCCGCTGCTCGGCCAGACCGCCGCGGCCTACGGCGTGGGCTCGCTGGCCGTGCCCGCCTGGGTCGACGTGGCGGTGCCGCTGGCCATACTCGGCGTCTGCTGCGCCGCCGCGCTGCTGATCGCGATGCGTGCGGGACGGATGAGCGCCACGGCGGCCATCACAACCGGGCGGGCGCCCAGGCCCACCCGCGGATACGGCGCGCACCGGCTGCTCAGCCGGATGCGGCTGCTGCCGCGGCCGATGACGCTCGGCCTCGCCGGTCCGTTCGCCCGGCCGGCCAGGACCGCGACCACGTTCGCGGCGATCGTGTTCGGCGTCGTCGCGGTGACGTTCGCGGTCGGCCTCGGCACGTCGCTCAGCATGGTCTACAACGACATAAGCCGGTCGGCCGACCCGGTGCAGGTCGGGCTGCAGGGAACCGGACCCGGCTACCAGGCGGGCGCCGTCTCCGGCACGCCGAGCCTGTCCGCGCGGGAGCGCACCGTGCAGGCAGCGCTGGCTGCCCAGCCGGGCACGCTGCACTACGTCCTGGAGGGCGACGACCGGATCAGCGTCCTCGAGCTGTCCAGCCCGCTGCAGCTGATAGCCATCGGCGGCAACCCGAGTTGGTCCGGTTACGCGCTGACCGCCGGGCACTGGTACTCGGGCAACGGTTCGCAGGCCCAGGTCGACGTCAACACCGCCTTCCTGACCGACACCGGCACCGCGGTGGGAGACACCTACACGCTCGTCTCCGCCGGCCAGCACATCACGGTCCGGATCGCCGGCGCGGTCTTCGCTCCGGCCGACGGCAAACCGGACATCTTCGGCAGCATGGCCACCCTGACCGGCCTTGACCGCACCCTCACCCCTTATCAGTACTACGTGAGCCTGAAGCCGGGAACCGACGCCGGCGCGTACGTGAACGCGCTCGGCAACGCGCTAGGCCAGAACTACGGCGTGAACCTGGGCGGTAAGTCCCAGGTGTTCGCGATCATCATCGGCCTGATCGGCACGCTGACCCTGCTGCTTTCTGCCGTCGCCGGGCTCGGCGTGCTCAACACCGTCGTGCTGCAGACCAGGGAACGCGTGCACGACCTGGGCGTGTTCAAGGCGATCGGCATGACGCCGCGGCAGACGATGGCCATGGTGGTGTCCTCGGTGGCCGGGATCGGCCTGGTCGCCGGGCTGATCGCGATCCCGGCCGGGGTCGCCCTGCACAACTACGTGCTGCCGATCATGGGCGACGCCGCGCAGACCGCGCTGCCGTCCGCGGTGTTCGACGTGTACCACGCGCCGCAGCTGATCCTGCTCGCGCTGGCCGGCCTGGTCATCGCGGTCGCGGGCGCCATGCTCCCGGCAGGCTGGGCGGCCAAGACCCGCACCGCGTTCGCGCTGCGCGCGGAGTAGTGCGGTCCGATACGAGGCCTCGGCGGTACAGGGACCCGCCGAGGCCTCAGCGGTGTTTTCCCTCGGCGGCGTCTTCCCCTGGCTTCCTCGGCGGCGTCTTCTCTCGGCGTCCTCAGCGGCGTCTTGCCTTGGCTTCCTCGGCGGCGCAGCGGATGCAGGTCGGCGACGCCGGGCGGGCGGCCAGCCGGTCATCGCCGATCGGCTGCCCGCAGCGCACGCACACGCCGTAGCTCCCGGCCTCCAATCGGCTCAGCGCCGCGTCGATCTCGGCGGCCCGCTCCCGCGCCTCGCCGAGCAGCGCCGCCGCGTGCTGCCGCTCGAACGCCAGCGTGGCGCCCTCGGGGTCGTGCTC
>JBOHCG010000630.1:0-4595 GCA_050698735.1 Streptosporangiaceae bacterium | reverse complement strand
ACCTCGACGTGCGGCAGCGCCACCGGATCGTGTCCCCGCCAGGCATGCCAGTCCGACCGGCACACCCCGGTCGCGCCCACCTCGATCACGACACCGTCCGCGGGACACACCGGATCGCCTACCGACACGACCTCCGGCATGACCCCGTACCCGGAGTACACGACGGCCTTCATGAGCCAGCCGCCCGGTCGAGCAAGCCCAATCCCAGCTCGGAGACCTGGTACAGCATCGAACGTCCAGAGCGCTGCCGGTCCACCAGCCCGCCCCGGTGCAGCACCGCCAAGTGCTGCGAAACCGCCGAAGCGGTAACCCCGAACCGGAGGGCTAGCGCGCTCGTCGTGGCCGGCGACCGCAGCGCGCCGAGCAACCGTGCCCGCGGCGCCCCGAGCAACGCCTCCACCGCCCCCAGATCGGCCAGGCCAAGGTCGGATTCCCACACCGTCGCGGCCCCCCGCGCCGGGTACAGCAGCGTGGTCTGCGTGCTCGTCGCCTTGCTCACCGACCACTCCGGCCAGTTGAACACGCTCGGCACCAGCACCAGCCCGTCCGGTCCCAGCTCGACCCCTTCGGCCAGCCCGATATCGGCGTCCCGCATCGTCAAGACCCCCGCCGACCAGCTCAGATCCGGATGCAGATCGCCGAAAAGCAAACGCGCCCCGCCCCCCGCCAGCATCCCGCCACGATAAGCGATGTCCGCCTCGAACACCGAACGCATCCGTGGCCAGTGCGGCGCGATCAGCCGCTCATGAAATTCCGCAAGCTCCGAGGCGATCCGCGCCAGCGCGGCCGCCGCGCTGCCGTTCGGCCTGGACGCCGCCTCCTTCGCCGGCTCGGCCGCCCTCGTCGCCACCCTGCCCAGGTCCCCAGAGAAGACCAGGCCCAAGGCCAAGGGCCAGATCCGCGAAGGCCTCCGCTGGCTTACCAGGCACCGCCTGCTGCGCGTGGTCGCCGTGCTGCTCGGCGTCTACAACTTCGCCAACCAGATGGGCCAGGCCATCCTCGTCCTGCTGGCCACGGTGACGCTGCACGTCAGCACCCGTGGCTACGGCCTCCTGCTCGCGTCGGTCGCCGTCGGCAGCGTGATCGGCGGCCTGGTGAGCCCGAAGCTGACCGGCCGGCTCGGCATGCTGCCCTCGCTGGTCATCGGCGGGGCGATCGACGCCGCCGTCTTCGTCGGCATCGGGCTGGCGCCGGACGCGGCCGTGGCCGCGGTGCTGCTGGCAGGCCAGGGCTTCGCCGTCGCCATGTGGAACGTGGTGACGGTCAGCCTGCGCCAGCAGATCGTGCCCGCCCGCCTGCTCGGCCGGGTCAACAGCGTGTACCGCATACTCGGCTGGGGCCTGATGCCGATCGGCGCGCTGGCCGGCGGCTTCGTCGCGCACGCGGCTGGCCTGCGCGCCCCCTACGTGGTCGCGGGCGCCCTGTGCGGCCTGTCCCTGCTCGTCGCCCTCCCGCTGCTACGCGTCGGCGCTCTCGCGAGCGATGCCGAAGAACGGTGACCGCAGCCCGAACCGTGCGACGAACATCAAGATCACGCCCAGCACGACGACACCGACGATCGACCAGTTCTCCGGCGCGCCCGCCAGCTGCATGGACCTGAAGATGATCCAGACCAGGAAGACCGCCGCGCCGAGCGGAAGCACCCCCAGCCACACCAGATCCCAGGGCCGCGCAAGAATTCGCCGCCGGTAGTAGACGATGGTGGCCAGCGCGGTGAGCACGTAGAACGCGGAGAACAGCAGCCCGGTCGCGTCCACCACGTAGGTGAACGCCATCTGCACCGACGTGGCAAGCAGGTACACCCAGGTGATGGCGATCACGAAGAACCCCACGACCACGCTGGCCGCGAGCGGGGTGGCGAACCGCGACGACACGGTGGCCAGGGACGGCGGCAGCACCCGCCGCTCGGCCATCCCGTACACGATCCTGGCCGTGATCACGATGCCCGCGCCGGTACTCGCGATCGCCGACAGCGCGATTGATAGCGCCATCACCTTGCCCCAGCCGCCGCCGCCCAGGGCGTCGGCGATCGTGACAAGCGGGGACGCGGACTTCTGCAGCTTGGCAGGCGACACGACACCCTGCAGGCCCACCGTGGCAAGCGTATAGATCACCGCCAGCAGGGCGACCGCGATCAGGACGGCCTTGCCGGGGTTGGTGTGCCGCCGCGTGGTCTCCTCGTTGACGTAGATGGCCCCGTCCCAGCCGGTGAACATGAACACCGCGATGAGGAACCCGGCCGCCGCGCTGCCGTGCCCGCCGATCCCGTTCGGGTTGAACCACCCGCCGGTGATCGGGTAGCTGCCGTGCCCGCGGGAGGCCACGAAGATCAGCCCCGCGATCCCGAACCCGATCAGGATCACGTACTCGATCAGCGCCATCCCGACCTGGGTCCGCGCCGTGATCTTGATCCCGACAACGGCGATGACCAGCACGATCACCCCGAGCGCGGTGTCGATGCCGATGTTCCCCCAGGTGTTGTCCGAATTGTTGCCGAAGGCGGCCAAGACGGTCGGCGCGAGGATCTCCACCCCGCTGATCGTGCCGAGGATGTAGGCGGCCACCATCAGCCATCCGGTCTGGTAGCCCAGGTACGGGTTGATCGCCCGCCCCACCCACTCGAACGACGCGCCGCAGTTGGCGCTCCACATGTTCAGCCGCCGGTAGGCGTTGGCGATGATGAGCATCGGGATCGCGGTCAGGATGATGACCGGGCCGCTGCCGTAGGCCGCCGCCATGGCGAGCGCCGCGATCGTCAGCCCCACCGAGGCGGCCGGCGCCGAGGCGGCCATGCCGATGACGGTGTCCTGCACCACCCCGATCGCGTTGGACTCAAGCCCTCCGGGCGCCTGATCGGCCACGTTAACGGGGACTGCGGATCGATCGGTCATGTCGGCTCCGCTTCTGCGACATCAGGTGCAGATGAGTTATATCCGCATTGTCGCGTCTCCCGAGCACGTAATCCAGACCGAAGGCCGCCGCAAATGACCGTCGGCGCACCCCGTCACCGCCGCAGTGGCCGGCCTCTTTTTTTATTTTATGCCGAACGAGCAGTGGTTCATCGCCCGCGTCCGCGAGCAGCCCCGGATGGTTCGCCTTTCTAGTCGTTTTCCAGCCGTTTCTTCAGCTTCTCGCAGCTCTCCGGCACTTCCTTGCGAGCCTGCATTATCGCCATGGGAGCGATCATCTTGCCGATCCCGTGCCCGGCGAATTCGACCCTGATGGTAACCCGCGATCTCGCGCCGTCTTCGATCGGATCCACGCTGACGTGCACATTTGCCCTGATGGGACCGTCGATTCCCCGAACGGCCCATGTCCTGGGCGGGCTGATCTCGGTAATCTCTGACGTCGAGGTCCGGTCCTTCCCGCCGATCCGCCGCGTCATCACGCACAACGACCCGACCCGCTGCGCCCCGTCGCCCTCGATGTGCCCCTCGACCACCCCCTCCTGCCACTCCCCGAACCGCGAAGGATCCGTGACGTAGGCAAACACCTCGTCAGCACCCCGGACAATCTCAACCCCCGACACAATCTCCGCCACCCCAGCTCCTTCCCTAAAGTTCGTCCAGGCAGCGAGGCAAGCCCCTGGTGCTTCGTTACGTCGATCACCGCCCCGGCTCCTCCCTGCCGCGATGGGCCGACCTATCGGCCATTGACAGGAAGTACCTCGAAGGCCGGATGCCTGGGCGCGATGGCGCGGATCTGGTCGTCGTCCGAGTCCGGCCCGGCGCCCTCGAAGAAGACCCCGGTCTCTGCCTTCCACCGCCTGAGATAGGCGCGCAGGACGGGCACTTTCTCCTCGTCGGTTAGCTCCCTGCCGCGGAAGCTCTCGGCCCGCCTGCCGAGTCGCAGCTCACCGGTCCCGGAGGCACGCAGATTGCGTACCCACTGGGTCTCGCCGCGCGGCGCGACGAGGTAACGCCGGCCATCGAAGGTCAGCAGGTTCACCGGCGTCGTCCGCCATTCACCGCTCGTCCGTCCCCTCACAGCGAGGACCCGAGAGCCGAGAACGCTCACGCCCAGCCCGGTGAGCACCGCCACCAATTGGTTGAAGATGTTCCGAGTGAACCAGCCAGGCGCACGATAGTGATCGGACACGCCACCCAGCCTAGTCAGGGCAGCGGGCACTGGCGTTCGGTTAAGGTCCGGGCGATTCTGGCCTGCGGGTTTGCGTCTGGCTTACGCAGGACGGTTCCTGGTTTCGCGGTCACGGATTGCAACTGCGGGGCTGGGGCGGCCGGGGCGGCCGGGGTCACGTTGCGTGACGGGCACGGGGCTCCCCGGCCCGGCCTGCGTACGTTTCCGTGCGGCACGCCGCGCGGGGTGCGGGGCGCATGCGGTGGTATGCGGAAGCATCGGCGGTCTTATCACCTGCCTCTTGCGAGGGTCCGCCGATGCTTCCGCTTGCGACAGTACCCGCTGCCCGGGGTTCGGCCAGGCCGCCTGGTCGCGCGGCTGGCGGCGGGGCGCGGGTTCCCCGGCGGGAACTGCGCCGGCGCGTGGGGCCGGTGCGGGATGCGGCGGCGGGGCTGGCCGAGGTGATGGCGATGTCGGCGATTTGGCGGGACGCCGGCGGGCGGCTGGCGGAGCTGCCG
>JBOHCG010000629.1:0-4598 GCA_050698735.1 Streptosporangiaceae bacterium | reverse complement strand
GCCCCGGTCAGCGCGGCCTCCAGCTCATCCGCGCTGATGCGGCAGCCGTGCGCCGCCAGCAGCTCCTGGCCCCAGCCCGCCGCCGCCTGCCCGATCGCCAGCGGGCTCTGGCGCCCGCACGCCGCGCCCGCCACCAGCACCGACACCACCGGCGCCAGCTCATGACGGATCCCCCGCCGCTTCCGCGGGTCCGTCAGCCGCGCCGCCAGCGCCCGCCGCAGCACCCCCGGCTCCGGCGCCCGGCCGCCGCCCAGGTAGCGGCGGACAGCCTCGATCAGCGATGATGCATCCACGGGCGCGGCCTTTCACGGCGACGGTTCAGATAGATAGCACCCGGAACGTCACCACGGGCCGCGCCCACCCGTCAAGCACATCCGCCCCGCGCACACCGCGTGTCGCGGCCCGCCCTCCGAAGGCCGCTACGCAAAGTAGCCAGCAGGCGCGGTGCCACCGCCCTGAACGCCCCGCCGGCACGGCAGGACACCCGCCCCGTCAATCACCCACTGTCACACCGACTTTGGCAAACCCCTGCCTGGTGCGTCAAGCTGGCAGTCAACGATGAGGACCATGGGTATTACGGAGCCTTCCTGACCCCCTTCCAGGCCCTGGAGCTAGCCGGCGAGCTGGCCAAGATGGCGGCCACGCAGATGAGGGAATACACCGAGGATGCCGAGAGGGAACTTGAGGCCCTCCGCAAGAGGGCGGAAAGCGAGGAATGGTGACCGCGGTAATGGATGAGCCCGTGGCGACCGCTACCCGCATCGAGAGGTGCAATCACCCACTCCTTCATGGCCGGACGTGCTGCCACGTCAAGGAATCTCCGCGCATCCGGTACGAGGATTGCCCCATCGGGGAGGATGAGTGTTATCACGGCCATGGCGTGCCTGACACCCTGCACCGGCACTCTCACACCTGGCAGCAGGGGATGCGTCTTTCTGAGAGGTGTGTTATTTCTGGTTGTTTCGGTCATGTGGTGAGGTTGAGTTCCTCGATGCTGGCGGGGTGGTAGCGGCGAGGTGGTGCTCGTCGCGGTAGCGGTTCTTGGTGGGGATCGGACCGGGGCGCCCTGCCGGGATTGCTCCCGGTGGGTTTCCCCGGCCCGCCCGCCCGAACCCGGCGTGCGGCTTTCACCGCACCGGGCTCTCCGCGTGCCTTACCCGCTGGTTTCAGCTTGTGCTGTTGTCGGCTGGGGTTGCCACGGGGTCGGGATGGTGCTGCCGCGATAGCGGTAGCGGGTGACCGGCACGGCGGACGCGCCGGTGAACCTGACCCCGCCGTATGCGAACCGCCAGGTCCCGGGGACGCAGAAGCGCCGCCTGAGTTCCGGCATCCCGATGCGGGAGTTTCCTTTCTTGTACTTGCGCCGCAGCCAGCGCATGATCCGCCCCCATGCGTGGGAGTCGATCGCGCTGAAGACGGCCTTGGACACTCCGTGGCGGAAGTAGTTCGCCCACCCGGCCAGTGCCCGGTTGATGCTCTGGATGAGCGCTTCCGGGCTCATGTGCAGGGTTGACCTGTACGTCTTGGCCGACACCTTGTCCTTGACGGCCTGGATGGCCTTCCTGGACGGGACGGTGTAGACGTAGTACCTCGACGTGCCCCGTTTCCGCATCCGGCGGATCGTGAAGGACAAGAAGTCGAAGCCCTCATCGATATGGACCACGCGGGTCTTCTCCTCAGCCAGCCGCAGCCCCAGCGGGGCTAGCACGGCTGCTGTCTCCTCGCGCAGCGCCCCGGCGTGACGGCGCTCCCCGCTCACCATGACGACGAAGTCGTCGGCGAAGCGGATCAGCCGCCAATTGCCCTGGCCGTTTCTCCTGCGCTTGGCCCGCTGCCATCTGGTGTCCATCTGCTGCTGCCATTGCCGGGTGAAGTGGTCATCCAGCGCGGACAGCGCGATGTTGGCCAGCAGCGGGGAGAGTATCCCGCCTTATGCGCAGTGCCGGATTATGCGCAGTGCACTCGTGTTGCGGCTGGTAGATGTCCGAGTCGCGAGCGGGCACTGCGCATAATCGCCGGATGACGGCTCAGAGGTTGGTGAGCCAGTCGAGGAGGCCGGCGTCCTGGTTCCACTCGGGCAGGTCGCTGGTGACGATGTCCTGGTAGGCGGCTTCGAGGGCCTTGCGTTTGGCCTCGGTTGAGGCTCTGGCGTAGATCTCGGTGGTGGACAGGTCGACGTGCCCGAGGATGTCGCGGATGTAGGGCAGCGGCACGCCTGCCTCGTAGAGGTGCATGGCCTTGCTGTGGCGAAGGATGTGCGGGCTGATGCTGGCGGCGGCGAGCAGCGGATCGTTCGTCTGGGCCTGGTATTTGCGGATGATCCATGCGATGCCGCCGCGGCTGAGCCTGGCCCGGTGCTGTCCGTAGAACACCGGGTGGTCGTCGTGGCCGGGCTCGTCGAGCCGGTGTTCTTTCAGGTAGGCGGCCAGCAGCGTGACGGCGCTGGCGTCCAGGGGGACGTGGCGGGTCTTACGGCCCTTGCCGGTCAGCGACGCGATGGCCGGGCGCTGGAGGCGGATGTCGCGGACGGTGAGGCCGGCGAGTTCGGAGACCCTGGCTCCGGTGTCGTAGAGCGTGGCGAGGAGGGTCGCGTCGCGCCGCCCCTGCCGGGCAGTCCGGTCGGGTGCGGCGAGCAGGCGGCGGGTCTGGTCGACGGTGAGGTGCCTGACGGCCGGGTGGTCCTGCTTCTTGGCGGGGATAGCGGTGATGTCCTGCCAGCAGGCCATCCGGGCCGGGTCCTCGGTCTGCATCCACGTGGCGAACGAGCTGATCGCGGCGAGCCGCTGGTTGCGTGTCGCGACGCTGTTGTGCCGTTCTTCCTGCAGGTGGCCGGGAAACGCCGTGACGGCGCCGGCATCGAGGTGGTCGAGGGTGAGCCTGGCCGGCGGGACTGATCGTTCGTCCCGGAACCAGCTGATCAGGAGCTTGAACGTGTCGCGGTAGGACGCGATCGTGGCCGGGGAGCAGCCGCGCAGCCCGGCGAGGTAGGACGTGAGGAAGCGGCGCAGGCAGACGGCGAAGTCAGTCGCCATGGCCTGTCTCCCCGGTGAGCGGCGGCACGATGCCGCCGTGCTCGCGCTCGGCGAGTGCGGCGATGTGGGGGTAGGACTCGGCGGTCAGCCGCAGGTAGCAGGCGGTGTCGCTGATCGAGGAGTGGCCCATGTATGCCTGCAGGACCGGCAGCAGCGCGCTGGCGTTCTCGCCGCCTGCGAACCATGTCCGCAGGTTGCTGACTGCGAACGTATGTCAGGTCATGGACGCGGGGGCCGTGCCCGCGCCCGCCGTGGGAGATGCGGGCCTGCCAGGGGAACCGGCGGAAGTTGTGGTAGACGTTCACCAGCGTCATCGGCTCCCCGGGCCTGCTGCCGGGGAAGAACCAGTCCCAGCCCGGCTGCCCGGACATGTGCGCGTGGTAGCCGGCCAGCCTGTCGCGCAGCGGCCCGGAGACGGGCACCTGCCGGTCCTTGCCGCCCTTGGCGTTGCGGATTTGCAGGACCCCGGTGACGGTGTCGACGTCGCCGGGGCGCAGCAGCCGGGCCTCGGAGACGCGCAGGCCGCAGGCGTAGACCGTCCGGAACAGCACCGGCATGATCAGGTGCCGGAACGGGACCTCGGCGCAGTAGCGGCAGCGGTCCGTCTGGGCGAACAGGTTCGCCAGCTCGTGGTCGGTGTAGATGTGCGGGACGTAGCGGGCAGGCCTGGGCAGCGTGCGGGCGGGCAGGACGCAGGCCCCGGTGCCGCGGCGGCCGGGCCAGCGGGCGAGTTCCCTGACCGGGGCGGCCAGGCCCTGCAGGGTCGCCGGGCGGACTCCCCGCTGGCGGGCCGCGGTGATCCATGCCCCGGCGGAGGCCCGGGTGACCGTGACCAGGCCGGGGAACTCGGCTCGGCAGAATGCCTCAAACCGGGCCAGGACTCGTTCCCCGGCGTCGTACTTGCAGCCGACGGCGCGCTTTCCCGCGGCGAGTGCCGTGATCGCCCCGGCCAGGCTCATGGCATCGTTCACCGTGCTGCCTGCCCTTCCGCGATAGCGTCGGGGTCCAGGGCGCACCGGGACAGCAGCCCCAGCGAGGATTTCAGGTAGACGCCGGCCGAGGCCGCCGGCTGGTGGCCGAGGATGCCGGCGATCTGCCCGGCCGGCGTCCCGTCCTCCATCAGCCGGGCCGCCAGCGTGTGCCGCAGCGAGCGCATGCCGTGGCGGCGTTCCCCGCTGACCCGGACGTGGGCCGCCCGGGCGTGCTTGACCAGCATCTGGTGCAGGTGCTCCTGGTCGGAGAACGGGCCGATCGGGGCCGCGTGCCGCAGGAACACCTGCGGGCAGCCGCTGGCCGGGCGGCCGGAGCGGACGTAGTCGATGACCGCCCAGCCGACGTCCTTCAGCAGCGGCAGCCAGATCCTGCGGCCGGTCTTGGCCTGGGCGACGGACAGCCGGCAGCCCGGCCAGCCGCCGCGGCAAGGGCCGCAAGGACCGGATCACCCCGCTTACCCCCGGCACGGTCACCACCCTGCGAGCCTGACTCGCCGAACGCGCCGGGAGACCGGACGACCCGCTGTTCGACACCATCCGCGGCGGCCCGATGAGCCACGACGCTCTCCAGCAG
>JBOHCG010000628.1:0-4621 GCA_050698735.1 Streptosporangiaceae bacterium | reverse complement strand
AACGGAGGCAGCATGACCGCATGACCAGTCCTCGGTGGCGTCGTCGTTCGCCGGGACGTAAGGGGGCGGCGGGCCGCCGTGGGTCCAGGGGGTTTCCTCGGGGTCAGGGAATGCGGCGGGCGGCTGGTAGGCGGGGCTGGACGCGGCGTAGCTGACGCGCTCGCCAACGGCGGGGACGGAGCCTGGCTCGGGGGTGAGCGAGCGGCCCATGCCGCCCTTGAGCTCAAGGACGATCTGATTCCGCGGGCCGGCCTCGGTGACGGCCACGACGCGGGCCTTCTGGGACGGGCGGGCCGGGGAGGTGAGTTCGGCATCGGTGGCGGTGAAGTCCAGGTCGTCGGTTTCGACGGTGACCCTTGGGCGCAGCACGCGCCTGCGGCCGGTGGCGTCGAGGCGGTCCGGCTCGGCGGCGACGACCCGGCCGGCGAACGCCTCGCCGGTCATCCGGTGCTCGGCCATGATCAGCGGGTCGTCGAAGGCGCGCTGAGCGGCGACCATCTCCTGAATGCGTTCGGCGTTGGCGAGGCGGCGGGCGGCGGCGACCGCGCCGTCGCGTCGCGGCTGCGGCGGGCCGCCGTCCACGAGGTGCCGCGCGTGCCAGGCGAAGGCGGCCTTGTCCGCGTCCCAGCGAGTTTGCACGTGGGCGCCTTGCGGGATTCGCCTGAGGAGTTCGGCGGATCGCCACAGGAGGGTCCAGGTGGGCCGGAGCTGCGTGGCGAGCGCGTCGGCGAGCGCCTTCTCTGCGTGCCCGCGGGCCCGGCCGTCGCCGGTGATCCTCGCGGTGCGGACCGCGAGGATCGCGGGCTCGAGGACCTCGTTGTCGAACGTGGGGTCGGTGGCGGGGCCGGCCGGGGGGCAGCGCACCGGGTCCTCGGCCAGCGCGGCGGCCTGGGCGCCGGTCAGGCCGGGCGGCGGGTCGATCCAGCCGAGCAGCGCGCCCAGGTTCCGGTCCTCAACCGGGCTCTGGCCGGTGGCCCAGTGCATCGTCAGGGCCTCGGTCGCGGCCAGCATGAGCGAGGAGGCGGGGTGCTCGGCGCGTTCGGTGAAGAACGTCAGCCAGCGGCCAAGGACGGGAACGGATTCCGGGACGGCGTACGCTCCCTCGGTGCGGCGGAAGCGGGTGGAGCGGCCGAGCATGCGGGTGAAGGCGATGCCGGCGGGGTTGGGCACGAGGAGCTGCGGGGCGTCGGCGGGGATCTCGGCGGCCGCGGGTTCTTCGGCGGGCCGGGCCTCAGGATCGGCCGGCAGGTAGCCGGTAAGGTAGGGGAGGATGACGGCGGCCAGGTTGGCGGCGAAGGCGAAGCGCTGGTCGCGGTCGCGGGGCTCGGGGACGATGAGCAGGTTCGGCGCCTCGGGCCGGTCGCCGACCATGGCGGCCAGCGGGGCGTTGGCCTCTCCGGCCAGCGCGAGCGGGATGAGGACCAGCGGGCGATCGCTGACATGAACGTGGCGGACGGTGCAGCTGGGCTGGGCCCGGCCGCGATCGGCGGCGAGTGCCCGCGCCAGTGCGGTTAACGTGCTCATACCGCCTCCCAGAGTGTGCCGTGGCGGGGGGATCCCGGGCCGAGGGCGTCCGCGCGCAGCCGGGCCGCCTGCCTTAGCAGCCGGGCCGCCTCGGCTAGATCGGTTCCCTCAGCCGGCCTGTCGGTGCCGGCGGCGAGCCGAAGCACCGTCTGGACCTGCTCGACGCCGCCGAGTTCCTCGCGCGCTTCGCGGCCAAGGGCCGCGGTGGTGCCCGCGGCCTCGTCCCGGCAGAAGAAGCACATCTCGCAGGTGCTCAGGCATTCTGGCGCGTACCTGGCATCCACCTGGCGGATCGCGGTCGCCAGGTCGGCCGGGTCCCGCCGCGGGACGCCGTTGTCGTCAGGGTCCAGGTCGAAGGTCAGCGTTTCCGGTAGCAGGTCGAGGAGGTCGTGGACGCGGGCGATGCGGGCCAGCTGGCGGCGTAGTACGGTGAGCTGCTTGCGCACGTCGAGCGAGGTAGCGACCGGGCGGTTGGAGAAGTTCTCCGGGCAGACCAGGATCGTCTCGTGATGAACGGCCTCCGGCGGGAGGTGCTGGACGGCCAGGGCGTCGCGCAGGGCTAGGACGTAGACGGCGGACTGGATCGCGGCGGCCGCGACCTTGTCCCCGTCGGCCTGGCCGTCGATGACCGCGAACGACTTGATCTCGATGACGTGGAACCTGCCGTACAGCTGGAACGCGATCAGGTCCGGTTCAAGGAAGGCGTGGCGGCCGCCGACCTCCAAGCGCAGCAACGGGTGATCGAACATGGTGCCGGTGGCCGTGTCGCTGGCGGCCGCCTGGGTCAGGAGCTGACTGGTTTTCTTGTGGCGCAGATCGGGGCTTGGGTTGCCGCCGACCTCGTTCAGGTCGTGATAGTGCGCCTCGGGGATGGGCAGCTGCAGGTGGTGGCGGAGGAGGGTGAGGAGCTCGGCTGCCCCGTCGGCCTTGAGCTGCGCCTCGAACGCGTTGCCCCGGGCCAGGGCGAACCGGGACTGGCCGAACGGGGCCGGGAACCCGGCGTGGCCAGCGATCCGCGGTTTGTCCACGCCGGCCGCGTCCATGATCGCGCGGCGGGCGCAGCCCGGGTTGCTGGCCAGCGCGGCGATCGTGCGCGCATTGTGCGGCCTGGCCAGCGCCCGGCCGCGGATGCGAGCCAGCCGGGCCTCGGTGGCGGTCACCCCTGATCCCTCCCCCTCCCTCGTTGCGCCTGCTGGTTCGCATCGCCCATGCGGGCGCCGAACAGCTGCTGCGCGTCGTCCAGCTGCTCGCGCGCTCGCTGTGCAGCGGTTCGCCTCGTCTCGCGGTCGGCGTGCTCGTGGACCGCGAGCTCGGCGAGGGCTGCCTGTTTTACCTGGTGCGGGTTCGTGCTGGCGGCGCTGTCCGCGGCGGCGGGGATGCTGGCGGCGAACCGCCACAGCAGCCTGCGGGCCGCGGGCACCGGCGCCGGGAGCCGCTCGATGGCCTCGGCCACCCGGATGGCGCCGGTTAGGAAGTCGACGCGCGGGGACAGCGATCCGATGACACGGATTTCCATCGGCCAGGTAGATATGGCGAGCAGGCCACGTGCGGGGGCGAGCAGGTCCGCGGTCAGCGCGGCGCAGATGTAGTACGGGCGGGCGAACGGGGCGGTCCGGAATGAGCGCTCCTCGTCGCGTTTGAGGCTGGTCATGCGGGCGGTCGGGAACGTGGTGGCGAAGAATGCCTCGTGCACGGTGGCGATGAGCCTGGGGGCGGCGGGCACGGTGAGCAGGCTGAGGGCCTGGTAAACCTGGTCGCGGAGAGGTAGCAGAGAGGAGCGGATCCCGGTTCCGGTTCGTCCGGCTTCGGGGCGGGGGCCGTTGCTCGCGGGATGTTGCTCGGCTTGGACCTCGGCGTCGGCAAGGGCGGCGTCCCAGGCCTGTTCGGCTTCCCGCAGGTCGCGGCGCAGGGAGCTGGCATGGTCCCGGTCTGAGGCCAGGACGGCCTCGCGAACGGCGGTCCGCAGCCGGGCGATACGGCGCTCGAGGGACTCAACGGAGTCGGTCACGAGGACTGACAGTAGCAGGGTCCAGTTAGTTCCAGCAAGTTCCAGTAATTTTGCTGTAAGGTCTGGCATCAACGACGAAGGTGTCCGCTGCCGAGCGAAGCCCACCGGGATGCTCACTCAGGCCATTTTCCTCAGCGGTGACCGGGACGCCCGCCACTGTTCGTTCGGGACAGACGCCATGTCAAGACCCATCTTCCCATCGTGGCTGGCGAGGAGACTAAGCCGCAGGTCAGGGCATGAATCGGGCGGTCTGGTCTGTACGCCCGCGATCCCCTGTCATCCCCCCGGAACCCCCTCCGTCGCGGCACTTTCGTTAGCGGGTGACTAGCCGGACATGAGAACACCCCCCGCCGTCTGACGGGGGGTGTCCGGCTCGCCGTGCGCGGAAGGATCGACCAAGAACGCGACCGCAGGGCGGGCCGTCTAACTCGCCCCCGTTCGGATGGAGCACCGACGGGGGCAGGCTCGGGGGTCAGGTCGTGCTCTCCAGCATGATCATGCCGATGATCTCTAGCATCTCGGCGATGCCCGCCAGGCTGGCAGTGACGGGATCGGCTGCCTGCCCGTACTTGATCACCTTGTCCCGCGCGGCCTTCAGCTCTGCGGCGTAGTCGCGCTGGCTGGTATATGCCTTCTCTGCCGTGTCCTCTTCTCTCGTATCGACTAGGCGCTGAGGTTATGGCTTACGGACCTGGACACCTGACCCTGTAGAATTTTCCGATCACGTGTGGAAAAGCTGGTGAAGCTGTGGCGTCCGACCCGTACTCAAGTCCGCTCGCGTACTTCAGTGCGAAGCTAAAGCGGTTGCGTGAGCGTGCCGGAATGACGCAATCGGACGTTGCCAAGCAGACCAACTACGCGCTATCTACCGTCTCCGCATACGAGAATGGGACGCGCATACCGTCAGCGGATTTTGCGAAACGTACCGATAAGCTGTTCGGGACTCAGGGAGGACTCAGGGCCAATCAGATAGTGATGAGGGCGATCTTGAAGGTCTGCAAAAACTAGTCGATCAGGTATCGGTACGACCGTGGTTCCGTGATCGCGTCGAGGTGGAACGCAAATCTGCGGAGGTACGAGAATACGAAT
>JBOHCG010000627.1:0-4638 GCA_050698735.1 Streptosporangiaceae bacterium | reverse complement strand
CGGGGGCCGCGGCCGGGCAGTTCTGCTCATCAGGGTGCCGGTCCCGGCATGACCGCGTCGTCCATGGCAGGGTTAGGGCCGTGGACCTCGTGACGTCGCTTGGCCAGGCCAGGGTGGCACGCGGCGACCTCGTGGGGCTCGTCATCTCACCCGCCCTCGGGATCGGCGTGGCCACGGCGGACCACGGGTGGTCCATGCCCCCCGACGCCGCCGGGGTGTCGGACGCCGATCTAGCCGCTGAGGTTGGACGAGCCGATCAGGTGCTGCGGCCGCGGTGGGCGGTGTGGTCGGGCCATACGGCGGCACGCCTCGTCGCCCGCGGCGTGCGGCTGGCGACGTGCTGGGATATCGCCGCAGGGCACCGGCTGCTTTTCGGCGGGTGGAAGGCCGATCCAGGCCGGGCCTGGGCACTGCTGAACGGGCTGGACGCCGAGTCGATCCCGGGCGCCGGGCCGCTCGACCTGTTCGGCATGTCCGGGGGCGACGACGGCGATGCGGTCGGGCCGGACGGGTACCTGCGGGCGGACTGGGTCGGCGGCGGCTGGTCGGAGGGCAGCGGGCGCCTCGCGCGATGGGCGGAGCTTGCCCGCACCGTCGCCGGGATGCAGCAGGCGGCGCTCGCCGCGCTCGCCGACCGGCCGATGGCCGTGTCCACGGCCCGCGCGGAGTCCACCGCCGAGCTACTGTGCGCTGAGCTGTCCGCGGACGGGCTGCCGGTCGACCTGACGGCTGCGGAGCGGGTGCTGACCGGGTTCATCGGGCCAAGGCCGCGCGGCGAGGCCGAAGCCGCCGCGGCGCGCGCGGCCAGGGACGCGGAGGTAATGCGGCATGCGCCGCCCGGCGTCACCGCCGATTTGCGCAGCCCCGCCCAGGTCAAGTCGCTGCTCGGCCTGATCGGGATGGACGTGCCCGATACCCGCGCCTGGCGGCTGCGCGCGCTCCGCGATGAACATCCGCTGGTGGGTGCCCTGCTGGAGTGGCGGAAGACAGAGCGGATCGCGACCACCTACGGCTACACCTGGCTGGACGAGCATCTCGGGGCCGACGGCAGGCTGCGCGGCGCATGGACCGGGTCTGACGGCGCGGCCGGCCGGATGACCGCGTCGGCAGGCCTGCACAACATGCCGGCTGCGCTTCGCCAGGCGGTCATGGCGGACGAAGGGCACGTCTTCGTCCGGGCCGACCTGGGCCAGATCGAGCCGCGGGTGCTGGCCGCGGTGTCCGGGGACCGGGCGCTGGTCGCCGCGGCGCGGGCCGACGACATGTACGCGCCGGTGGCTGAGCAGCTTCGCGTGGACCGGCCCACCGCCAAGGTGGCGGTACTCGGCGCGATGTACGGGCAGACCACCGGCCACGGCGCGGCGGCTCTGCGCCGCCTGAACGCGGCCTATCCCGTCGCCATGGCCTACCTCGACGCCGCCGACAGGGCCGGGCAGGCCGGCCGCGACCTGCGGACCTACGGCGGCCGGCTGATCGTGCTGGCTCCCCAGGACGGCCCGAGGAGTCCCGGCAGGGCCGGCGCCTACGGCCGGTACGCGCGCAACGCGATGATCCAGGGGGCGGCGGCGGAGCTGTTCAAGATCTGGGCGGTCACGGTCCGTGCCCGGTGCGGCCACCTCGGCGCGCGCATCGTGCTGTGCCTGCATGACGAACTGCTCGTGCACTCCCCCGCCGGGCACGGCGAGGCGGTGGCCCGGATCCTCGACGACTGCCTGCGGGAGTCCGCGCAGCGGTGGGCCCCGGGCTGCGGGGTCCGCTTCATCGCCGACACCACCATCGTGCGCACCTGGTCAGACGCTAAGGCCGGCGCAGTGCCGGTAGCTAAGGAATAGCCGGTCGCCGAGGACTAGGTACCGGCCGCGGCGGATATCGCGACGGCCAGTTTGGCGGGGGCCTCGAGCGGAACGAAATGTCCGACTCCGTCGAGCGCAATGATCCCGACGCCGGTGAGTGATGCAGGGCGCGGGACGCGCACCACTTCCCGTTCTGAATAAAGAAAGAAATAGCGTCTACGGTGCCGGGCTCGGGCTACGACGGCCAGCTGGCCGGGAGCGGGGGCACGGCGTTGGCCCGCACCACGTCGGAGTAGAAGCGGGCGCTTGACTTCGGGATCCGGCGCTGGGTGCCGAAATCGACGAAGACGATCCCGAACCGCTTCTGGTACCCCCAGCCCCACTCGAAGTTGTCAAGCAGCGACCAGACGAAGTACCCGGCCAGGCTGGCGCCGTCCCTGATCGCCCTGGCGGCGGCCTCCAGGTGCGTGTGCAGGTACCTGACGCGCTCGACGTCGTCGACGTCGCCCTCCGGGTTCACGTAGTCCTCCGCGGCGCGGCCGTTCTCCGTGATGTACAGCGGCAGGCCGGGGGCGAGCTTGGACAGGTCGAGCAGCAGCTGGTGCAGCCCGTCGGGGTCGACGAGCCAGCCCATCGGGGTGCGCTCGAGCTGCTCGGGGCGGTACTCGACGACGCCGGGCACCGCGCAGCGGGCGGGTTCCTCGTTCCGCCTCAGGTCGGCCGGGTTGCCGGCGCGGAGGAAGACCGGGGAGTAGTAGTTGACGCCCAGGAAGTCGATCGGCTGGCTTATCGTCTCCATGTCACCGGCGGCGATGAGCCCGTCGGGCGGGAGCAGGTGCGGCGGCGTCTCGGCCGGGTAGCGGCCGTGCAGCACCGGCTCGAGGTACAGCAGGTTGGCCGCGGCGTCGGTGACGAGCCTGGCGTGCTCAAGGCCGTCAGGCAGGGCGCTGCGCAGCACGCGGACCGGATGCAGGTCCAGGGTGATGCCGACCTCGGCCGCGCCAAGATCGCGCAGGACCCGGTCGGCAAGCCCGTGGGCGAGCAGCACGTGATGGGTTGCGGCGGCGGCGGCTTCCGGGTCCCGCAGGCCGGGCGCATGGCTCCCGCGGCGGTAGCCGTTCGACACGATCACCTGCGGCTCGTTGATCGTGATCCAGCGGGCCACCCGGTCGCCGAGCGCCCCGGCGGCGATCGCGGCGTACTCGGCGAAACGCTCGGCGGTGGCGCGCACGGCCCAGCCGCCCTCGTCCTGGAGTTCCTGCGGCAGGTCCCAGTGGTAGAGCGTGACCGTGGCCGTGATGCCGTGCTCGCCGAGGGCGTCGAGCAGTGCCCGGTAGTAGTCAAGGCCCCGCTGGTTCGCCGGGCCGCGGCCGCCGGGCTGGACCCGCGGCCAGGAGATCGAGAAGCGGTAGGAGTTCAGGCCGAGCGCGGCCATCAGCGCGAGGTCCTCGCGGTAGCGGTGGTAGGAGTCGCAGGCGATGTCGCCGGTGTCGCCGCCGCGGACCTTGCCGGGCGTGTGGCTGAAGGTATCCCAGATGGACGTGCCCTTGCCGTCGGCGTTCGCCGCGCCCTCGACTTGGTAGGCGGCCGTGGCCGCGCCCCAGGCGAACCCGGCGGGAAAATACAGGGCGCCGTCCGTTCCCGTCATCTGCGTCTCCCTTGCATAACGCTCCTTGACCGGTCCAATGCTGAGGGTTAGTGTAAGCGCTTAGATTTCCGATGTAAACGTTTACATCACGTTTATGCAAGGGACCGGCGGCTATGCCCCTGATCGGGAAAACGTGGTAACCCTCTTCGACGTCGCGCGCTTGGCCGGCGTCTCGACCGCGACGGTTTCCCGGGTCGTGCACGGCCAGGACCGGGTCCGCGAGGAAACGAGAATCCGGGTCAGGCAGGCCATCGAGGAGCTCGGGTACGTTCCGGACGGCGCGGCGCAGAGCCTGTCCCGGCGGCGCAAGGACGTCATCGGAATCGTGTGCGTCGAGCGTGAAGCCGAGCCGTACGACATCGAGAACATCGGCCTGCTGTACTACGACGAGGTGCTGCGCGGCGTCGAGGCGCGCATCCGCCACCACAACTGGCTGCTGCTGATGACCTTCATGCAGGGCGACGACGAACCGGACTTCCCCCGGCTGGATTCGATGTCAGGCAAGGTCGACGGGATCCTCATCGGCGAGGGGTTCGTCGCCTCCAGGTACATCGAGCGCCTGGCGGCGCGGGTTCCCGTGGTGGTCATCGCGGGCACGCCAGGCGAGCGAGCGGCCGACGTGGTGGGGGCCGACAACTTCTCCGGCTCGGTCGCGATCATCACCCACCTCATCGCCGAGCACGGCCGCCGGCGCCTGTTCCACGTCGGCGGGCCGCCGAACTCCCCGGACGCGAACGAGCGGTGGCTCGCCCTCGAGCACGTGCTGCGGGCAAACCCGGACTGCCAGCTTGTCGGCACGGCGCAGGGAATCTTCAGCGTCCGCAGCGGCGAGCGGGCCGGGGCGGACCTGCTCGCCAGGCACCGCGGGGCGCTGCCTGACGCGGTGGTGTGCGCCAACGACCAGATGGCGATCGGGGTGATGCGCGCCTTGGCGGCCGCGGGCGTGCGCGTTCCCGGGGACATCGCCGTGGTCGGCTTCGACGACATCTACCCGAGCAGCCTGTTCGATCCCCCGCTCACCACCATTCACCAGCCGATGCGGATGCTCGGCGAGCGGGCCTGCGACCGGATGCTCGAGCGCATCGCGGACCCGACCCTGCGGCCCGCGGTGGAACTGCTGCCGACCGAACTCGTGCTGCGCGCCAGCTGCGGGTGCCCGCCGGGCACCGTCACCCGCAGGCCGGTGCAGCCGTTCGG
>JBOHCG010000626.1:0-4656 GCA_050698735.1 Streptosporangiaceae bacterium | reverse complement strand
CGGCGACGATGTCCGGGTTGTCGCGCAGCGCCGCGACCGGCGTGTCGTCGGGCAGGCCGTGCCGCTTCTTCCACGGCCCGAGCATCTCGGTGTCCAGGGTGATCAGCGCCGCGATGTAGGACTTGCCGTCCCCGACCACCATGGCCTGGCTGATCAGGGCGTGGCCGCGGAGCCTGTCCTCGAGCACGGCCGGCGCGACGTTCTTGCCGCCGGAGGTGACGATGAGCTCCTTTTTCCGCCCGGTGATGGCCAGGAATCCCTCGTCGTCGAGTTCGCCGATGTCGCCGGTGCGGAACCAGCCGTCCTCGGCGAAGGTCTCCTTGGTAGCCGCCTCGTTCTGCCAGTAGCCGGGGAAGACGGTGGGCCCGCCGATCAGCACCTCGCCGTCGTCGCCGATCTTGATCGCGGCCCCTGGCAGCGGCTGCCCGACGGTGCCTATCTTGTTGCGGTCCGGCCGGTTCACGGTCGCCGCCGCGGTGGTCTCGGTCAGGCCGTACCCCTGCAGCACGACGACGCCGGTGCCGCGGAAGAAGTGGCAGAGTCGGTCGCTGAGCGCCGCGCCGCCGGAGATGGCGTATCGCACCCGGCCGCCGAGCGCCGCCCGCATCTTGCCGTAGACCAGCCGGTCGAACAGCGCATGCTCGGCCCGCAGCCGCAGCCCCGGCCGGCCGGGGGAGTCGAGCGCCATGCTGTAGTCGACCGCGGTCCGCGCCGCCCGGCCGAAGATGGCTCCCCTCCCATCGGAGGTGGCCTTCTCCTCGGCGCTGTTGTACACCTTCTCGAACACCCGCGGCACCGCGAGGATGAACGTGGGCCGGAACGAGCCGAGCGAGGGAAGCAGCGCGGTCAGGTCGCCGCAGTGCCCGAGCACGACCCCGCCCTCCATGCAGCCCACCTGGATGATCCGGGCGAAGACGTGCGCGAGCGGCAGGAACAGCAGAGTGCTTGGGTCACCTGCCCCGACCACGTCGGTGAGCGGCCCGAGGAACGCGTTGCGCACGCAGGACAGCAGGTTCTCGTGGGTCAGTTCGCAGCCCTTGGGCCGCCCGGTGGTGCCAGAGGTGTAGATGACAGTGGCCAGGTCGGACTTCTTGGCCGTCGCCGCGCGCTCGGTGACGACCTCGTCGCCAACACCCGCCCCCGCGCCCACCAGCGAGTCCAGCGAGGCCCCAGCATCGGAAGGCACAGCATCGGAAGGCACAGCATCGGAAGGCACAGCGCCGGCAGGCGCGCCGATCTGCCACACCTGCGCCAGCGCGGGCACCCGGTCCCGGAACCCGTCGATCACCTGCCCGAGGGCGGCCGTCTCGACGAAGCACGCGCGCGCGCCTGAGTTGCCGAGGATCCACTCGGCCTGCTCGGCCGAGGACGTCTCGTAGACCGGCACGGTCACCGCGCCAGCTGCCCAGATGGCGTAGTCGAGCAGCGTCCACTCATACCGGCTGTGCGACATCAGCGCCACCCGGTCACCGGCTTCGATCCCGGCCGCGACGAGGCCCTTGGCCGCCGCGACGACCTCGTCCTTGAACTGGCCCGCGGTGACGTCCTGCCATGCCCAGGCGGCGTCCTGGCGGCGCAGCACCACGGCCTGCGGCTGCTCGGCGGCCCGGCGGAAGACGACCCCGGCCAGATTCGCGGTCGCCGGGATCTCGGTCAGCGCCGGAATGCTGAATTCGCGCACGGCAACTCCTGGAAGATAGCTCTATCTGGCAGTACAAGCTTAGAGCGCCGCACACGTCAATCGGCGCGGGCAATAGCCGGTTGGCCAGCGCAATCCCGGTCAGCCTACGGTGGTGGCATGCGAGTTCATGTGGTGAGCGACGTGCACGGCCGGACAGATGCGCTGGCGGCCGCCGGGCGCGGCGCGGACGCTCTGATCTGCCTGGGCGACCTGCTGCTGTTCCTCGACTACGCCGACTACGGCCAGGGGATCTTCGCGGACCTGTTCGGCGAGCAGGCCACGCGCAGCTACGTTGAGCTGCGCACGGCGAAGCGTTTCGACGAGGCCAGGGCACTGTCGGCGCGCCTGTTCGCCGCGACGGCGGCCAATGGCGGCAACCTGTTCGAGGCGGCGATCGCCAGGCAGTACGCGGCGCTGTTCGATGCCCTTCCCGAACCCGCCTACATGACCTACGGCAACGTCGACGTGCCCAGGATGTGGGCCAGCCACGTCAAGCTGGGGCACCACGTCCTCGACGGGGGCACGGTCGAGCTGGACGGATGGACCTTCGGCTTCGTCGGCGGCGGGCTGAGATCGGTCTACAGGACGCCGAACGAGATGAGCGAGGAGGAGTTCTCGGCCAAGCTGGCGGCGGTCGGCGCCGTGGACGTCCTGTGCACGCATATCCCGCCCGCGGTCCCCGAACTCCTGTACGACACCGTGGCCCGGCGCATGGAAAAGGGCAGCGCGGCCCTTATCGAGACGATTAAGGCAACCCGGCCGAGGTACGCGCTCTTCGGGCACGTCCACCAGCCGCTAGCTCGCAGGACGCGGATCGGCGTCACCGAGTGCCTGAACGTCGGGCACTTCCGCGCCACCGGCGTGCCCTATGTCCTGCAGTGGTAGCGGTACGATCGAGGTAGGAGGCGCAGGTGTCGGAATCCCATGGCGACAGCCCGTCTGACGGCGGTGGTCAAACCCCAAGCACGGGCCGGCCGGAAAACGGCGGCCAGTCAGGAACCAGCGGCCCGCCGCGGAGCGGCGGCCAGCCGCGTGCCAACGGCCAGCCCAGCCGCACCGGCCAGTCTGCCCGGCCCAGCGACCCCGTCGCCGATTTCCAGCGCTGGCTGATGAAGGCCGGCGCGCGCAGCATGGCCAACCAGGTCGCCGACCAGGTCAAGCGGACGCTGGGCCAGGACAGGAAACCCAGCGCCAACGTGTGGGACACGGCCACGAACGAGCCGCCGCCGAACGAGCCGCCGGAATGCCAGTGGTGCCCGGTCTGCCAGGCCGCCCGCCGCGCGCGCGAGTCCGGCCCGGGCCTCAGCGCCCGCCTCGCCGACGCTGGCGGCATCCTGGCGTCCCTGGTCCAGGACGCCTTCACCGCCTTCGAGCAGGCCGTGAAAACTCCAGATCAAACCCATTCATCAGAACGGAGGGTGGTACCACCTCCACCTCCGCCGCCGCCCTCCTCCAGCGACAGATGACCCTGGCCATCGGCGTCGATGTCGGTGGCACGAAGGTCGCGGCGGGCGTGGTGGACGAGCATGGCCAGATCATCGCGCAGCTCAGGCGGTCCACCCCGGCGGCGAGCCCGCCGCGTACGGAGCAGGCCATCGCCGACGTCGTCACCGAACTGCTCGGCCAATACGACGTCACGGCCATCGGGCTCGGTGCCGCCGGCTTCGTGGACTCCGACCGGGCCACCATGCTGTTCGCGCCGAACCTCGCCTGGCGTCAGGAACCGCTGAAGCAGCGGGTCGAGGAGCGCCTGGGCCGCACGGTGGTGGTCGAGAACGACGCGAACGCCTCGGCCTGGGCCGAGGCCCGGTTCGGCGCCGCGCGCGGGTACCGCGACGTCATGCTGGTAGCGGTCGGCACCGGCATCGGTGCCGCCATCATCATCGGCGGCGAGCTTTACCGGGGCCGCTGGGGCATCGCGGGCGAGCCCGGCCACTTCCGCGTGGTCCCCGACGGCCGGCTGTGCGGCTGCGGCAACCGGGGCTGCTGGGAGCAGTACTCCAGCGGCAGCGCCCTGGTCGCCGAGGCCCGCGAATTCGCCAGGCGCACCCCGGAGGGCACCATCAGGCTCCTCCAACTCGGCGGCGGAACGCCGGAGGGCATATCGGGCCTGGAGATCACCCAGGCGGCGGCCGAAGGCGATCCGGCCGCGCTGCGCTGCTTCCAGACCGTCGGCGGCTGGCTCGGCCAGGGGCTGGCCGACCTGGCCGCGATCCTCGACCCGGCGTGCTTCGTTATCGGCGGCGGCGTGTCGGAGGCAGGTGACCTGCTGATCGATCCCGCGCGGGCGGCCTTTGAGCGCGCGCTGACCGGCCGGGGCTACCGGCCGTACGCGGAGATCAGGGCCGCGCAGCTGGGCCAGGACGCAGGGCTAGTGGGCGCGGCCGACCTCGCCCGTCAGACCACGGCGCCGTCGTCGTTGTCGTCCGCGCCCCCGGAGTCAGGCTCGTGCATGCGCAGCACCAGTATCGCGAACCCGGCCACGAACGCCGCGACCGCGCAGAACGCGGCCAGTCCCGGTATCGACCAGCCCGCCGCGGTGGCCAAGACGAGATAGCCGGGCCCGCCGAACAGCGCCAGCCAGGCCCCCTTCGTAACGGGGTCAAGCTTGGGTAGCGGCGGCGGGGTAGGCGGCAAAAAGTGCTCGTCATCGGGATCGTCCAGCGGCATCCCCCGCGCCGAACCCCGCCAGGCCCGCTCGGGCGCCCATATCCCGCTAGGCTCATGGACCCATACCCCCTCGCCCCCGTGCATCCACCAAATCTCGTCGGCACCGCCTGGGTCCGCTATCCCGCCGTCGTCCCTGTGCACCTTGCCGCCGGCCGCGCGCGCCTCCGCAGTGCCGCCGTCCCCGAGCGGTCCTCGCGCCCCGCCCCCGAGCGGTCCTCGCGCCCCGCCCCCGAGCGGTCCTCGCGCCCCGCCCCCGAGCGGTCCTGCTGCTCCGCCCTCGAGCGGTCCTGCTGCTCCGCCCTCGA
>JBOHCG010000625.1:0-4677 GCA_050698735.1 Streptosporangiaceae bacterium | reverse complement strand
CCGTTCCAGCGACAGAACTGGCACACCGAAGAAGTCCACTACACCATCACGATCATCCCGTCGAATCTCCCGCAAGCGACATAAGTCTCGGAAGTTAAGGGCAGTGGGTCCCACGGGCGTGCCGCTGATCTGCTCGGGTGACATGTAGGGAAAGGTCCCGATGACCATGCCGGTGGCGGTCAGCGTGCTCGCATCGGCGGCATGGGCGATACCGAAGTCGATGATCCTGGGGCCGTCGTCGGCCAGGATGATGTTGCCGGGTTTCAGGTCGCGGTGCACCAAGCCGCAGGCATGAATCGCGGCCAGTCCCTCGGCGAGGGCGGCACCCAGTGCCTGCACCGCGGCCACGCCGAGCGGGCCGCGATCGCGGACTGCCGAGTCAAGGGACGGACCGGGTATGTAGGCGGTCACCATCCACGGCGGGTCGGCCTCGGAGTTCGCGTCGACGACCGGGGCAGTATGAAATCCGCCAACGCGCCGGGCGGCCGCGACCTCACGAGCGAACCGGATCCGGAAATGCGTGTCGGCGGCGTGTTCCCGGCGGATCAGTTTCACGGCGACCTGCCGGCCGCCGGGTGACACGCCTAGGAACACCTGTCCCATCCCGCCCTGGCCAAGCCGGCCGATCAACGTATAGCCACCGACTTGACGCGGGTCGCCGGCCTCAAGCGGCTTCACGGCATCTCTCCATTCGCTTAAGGACCGAGGAGCCGGTAACGCCGCGGCGCGCCACAGGCGGAGCGTCCAGGCGGATCCCGGACCAGCGGGCATGCTCCCTCGGTGGCCAACGGTGGCGATGAGGCTGCCATCAGGCGACATTTCCGCCAAGACGATCGCCGCGGGCGGGTCTGTGAGCTGCCCGACCATCTGCAAGGTCTCGAGATCCCAGATGCGCACGGACCCGCCGGTGAAGCCGTCGTCGACGGTGATCATCGTCCTTCCGTGGGGAGAGAACATCAGAGTTCCGACACTGCCGGTGGCAGGCGGCGAGATCGTGCCCACCGCCCTCCGGGCGCGAATGTCCCACAAGATGACCTCGTTCCCGAAATTGACGGCGAGCACGCGGCTGTCAGCAGAGAAGTACGAGCCATATACGTAATCACTACTCAGCGTAGACTTTTCGACTACCACCCAGCTTTCCGGATGCCTCCCTGAGATATCCCAAAGCGTGACCGTTCTATTGCTGAAAACACTGGACTCTCTCGCCAGCGTGGCAACGAGCCGACCATCCGGTGAGAACAGAATCTGGTTGACTCCGAAGAAGTTACCCTTAAGACGGTGTCCGGTGACCTGATGCGTTACCGTGTCCCAGAAGTGTATGTCTCCGTGATTTCCAGCTGCGGCAAGAATGCCGCCACCAGCGGAGAACGCGGCGTTACCGAGAAGGCCGCCACCACGTTTGCGCATTTCGTATGGGCCTGTCTTCTGGGTGGCGCGGTCCCAGCCGATATTCCAGAGGAACAGTGACTTACCACTCGTCGTCGCCACGTACCTGGCGTCCCGAGAAGGCAGCAGGTCGGCGTCGGTCGTTATCCGAGGCGAAGGTGATACGGGGCGTCTGGCAAGGTTATTCCAGAGCCGCACAGAAGATCCGGAAACCATGAGCAGGAAGTGGCTGTCTGCCGTGAATTCCAGCCTGGGGGCCTTCATCTTATCCGCGAACAATTCCGAGCGCCCCGGCCCCACGAGCTCACCAGTCCGGATATCCCATATAAGTGCGCCACCCGCCACAGATGCCGCGAGAAAGCGGCCGTCAGGGGAGAATCTGAGCTGATATATGCCCTGTGCGGGGTCGTGACCTTCTGGCGACGGGCCGGCGGGCACGAAGGCCGTCGTATTACCGATCGTGACCGCGGAGGTAACCTGCCTGGTCGCCTGCGCCGGAGGCCGTCGGGTTTCCGGCTCCGGCGCTGGCATGGAACGAGCCGGAGAGCCGGACAGCAACTGAACGCACTCGGCGGCGGTGGGGCGGTCGGCCGGGTTGGGTTCGAGCATGGCCATGACCGCGCCGGCCAGCCACGACGGGAGGCCGGCGAGGCCTGTCAGGGGGGCGACGCGGTCGCCGCGAGCGGCGGCCGCGATGTACTCCGCCGGCATCGAGTACTCACGGGGCCGCCTGCCAGACAGCAGTTCATACAGGACGCATCCGGTTGCCCAGATGTCGATGCTGAAGGTTGCCGGCATTCCCAGCCACTGTTCCGGTGCCATGTAGGGAAGGGTGCCGATCATGGTTCCCGGCTTGGTGGCCTTCGATGCGGTGAGCGCCTTGGCGATCCCAAAGTCGGTGACCTTCACCAGCCCGGTGTCGCACAGGAAGAGATTGCCCGGCGTGATGTCACGGTGGACCACGTTGAGGCCGTGTGCGTAGGCGAGCGCCGCGCAGGTCTGACGGCCCACCCCCGCGACCTCGCCGCTGCCCCAGCCGGGCGGCAGCCGCCTCAGGTCGTGGCCTTCGAGGTACTCCATCACCATGAATGGAATCCCGTTATCGGTCCCTGAGGTGAACACGGTCAGGATGTTGGGATGATGCATCCGGGCCGCCAGCCGCAACTCCTGCCGGAACCGGTCTACGCCTTCCTGGTCGGCGAGGAGGCGCGAGCTCATGATCTTAATCGCGACCGGCCGGCCGCCGAGTTCCTCATCGAGCGCCAGCCATACCTCGCCCATGCCGCCCTTACCAAGCAGCCTGACCTGCTGGTAACGCCCGCCGAAAACAGTCATCGGCATGCCCCTCCCTCGGTCCCCGCTCCAAGGGACAGCAGACCAATTGTTCCGCGAAACCGGGCGAGCCGACACGAAGTCGGCCATATCCCAAGGTCATCCTCGGTGAGTCGTCCCGGCTTACCTGCCTGCGGCGCCTTAGCCGCCGCGGGCGGGCAGGGGTAGCGGCAGGGCCGGGAGGCCGTCGAGGCTGAGGGCGTTGTGCGGCTTGGACGCGCAGTACGCGGCGAACTGCTCGTCGGTCTTGCGGCCGAAGAAGCCGGCGTGCAGGGTGCGCTCGCCCTGGTAGTCCATGAACGGCACGGCGAATCCGCAGGTGTCGCTGATCAACTCGGCGGTCACCAGGACGATCGCCCGGATCCCCGCGGCGCCGGAGTCGGCGAAGCGGCCTATCAGGTCCGGCCAGCGCGGGTCGTCGCGGAAGACCGGCTCGCCGTGCCCGTGGACCCGCACGATGGCGGGCGGCCCGGTGAACGCGCACCACATCAGCGTGATCCGGCCGTTCTCGCGCAGGTGGGCCAGGGTCTCCGCGTGGCTTCCGCCGAAGTCCAGGTAGGCAACGGTGCAGGAGTCGAGAACCGTCAGCGAGCCGGATCGTCCCTTCGGGGAGACGTTAACGTGACCGTCGCCGGCCAGCGGCGCCGTCGCCACGAAGAAGATCGCCTGCTGCTCGATGAACGACCGCAGCCGGTCGTCGATCCGCTGGTAGACCTTGCCCATCGCCGACGTACCTCCATCTCAGAATACGAGACGAAATGTCTTGTATCTTAAGAACGACCGTAACACGGGCCAGCGGCGGGCCGCCAGGACGGCGAGGTGAAACGAGACCAGGGTTTCCTCAAGCTCGGGGAGTTTGTCGGCCTGACCTGCACGGACCATGCTGCGCACGAGTTCGTCTGTGGCCCCGGCCAGGGCGAGATACGCCTGCGGAGGCACGGACGGCCAGTCCGGGTGATGTTCTCGCGCGCGGCGGTGCCATCTGGCGTTCAGTTCGGCGAACTGGGCGGCGGCGGCGTCGAGGCGGCCAAGCGCGCGCGGGCCTGCCGTGGGCATGTGGACGAAGAAGACGGTCGCGAAGGCCGGCTCTCCGGCGAGGAACTCCAGGTAGGCCCGGCACGCGACGCGGAGGATCTCCTCATCCCCCGATCCGGCGGGCAGGCCGCGGGTCGCGGACACCACCCGGGCGATCATGACTTCCCTGCCCTCGGCGGTCGCGGCGAGGAAGCAGTCCTCCTTGTCCGCGAAGTGGGCGTAGAAGGCTGCCCTGGACACCCTGGCCCGCCGCACGATGTCGGCGACGGTCACGGGCAGGTAGCCGGATTCCGATACCGCGGCGATCGCCGACCGCAGCAGCCGCTCCCGCTGCGAGGCACGCACGGCCGGCAGCGGCAGGCGGCTCCTGCCGCGGGGAAGGCCCGGCTTCCCCTCGTGCGTCGCGGCGAGCGTCCCCCCTTGCCCGGTGTCGGTCACGGGGCATACAGTAACTGACGCAGTCCTAAAGTACCGGTTCGTACTTTTGATGAACGCCCAGTTCGTCCCCGATTACCCACCGGCGTGAGGGAGACTCGGATGTCTGCGACGTGGACCGGACGGCGGGCACTGGCCCGGCTGGCGGTAGCCGGAATCACCCTGGGCGCCCTGGTCGCGACCGCGCCCGCGGTGAGCGCGAGCGCGCTGGGCGGGCAGGCGTTCGGCGGGACTGTGACGGTCACCGCCAACGGGGCGGTTCGCGGGCTGGCCAATGGGGCGGTCGATGAGTTCCTCGGCATCCCGTACGCCGCGCCGCCGGTCGGCCCGCTGCGGTGGCAGCCGCCGCAGCCGGCCGCCAGTTGGACAGGCGTGCGCAACGCGACGGCGTTCGCGCCGCACTGCCCGCAGGTGGCGGGGCCGTTCGGCCAGGCCAGCACGTCGGAGGACTGCCTGTACCTGAACGTCTTCACGCCAAGCGGCTGGCGC
>JBOHCG010000624.1:0-4697 GCA_050698735.1 Streptosporangiaceae bacterium | reverse complement strand
GCCCCCGGCCGGGCCGCCCCCAGCCGGGCCGCCGCCCCCAGCCGAGCCGCCGCTCCCAGCCGGGCCGCTCCCGGCCGACCCGCTCCCAGCGAAGGCGCCTGCCCCGATGCCGAGCAGCGCCAGCCGCCGGAACCGCTCCGGCTCGGCGGCGGCCAGCCGCAGCAGGACGTGCGCCCCGGCAGAGAAACCCACCGCGTCGAGCAGCTCATAGCCGGCGATGTCCGCGGCCACCCGGGCCTCCACCGCCCCATAGTCGGCCGGGGAAGTCGGCCGCGGCGCGTGCCCATGGCCGAGCAGGTCGACGGCGACCGTCTCCCGCCCGGCATCGGCCAGCAGGTCAAGCCAGCCCGTCTGCCGCCAGTTGTGCTCGGCCGAGGATGCAAACCCGTGCACCAGCAGCACCGGACACGCTTCCACGGTTCCCTCCTAGCCCGTCCGCACCACGGCCAGGCAAACGGACAGGCAAACAGCCAATCATGGTTCGGGGCCCTGCCCGAAGATCTGGACAGGGCCCCGACGTTGTTAGCGAAGCGCGCTCAGCCGCGCGGCAGCGCCACGGTGGCGGTGCCCGGCGCCATCACCTTCCCGGAGTCGTTGTCGGTCCAGATCTCCAGGTCCACGATCGTCTCGCCGTCTTCCTCGCGGATCGCGGTGATCTTGCCATGCGCCGTCACGATCTGGCCCTTGGTGTTGGGCGACCGGAACTGGCAGCCGAGCCGGACGATCCGGCCGTTCTCGCCGATCCACTGCCGCAGCAGCGCGTGCAGGTAAGACCACTGCAGGTTACCCATGCCGAACGCGGTGGGATAGCCCGCCGCCTTGCCGGCCTCGTCATCCATATGGATGTCGACGAACTCGCTGTTGACCGCCGCGTACCGATTCCAGTTGTGCAGCCCGGTGGCGCGCTGGAACTCCGGTATCTCCATGCCGACCGTCAACTCGCTTACGGTTGCCTGGCTCACTGCCAGCTCCCTTCCCGCCGAATCTGTCCTGACGCTCTCAGTAGCGGATCAGGGTCGACTTGGTTGCCTTGACTACCTCGTTGTCCTGGTTCGTCCATACGTCCTGCGACTGGGTGAAGAGCATCAGGCCGAGACGGCCTTCCCGCTCGGAGTACCCGGCCAGGCTGCGTACCGACGTGATGACGTCGCCGGGGCGCATGCGTACCCCGTACTCGACCTCAGAACCGCCGTTGAGCTGGAACTTCAGCCCGGGGCCATCGATGCCGAGCGTTATCTCGGTCATGTCCGGATTGTGGCCGGCCGAGGCCTTCCTCGGTCCTTCTGACGTCATCCAGGCAAACGGGTTGAACTCTTCCGGAGCCACGATCCCGCCGTGGGCGGTCTGCGCGGCGTAGTCCGCGTCCCAGAACATCCTGGGCGGGTCCTCCGGGTAGTAGATCGCTATCGCCCACCGCCGGATATCTGAGTCGGTGATCGGGAACGACGTGCTGCGGCTCAGCTCACCGCCGATCGCAGCCTGCATCGCCTCCGAGACGTTGGTCTTCGCCATATGCGGCTCCTTCTGCCGGAAAACAGCTACCTGACGCCGGGCCTAACCTCACCGGCGGTCAATCCTCCGATGTCTCCTTATCCCGCCCTGGCCGTCCTCATCTGGTCAGGACGGCCCCTCCGCCGCCCAGGTGCTTATCCTAAAGTAAAATCATTCTATATGTTTCGATCATTTTGATGTCAAGAGACGCTGATACCCACAAGCTTCGTCTCCAGGTACTCGATGATGCCTTCCTGGCCGCCCTCCCGCCCGAGACCACTCTCCTTCATCCCGCCGAACGGCGCCGCCGCCGAGGTCGGGTTGATGTCATTCACGCCGACGATGGCGAACCGCAGGGCCTCGCTGACCCGGATGGCCCGGGAGATGTCCTTGGTGTAGAGGTACGCGGCGAGGCCGTAGTCCGTGTCGTTGGCCATCTTGATCACCTCGTCCTCGTCGTCGAAGATGATCACCGGCGCGATCGGGCCGAACGTCTCTTCCCGGTAGATCACCATCTCCGGCGTGACGTCGGTCAGCACGGTCGGGGCGAAGAAGGTGCCCGCGTCGTAGCCCTCCCCGGTCAGCCGCTGGCCGCCGCAGACGAGCGTGGCCCCCTTGCCGACCGCGTCGCTGACGTGCTCGTCCATCTTGGCCAGGGCGCCCTCGTCGATGAGCGGGCCGATCGTGACCCCCTCCTCCAGGCCGTTGCCGGCCTTCAGCCGGCCGACCCGCTCGGCCAGCACGGCAAGGAACGGCTCCGCGATCGACCGGTGCACGAAGATCCGGTTCGGGCAGATGCACGCCTGGCCCGTGTTGAGGAACTTAACCAGGGACGCCCCGCGAGCCGCGTGCGCGGGATCGGTGTCAGGGAACACGATGAAAGGCGCGTGACCGCCGAGCTCGAGCGAAACACGCTTGATCGAGGCGGCCGCGCCCTGCGCAAGGTGCTTGCCGATCTCGGTGGAGCCGGTGAAGGTCAGCTTGCGCACGAGCGGGTTGCTGACGAACTCATCGCCCACGATGCTGGCCCGCGCCGCGGTGACCAGGTTGACCACCCCGGCAGGCACACCCACCTCGTGCAGGATGCGGAACACCTCCACCGCGCACAGCGGCGTCTGCTTGGCCGGTTTGACCACCACCGTGCAGCCTGCCGCGAGCGCCGGCCCGATCTTCCTGGTCAGCATGGAGATCGGGTAGTTCCACGGCGTCACCGCCCCTACCACGCCTACCGGCTGGCGCATGACGAGGAAGCGCTGGTCGGCACGGGACGAGGGGATCGTGGACCCGTAGACGCGCTTGGCCTCCTCGGCGAACCAGATCAGGAAGTCGGCCGCGTACTGCACCTCGATCCGCGCCGTCCGCAGCGGCTTGCCCTGCTCGGTGGTCATCAGCCAGGCGAGCTCGTCGGCCCGCTCCAGCATCAGCCGGTGTGCCTCATACAGGTAGCCGGCCCGCTCGTACGCGGTCCGGGCCGCCCACGCGGAGAACGCGGACTGCGCGGCGTTCACCGCCTCCCTGACGTCCTCCGTATCCGCCGCGCTGATCTGCGCAAGGACCTGCGACGTCGCCGGGTTGGTCACCGCAAACGTTTGCCCCGAAGCCGAGTGGCGCCATTTGCCGTCGATGTAGAGGGTCCCCGACCCTACCTCCGGTACTGCCATCTGGGCCTCCCGCCGCTCCCGTTAATCATTTGGTAGTTGTACAAATATAGACTAAATAACCCAGTCTGTGCAGGCCTGTGCGAATCTGTGCAGCCCTGACCGCCCGCCTGAACGTCGCCCCCGGTGCCGCTCATACCGTCCCGGTCAGTCCCTCGCCATGATCAGCGTGCCCGCGTGACCGTGCACGGCCATACCCTGGGCCAGCGAGATGCCGATCCGGGCGTTCGGGACCTGCCGGTCACCGCACTCGCCGCGAAGCTGGCGCACGACCTCAATCGTGTGCATTCCGGACGGGTGGGTGCAGTGGCTGTTCGTACACCCCCACGATCGCGGCTCGTCGTTGCGGGTAAACCATCGGCGGACCTCCACGGGGCCAGGTTTCTGGCTACGCTGTTATAGTACGACGAGTGTATAAGTATTGCACTATCTCACAGGGGAGCCCACCATGACGTCCGCTGCGGCGCCCGAATTCTGGCTGTACCTGCCGCAGATGCGGATGTCGTTCGGCACCATCACCGAACGCGCCAGGGCAGCCGAGCAGGCCGGCTTCGACGGCATCGCGCTGATGGACCACATGGCCCCGCCGGCGCTCCCGTCAGCCGACTCCTTCGACGCGATGACCACGGCCGCCGCGATCGCCGCGAGCACCGCTCGGCTTAAGATCAGTCACCTGGTGCTGTGCTCCTCATTCCGTCATCCGTGCATCCTGGCCAAGGAGATGGTCAGCCTCGATCACCTCTCAAGCGGCCGGTTCGAGCTGGGGATCGGATGGGGATCGGTTCCAGGCGAGCTCACCAGGTTCGGCCTGCTGGCAGAGGACCCGGCCCGCCGCGCTGCCCGGCTGGAGGAATACCTGAAGGTGTGGGCGGCCCTCTTCGCCGGGCAGCCGGTCGACTTCGACGGCGACTTCGTCACGCTGCGCGGCGCGCAGATCAGCCCGCTGCCCCTGGCCGGCCGCATCCCGGTCGTCATCGGCGGCGGCGGCGCCCGGCTGACGATGCCGCTGGTGGCCAGGTACGCCGACTGGTGGAACTGTCCCGGCTACGCCTTCCACCGGTTTGACGAGCTCAAGCCGCTGGCCGGCCGGGCACGCATCTCTACCCAGCACCCGGTCGGCCTGGCCGCCGACCCGGCCGACGTGCCGGCCGTGACCGCCCTGACGCAGCGCCGCTTCGCCGGCTGGGGCGGCCTGATCACCGGCACGGCCGCCGACGTCGCGGCCGCGCTCGCCGACCTCAGCGCCCGCGGGGTAGAGCGCTTCTACCTGCAGTTCTCCGACTTCGGCACGCCCGACACGCTGGCCCGCTTCGGCGCAGAGGTGATTCCCGGCCTGCGAGCGCCCGCCTCGGCCCGGACCTGATCACTCAGAGGAAGGAACACGGCTATGCCGGACTACACGTACATCAGGTATGAGCTGCTCGACGACGGCCTCATCGCCAGGATCACCCTGGACCGGCCGCGAACGAGGAATGCGCAGAACCGCGGCCTCCTCGTCGAACTGGGCGACGCGTTCCTGCGCGCGGAGGCCGACGACACGGTGCGGGT
>JBOHCG010000623.1:0-4699 GCA_050698735.1 Streptosporangiaceae bacterium | reverse complement strand
GGCACCCCCAGCGGACAGGAGAATAAGTGGCCGCCGAGCGGAAGCCGCTCACACTTGAGGACAGGGAAGATATTTCCCGCGGACTGGCGAAAATCTGCCGAACAAGGACATTGCGCAGTCGATTAACCGGAGCGAATCGGTCGTCTCGCGGGAAATCCTGCGGCACGGAGGGCGCGAAGGATACCGTGCCTGGAAGGCCGACGCGGCAGCCCGGGAGTCGCGTACCCGGCCGAAGGAGCGCAAAATAGACGCCGACCGCGGCCTTCACCGGAGGGTGATGAGCGACCTTATGCGTGGATTGTCTCCGGAGCAGATCGCAGGCCGCCTCCGCTACCAGAACCACCGGGGCGGAACCGGCATGCCGATATCGCATGAAGCCATCTGCACCTGGGTCTACGCGCAGCCGAAGGGCGAGCTGGCGCGTGCCGGAATTGTCCTGCGCACCGGCCGTGAGCAGCGGAAGCCCCGCGGCCGGGCGAAGCCGAAGGGCGCGAAGATTGTCGGGATGGTCTCGATTGACGACCGGCCGGCCGAGGTCGGGGGCCGCCAGGTGCCCGGGCACCTGGAAGGCGGCCTGATCATCGGCAAAGGCGGCAAATCGGCCGTGGGGACCCTTGTCGAGCGGGTCAGCCGGTTCACGATCCTCGTCCCCCTGCCGGACGGCCACGATGCGGAATCCGCCAAGATGGCCCTTTTCGGCGCGGTGAAGGGCCTGCCCGGGCAGATGCGGAAGTCCCTGACCTGGGACCAGGGCACGGAAATGGCGCAGCATGCGGCACTTACCCTAGATGCCGACCTGCCGGTGTATTTCGCCCACGCCCATTCCCCGTGGGAGCGCGGAGCCAACGAGAACACGAACGGGCTGATCCGGGAATATCTCCCGAGAGACCTGCTCCCGCCGACCGCAGGACTGCACCAGTATCAAGACGGCCGCTGGGTGCAGGTCACAAATCCCGGCGCGATGCTCGTCATCCCCGGCTACCTCTGCTCGCAGGAGTTCAGATGAGCAGCCGGGCGGAGGTCTTTACGCTGAACGCGACCAGCGGACAATCCAGGTCGGCGGGCACGACGCCGCGCTCAGCCGGCCCGTGCATCTCGTCGTCGGCCCGGACGCTGCTGCCAGCCAGCCTGGGCAGGCCGCTGTGCTCGCCACCGTGAACATGCTGGCACGCGTCCACCGGCAGCTTCACCTCGTCATCCCGGCCGTCCCTGTACTCGCCCGCGGCCTCATCCGGGCCGTGGACCTTCCCTCCTCGGCCGTCGATACAGCAGCCGCGATCAACCCCTTCATGGCCGTCACGGTTTCCGGCACCCTGGCAGCGGCGCCCGGCGCCGAGGCCATCACCGCGGCCATCGGGAAGGACGTGCCCGGCGGACTCGACCTGTACATCGGCTGGACCGGCGGCAGAGCCGAGATCGCCGCCCACCCGGTAGCCGTGACCGAAGGAGGCGATGCGCTAGCTGGCGCCGGGACTGCTTCCTGCCTGCTCGCCGCCGGCATTTTCCGGGCCAGCCACGGCGGCCCCGTGCGCAGATCAACCTGGTCGAACGCACCGAGGGCGACCAGGCAGGCAACGCCAGCGTGGCCGGGCCCATCGACGTCGGCGACATCCTGGTCGCCGGCGCGGGCGCAGTCGCCCACGGACTCTTGTACTGGGCACGCGAATTCGGGACCAGCGGCAGATGGACGATCGTCGACGGCGACGTGTGCAAGCTGCATAACACCAACCGGTGCCTCGGGATGACCGCCTGCCACGCCGGCTGGCCCGACGGGTTGCCCGGCAGCCGCGAAGAGCTCAAGGCAGCTGTCGCCGCCGCCATGGTAGACGCGCAGCCCTTCCCCCACTGGTACGACGAGTGGGCCGAGCAGGAAAACTCCCGGCCCGACGTGGTCCTTCCGCTCGCCAACGAACGGGCCGTGCGAACGCTGATCGCCGGCCGCGGAGAACCCATCCTCCTGCACGCCACCACGTCACCGAACTGGTCAGCCCAGCTGCACCGGCATATCGCCGGCCGGGACGACTGCCCGGCATGCCGGTTCCCCGACGACAAGCAGCCGACCTTCACCTGCGCCACCGGCCCGTCGCAACGCCAGCAGCGACGCCGCGCTTCCGTTCGTGTCCAGCCTGGCCGGGCTCCAGCTAGCAGCCGCGCTGCTCCAGCTGCCCGGAGACAGCGCGCTCCTAGATCCGCTGCATAACCAGTGGCAGCTCGACCTCACCCTGCCGACGGAAGCATGGCTACCCTCGCGGCATCCCCGGACCAGATGCGGGCACGTGATAGGCAGCGTAACCCGCGCCCGGATTTACGAGATGCAGCCACGTCGGTGGGATCGCAAGTGGTGACCGTGAAGCAATTTGGCGGCGGTAACCATTTTTCGACGCGCCTGGCGGGCGCTAGTTCGAGACGGTTGCGGAAAGACGCTCACGGTGAACGGAGCATGACAGGCGGGTTGATCAGCTGGCAAGTAGCTGGCTCACGGCCTGGTGGGACAGGCCGAGCAGGGTGCTGATATCGCGCTGGGCCAGGCCCTGCGCCTTGAGGTGCCGGGCCGTCTCCCGGGTCTGAATCGTGGCCTCGGCCCGGATCTTCTCCGCCTGCTCGCGGGCCTGGCGGGTGTGGGACACCTCGTCGGCCAGGTCGCCGTCCAGCAAGGGGATAACGTCGATCTGCCCGACCTCGTCCGGGCCGATGCTGAAGTGCAGGGCCAGCAGGTCGCGGACCATGTCCTCGGCCTGGTCCAGGCGCCGTGCCTGGGTGTAGGCCGGGACGGGCAGGTCATCTCCGGTGACCTCGAGTGCCCACCAGCCCTGGCTGCGGTGCGCCGCGGCCTTGAAGTTCCTGGTCGTCACTGGTGCTCCTCCCTTGCCTGCGCGCAGAGCCGCTCGAATGTTCTGAGTATCCCGCGTGCGGTGTACTCGACGATCTCCGCGTGGCGGGGGACCTCCACTGAGTAGCCTCCGACGCGGAACCTGTCGTGCCTGCCGCCGTGCACGGGATGGTCCTTGTCGAAGTCGATGCCGTAGCTTCTGGCGATCCTGGCCATCTGGCTGAGCAGTTCCCGCCGCTTCACAGCTTAAGGCTACCTGCTTGCCCAATCAAGTCAGGCGACTTGCCTAAACCTATCCGGCGTTGTCCGTCCACTCTGATCCGGCGCCGTAACGACACCGGGGGGACGCCTTAATCGTATGTGGACGTCTTGTCGCGTTCGGCATAGGTCCTGTCGCGCAGTAACCGCGTCCTGACACTACGGCGCATCCTGCAATGCGTAACAGCCGAATCCGCCCCGAGGCGGGCTTCGCGCTCAGTGGAAGGACCCGCTCGTGCACCTGAATCTCATCGCTGCCCGGGACCGGGCTCATCGGCTCGCTGACACATCGTCGCAGACCCCGGCCGCGTCCCTGCCCTTTGTCATCGCCAAGGCGGCCAGAGGCTAATGCTGACCATCCTGCTGCTAATGATCGGCGTCGTCATAGTCCTCGTCTTGGTCCTGCTCGCCGTCGTCGTGGTCGGCATCAAGCAGGAACCGGCAGCAGAACAGATGACCAGCCAGCCGCCCAGCGCCATCACGGCCTGGGTCCGGCGCCTGCTCGGCGTCTGCGTCCGCAAGCCAGACCTGCCTTCACCTCTCGCCGAAGACCACGGCGGACCGTGCCTGACTGGATGGGATCCTCCCCGCTGGCCGAAGGGACCCGCGAGATGAGATGCCGTCGGCAGCCATGCCTCGCCACCCCTCGGCCCTCCCGAGCCGCGAGGAGGTGACAGCCATTGCGGGCTTACACCGTCGAGCAGGTAGCCGAGATGCTCCACGTCGGCCGGGACGAAATCTACTACCTGCTCCGGACCGGCCAGCTCCACAGCATCAAGATCGGCAAGCTGCGCCGCATCACCGAGCAGCAACTCGCCGAGTTCATTGCCTCCCTCGAAGATGCAGCATGACCGGACCGGCACGGCATGCCCGAGCAGGCCATCAGACACTTCGGCTGCGAGTTGCCACGGCGGCAGCATGGCGATTCATATGCCTAAACTGGCTCTACGAGGCGGTCCGGGCCGCTGAGCAGATAGACGGGGCCGACCGGTCTATATATCGACGCGGAGTCTGCCGCTGTTAGAGCTGCCGGGCCAGGCCCACTAGAGTTGGCGGACCGGGCCTGCCGGCTGCGGCGTCCAGTTCACCCTCGACTTCAATATTGGGCGGTAACCTACCCTGCCGGTAAAGCGATGCCGTTCGAGTTCGGCAAGACCGTCTACATGTCCGGCGATACCTGCGCAGACTGCCATCTCAGATGGCGCTGCTCCGCCAGCAGTCGCGGGCGGAGCGTATCCATCCATCCCGAGGGGCGTCTACGGCCGAGCTGCCCCACCGCCAGCACAGCGCCGAAGCACGCGCCAGGCTCCGAAAACGCGTCGCTATAGAGCACGTCGTGGCCCGCGTCGGCCCTCGCAAGGTAGGTACACCCACTACCTGGGCACTCTCAAGAACCTGTTTGACCTGCACTGCGCCGCCTTCGTCCAAATCTCCACGTCTTCACCTGCAGCCCGTCATAGCAGTTACCAGCAAGCTGGTGCCCACCTAGTGTCCTGCGTCTTTGATCCGCTGCAGAAGTCGTCCGATTGATTCGAGTATTTCTTCCGCAGTCTTCACCCAGATGAATGGTTTAGGGTCTTCGTTCCATGTGTCCGTCCAGGCGAGGATATC
>JBOHCG010000622.1:0-4699 GCA_050698735.1 Streptosporangiaceae bacterium | reverse complement strand
GCTCCAGCGAGCGGACGGAGGCGTGCGGGAGATGGCCAGCAGGGTGGGTGTGTTGGTGCCGTCTTCTGCTTCCAATGTCAGCGCGGCGTGCCGGAGCTGGTGGAAGGTCCATCCGCCGTGGAGCGTGAGTTCGGCTTCGTCGGTGATGCCCGGGTTGGCCAGGCTCGGGTGGCCTCCTCGAACATCTCGGCTGCTCGCCGGTAGGACAGGCGGGCGCGCTTGGTCGCCGGGCACACGTCCGGCGTCGGGGTCCAGGAGGGGGCCATGCGCTCGGTGAGGAAGAGCGGGCCTCGGGTCCGGCCGGAGATCAGGCGGGGCAGGAGCTGGGCGGTGGGTGACTGCCAGTGGATCCACTCGGTCGCCCCGCCCTTGGCGATCACCTTGGCGCGCTTGCCGGGCAGGGCCAGGTCCTCGATGTTGAGGCTGAGCACTTCCCCGGCTCGGGCGGCCGACTCGAACAGCAGCCGCCGCAGCGTCTTCTCCCGCAGGCCGGCCTTCACCTCGTACAGGTCGTCGATCTGCCGGCGGGCCAGCGCCCGGGTCCGGTCGGGCGGGGCGGGACGGCGTTCGATCCCGGCGACCGGGCTGGTGGTGATCCAGCCGCGGCTGCGCCACCAGGTGGTGGCGGCCTTGAACACCGACAGTTCCCGGTTGACGGTGTCGGCGCCGGCCAGGATGGCACGCTGCCAGCTGGCCGCGTCAGGCCCGGCCGGCCCGGTCGTCCTGGTCCTGCCCGGTGCGTCCCCGCTGGTCTGCCAGCGCCACCGGCGCTGGCTCGGCGCCGCAGACGAGAGCCGCCAGTACGACCTGTCCGACGCCCGGGAGATCCTCGCCGCCGCCCGCCGCCGCACTCGCCTCCTAGTAGTACTTTGTTAGATTGGGATGGTTGCCGGGCTTTGCTGTGTTATCCCGGCATGACTCGGGGGTCGGGCGACAACGGAACGATGATTGGCGTTAAGGAGCTGATCCGGGCCGCTTTGCTTTGGCGCCACTGACTGTTGCAATGCGGCTGGGTGCAGGTCACGTATTAGCTGGCGACGCGGGCGGCGGACAGCCCACCCTCTCAGTCGGCCTGGTCTTGGACGGCGAGGTCAGCGGCCATGCGTCGTTGGCGTGACCAGTTGCTCAGGAGGACGTCGGCTCAGCGGCAGTGCTTGCAGTCGGCTGGGTCCACTGGACCGGGTGGAAACGCAGCACAAGCGGCTGGATGCCTACCATGTCTCCGGGGACTGTGTACCCGGCAAAGCCGATGAGGATGTCGCCGCTGGTGCCGGCGGACCAGGAGTCCGTGGGGGTGCCGGCGGAGCTGCGCGCCGACTGCCCAGCCGATGTCGTGAAGACCAGGCCGCCGGGCACACTCGTTACCGGCACCGGCAAGCCGGGGGAGCTTGCCGAGGTGGTTAGCCAGCCCGCCATGGTAGTGATGAACTCGTTGTCGCCGAGGGAGAGCTGGAATATCTCTTCGTTCCCTTGCGGGCCATGCGTGACCGTGACGGTTGTTTGCTGCGGGAATTGCGTGCTGTAGGTCAGGACTACCGTGCTGAAGAATTTTACGCCTTCGGTCGTGGTGCTCCAGCATGACACCTCATCGAGGTGCCAGAGCTGGCTGATCTGGTCGTCGTTCACGTCCTGGGAGAAAGAGCCCTCGTCCTTTGCATAGTAACCATGCAGGAAGTTCTGGCTCACCGGTACGAGGACCGTGTATTGCGCTTCCGGGATGCCGTAGGAGATGCTTTTTGCCGCCGGGACCTTTCCTGACCTGTCCGTCGTCGCGTCCTCGTCCACGGACGCAGCGTAGTCATACAGGGCTTTCAGGTTTTGCTGTACCTGGCTGGCCCGGCTCTGAAAGCCGCTGTCCTGGTGGTCGGCGTAGTGGGCGTAGAGGCTTTTGATGGCGTTGCAGTCGTTCATGACGCCTTGCAACTGCACGATCATCTGGCCCCATCCCATATTCGCGGGGTTGCCGAGGAACGCGGCGCGGTTCTGGGTGACGCCGTTGAAGGGCACGGACGGGCCAAGGATCTGCTCGTAGGGTTCTACCGCGAAGGAGACCAGTGCCGGGGAGTTCATGGTGAGCGCCGGGAAGCCGATCGCGAAGTTGACCATGCCGTCGATGTCGCTGGGTGACGTCGCGGGGGGAGGCGCCACCCCCCGGATCCCGGTGAGCATCTGGTTCATGGTGAACTGGACATTCGTTGAGCTCGCCGTCGCGGTCACCTTGGCCGACACCGAGGCATCAAGTTGCGACGTGGCCGTAAGGCCCAGCGAGGCTTCGACCGCGGTCTTCTCGTCCATGGTCTGGGACATGAACGTGAACGTGGCGAAGTACTCGCCGCCTTTGGTGATCTGGCTGACAAAACAGTCGCCGTTCGCGCGTACGAACTCACTGACCTCGGTGCTGTTGGCGAGCTTGAGGTTCCCTGGCAGCGCCGCATTTGTCATGCCCGTGGCCAGGGTATTGGACGCGTACACCACCACCACCACCGAGTTGGTGGTCAGGTTGAGGCTGTGCACGTACTCGGACTTCGCGTCCGCCGTAAAGGCCTTGTAGGTTCCGCTGACCGAGGCGTCGATCTGCAGCGCGGCCTGCAACTGGTCCACGGTGGTGCACACCGAGACGTATGAGGTCGACGCGCTGCTGGGCGTGCCAGATGTGCCACGGACCACCGTGTTCCGCGGATTCCCGCTGAACGTGTCGAATCCTTGAAAAAGTTCCAATTGCAGGGGTTCCATGTCCGTCTCCTCATGTGTCCGCGTCCGAGTCGGGGTTCGATCAACAACGGCACGCTATCGCCGCTGGGTCCGCAGTTCCAGGTGGCGGAAGTCCCACCGCTGCCCCGCGGTGCCCGGTCGTGACCCCTGCGTCCCGCCGGGCGCGCTTATTGGTGCGGTGTTCATCGGGTATGAACCGGCGGGTCTTGCCGCTGTGGGGGAGGCGGGGGATGGCCCCTCGGTCGAGGTGAACTGGCTGACCGGCGGCACTGCGAACGCGTCACCGATCGCGATCCGGTCGTCCTCGGTCAGCGGCTCGCTGACCGCGGTGATCGCGCGCGGGGAGATCCGCAGCCGGCCGGCCCGCTGTTCGCCAGCGAGCAGGACCAGCGTGGAGGCGTGCACCAGCAGCGACCGCGGCTGTGCCTGTTCAGCCGCCCGACGATCTCCTCGGCCGGGAGGGTCGCCGGGATAGAGGTCATGTTCACCGGGTAGCCGCGGGCGGCCGCAGCGGCGAAGCCGCTGGAGTGGACCGGCGAGGCGGCGGCGATGATGGTGACAGGCAGGCCGCCGGGCGGCGGGCCGCCGCGGCGAACACAGCGGCCATCGCCGGGCGCAGGACCGACGCGGCCATCTCGGCGTACTCCTCGGCGGTCTGCACGAACACCCCGCGCACTCCCGAGCTGCCGCCTGAGGCCAGGCATACGTACTGGCCGTCGAGCAGGCCCGGCTCACGGGCGCAGGCCGCCAGGTGCTGCTCCGCCCGTGCGCGTGTCACCCGCCGGCTGGTCAGCAGCTCGTCGAAGTTCGCCATCATCTGCTGCTTGGTCATCACCGGCAGCTCGGCCAGCTGGGCTGGCTCAAAGCGGCCGGGGTCGATCCCGGCCAGGCGCCGTGCGTGGAAGGGAGAACGCTCGACCGTGGCAGCCAGCAAGGCCCGCAGCTGCTCACGCTGGTGCGCGGCCAGCTGCTGGGCATTCCAGCCCAGCCGGTCGATGTGCTGGGGCAGGAGAGCGGCAATTGCCCGGCCGAAGCGCTCGCTCAGGCCAGTCACCGCGTCATTGGTGGTCACTGTCATCGGGTTCCCTCCCGCCGGGTGCCGTCATGGCGGCCGCCGGCCGCTGCGAGATCAGGTGGGCTAGCAGTCTGGCGAGCAGCGTCATCGGGGACGAGCCCGGCGCGGCTGCCTCCTCGAGTCTGGCGCCAGTGTCGATGGCGACCAGCAGCCGTGCCAGGTCGGCCGGCGGCAGCGGCGGCGGCTCGCCCGCGCGCTGGTACAGGCCCGCGACCGCCCGCTCCGCGCCGGCCAGGGTGCGCTGGTGGGCGTCCGCGTAGCGGCGGGCCAGCTCGGGATCGCGCACGGCGTGCACCCGGAACTCGACGACCAGCAGCCCCCATTCCGGCTCTGCCCGGTCGACGCTCGCGGCGTGCTCAAGCAACCGCGCGATGCCCTCATCCCCGGTCAGGCCCTCGACCGCCCGCGTGTTGCCGGCCGCCCGCTCGGTGATCCGTGCCTCAAGCAGCGCGAGGAACAGGTCTGCCTTGCCGCCGAACTGCGAGTACACCACGCCGGTGGAAAACCCGGCCTCGTCGGCGATCTGCTCCACCGAAGCGCCGTGATAGCCCCGCTTCAGGAACACGCTGCGGGCCGCCGCGAGCAGCAGCGCCCGGTTGCGCTCGGCCTGCTCGGCCCTGGTCAGCCGAAGTGACATAATATCGTTAGCGTAATAATGCCATTATCTGAATGTCAATGCCGGATCGGGCATCGCGACCACGGAAGATGCCGCGGCGCTGTCCGGTCAACTGGCCGGGCGGATCCCGCCGAGCGCTTGCCTGCCAGTGCCGGCGGTCCGCGCCGCCGCCTGGTGACCTGACGTCACCTGCCAATCACGCCAGCATCCCATGCCAGGACGTCCCGATCCTAATTGCGCACCAGGTCGTAACCGGCGAGTTGCCGATGTGTTTCACAGGCAAGCACCTGTGAAAC
>JBOHCG010000621.1:0-4720 GCA_050698735.1 Streptosporangiaceae bacterium | reverse complement strand
AAAGACTGCTTCCTTCCAGGGCGCGGCGGAAGAGCGCGGCCGCGTCCTGCTGCCCGCGGGCCGGCCGGGCGTCGGCGAGCCTGGCGTCGAAGATGCTCGGGTTCGCCGCGTAGCCGTCGCAGGCGAAGCCGGCCACCGCGGCGTGAACCAGGAGCACCGACCGGGCGGCGTCGAGCGCGAGCGACGCCATGGCGGCGGTGACCGCCGAGGCGTTGGCAAGCGCCAGCCCGTCCTTGGCGCCGAGGGCGACGGGGCGCAGCCCGGCGGCCGCCAGCGCCTCGCCTCCCGGCAGCAGCCGGCCGGCCTGGATCGCCTGGCCGCGCCCGATCATGACGGCCGCGATGCTCGTCATCAGGCCGAGATCGCCCGCGCCGATCGAGCCGCGGGACGGAATCGCCGGAGTCACGTCGCGCTCGAGCATCGCCATCATCAGCTCGTGCACGTCGAGCGAGATGCCGGCCCCGCCGAGCGCGAGCGCCGCAGTGCGGCAGAACAGAGCGGCCCGGCAGGTCGGGGTCGGCAGCAGATCGCCGACGCCGATCACCCGGCCGCGGATCAGCTGCTCCTGGAATCCCGATATCGCGTCGGGCGGCAGACGGTACCCCACGTTGGCGCCCAGCCCGGTGTTCAGGCCGTACACGGGCGTCTCGCCGGCCAGGTAAGCATCGACGACCGCCCTGGCCGTCTGCATCCGGGCTCTGGCCTGCGTCGCCAGCGCGACGCGAACCGGGCCACGCGATGCCCGCACCACGTCGTCCACGGTCAGCCGCGCCTCGCCCAGTGTGTACGAAGGCACTCTCATGCGTACCGCAGCCTCTGCCCGACCCCCATCGACCCGGCCTTGGCCAGGATCGCATGGCCGAGGGCGATGTCCGAGAGCGACAGCCCGCGGTGCCAGAACAGGATCGTCTCCTCCTCGTTTTCCCTGCCCGGCCGCAGCCCGGCGACGATCTGCCCGAGTTCCGCGTGCAGCACCGCCTGCGTCAGCTTGCCCGCCTCGACGTGCGCGCGCAGCGCCCCGAACTTCCCGGTAGCGCACTGGCCCCAGTCATCGACCACGATCTTGGACATGATGTCGGTGAGGGACAGTTCCACGGCGCTCATCGTCCCGTACGGGATCACCAGGGATCCCGGCTTGACCCATTCGGTCCGCAGCAGCGGCTCCGGCGCGGCGAGCCTGGACGCCTCGACGACGATGTCCGCGTCCTGCACGCACGATCGCCAGTCGGCCGTCGCGACGACCTCCTTGCCGAGCTCGCGAGACAGCCGCCGGGCGAAATCCTCGCGGCTGTCCGGGCGGCGCGAATGCACCCGGATCGTCTCGAAGCCGAACAGCGAGTCGAGCAGCCGCACGTTCCAGTAGGCGGTGCCGCGCGCCCCGACGTGGCCGAGCGTCCTGGCATCCCGCCTGGCCAGGTACTTCGCCCCGACGGCCGTCACCGCGCCGGTGCGTATGTCGGTGATGCCGCTGCCGTCGAGGACCGCGGTCGGGGCCCCGGTGCGCGGGTCGAACAGGCACAGCAGCCCCAGCTCCGAGGGCAGGTCCTGCCGGTAGTTCTCGACGAAATCGCCGATCACCTTCACCCCGGCCACGCCGGGCCCGCCGCTGGGCCCGCCGCCGATCCAGCCCCTGAGCACGTTGAAGTGCCCCGCGACGCCCGATCTCGGCTCCAGGTGGGTCCGCGGCTCGATCACGCTCTCGCCGCGTCCCTGCATCGCGAGGCTGGCCTCTATCGTCGCAAGGATCTCCGCATCACTCAGCGCCGCGGCCTCCACGTCTGCCCGGTTCAGGTACGTCAGGTAGATCTCGCGCATGAGGGCACCTAATCACCGTCACCAGGGACCTGGTCGTCTTAGGCCTGGATCCGCGGGCCAGTCCGGGTCCGTGTCCGCTGGATCGCGCGGAGGTTCAGGCACGGCCCGCGGCGGCGGAAAGACCGGCGCGGCCGCCCAGTCCATCGAGCGCGCCGGCGGCGGGGCCTCCGCGACTCCCGCCTGGTGGTCTGGCTGGTGGTCTGGCTGGTGGTCTGGCTGGCGCGGGTCGCCGGCGGATTGATCTTGCCGCGCGGCGACCTGCTCGCCGAGGCGCCGCAGCGCGGCAAGCTCGGCCGAGAACTGCTCGGACATGTTGACGATCTGCCTGTCCGCGTGATCCAGGCGGCCCTGGATCTTCCTTTCCTCCAGCCTTGCCTGCTCCCTGTCTCGCCGCAGTTCGGCGGCGATCGACTGGAGCTGTCCTCTCAGCTCTGCCGCGGTTGCCTCAAGCTCTGCGGACATTTTCGTGACCCCGCCGTCCACGAGCGGAGCAATACCCTGCCTGGTCCGCAGGCTCAAGGTGGCCGCCACGTACAGGACCGCGACCCCGACGATCAGCATGGCCACTATGAGCAAGGTCTCCATAACTTCCTCCCGGGGTTAGGGCGGGCGGCACTTGCTCGCCAGATCGCGCGCGTGGTTATCGTCACTGCCACCACCGCGAGGGCGATCCCGAGCACGGCGGCCAGCGTGATGATCCGGCTGACAGCAGGGTCGGCGGGCCCGTCGCCTGCCGTGTCCCACAACTTGACCGTGCCGTTGGCATCGGCGGTGGCCAGCAGGCTGCCGTCGGGGCTGAACGCCACAGCGTTCACGCCGCTGCCGACCTGCAGCGGCGATCGGGTCGCCTGGCCCGAGGCCGGGTCCCACAATCCGACGGTTCCGTTGGCATCGGCGCTGGCCAGCAGGCTGCCGTCGGGGCTGAACGCCAGCCCGTTCACGCCGCTGCCGACCTGCAGGGGCGGTCCGGCCGGCCGGCCCGTGGCGGGGTTCCACAACTGCGCCGTGCCGTCGCCGTAGCCGGCCGCAAGCAGGCTGCCGTCGAGGCTGAACGCCACCGCGTTCACGCCGCCGCGCCGCCCGGGGCCGTCCCGCAGGACCGGGCCGTAGAACTGATCGGTAAGCACGTCCCACAGCCGCACCGTGCCATCGCCGTAGCCGGCCGCGAGCAGCCCGCCGTCCGGGCTGAACGCGACCCCGTTGACGCCGCCCTGCGGACCTGAGCCGGCGCGCAGGACCGGACCGTAAACCTGCCCGGTAGCCAGGTTCCACTGCCGGACGGCACCATCGCCGTAGCCGGCCGCCAGCACCCCGACGTCCGGGCTGAACGTCAGCCCGTTCACTCCGCTGTCGGCTTGCAGCGGCGAGTGGGCCAACTGGCCCGTGACCGGGTCCCGCAGTTCGATGGTGCCGTCGGCGTCGGCGTCGGCGAGCAGCGTGCCGTCCGGGCTGAACGCGACCCCGTTGACGCCGCCCTGCGGGCCTGAGCCGTCCCGCAATGCCGGACCGTGGGCCTGGTCGGTAGCCACGTCCCACAGCCGCACCGTGCCGTCGCCGTAGCCGGCCGCGAGCAGCCTGCCGTCCGGGCTGAACGCCACCCCCTTGACGCCCGGCGAACTGATCACGGTCACCAGGCCGGCCGGGTCGATGGCCAGTCTTCCTGCGGCACCAGACCAGGCAAGGGCGGCGGCGGCGGCAGCCGCGGCGAGGAGGCCGGCGATGACCGCGCGCCGCCAGTTCGGGATGCGGCGGCGAGCGCGATAGGCCATGCCCTGATAAGACCACTATCCGTAGGCGGTTGCGAATCTCCAGGTCACCAGGCCTGGCCTCGGGCTGCCGCGCTGGACGGCGCTTTCCGGTCTACCATTCCAGGCATGAACGTGATCTTCGTCGAGCCGTTCTTCCCGAGCAACCAGCGCCAGTTCGTCCGCGCGCTTGCCGAGTCGGGCGCGACCGTGATCGGCATCGGCGAGTATCCCAAGGACTCGTTCGACGACGACCTGCGGGGCTGGCTGCACCACTACGAGCAGATCTCGTCGGTCACCGATGTCGAGGCCCTGACCCGCGCTGTCCGCTGGGTGCAGGACAAGCTGTGGGTGGACAGGCTCGAGGCCACGATCGAGGCGCACACCATGGCCGCCGCGCAGGTCCGCGAGGCGTGCACGATCCCAGGCACCTCGGTGCACACCGCCTGGCTGTGCCGGGACAAGCCGTCGATGAAGGAAGCGCTGCGCTCGGCGGGCGTGCCCACCGCCGCCTCGGCCGCGGTTGCCGGCCCGGCGGAGGCGCACGCGTTCGCCGAGCAGGTGGGCTATCCGCTGGTCGTCAAGCCGCGCAGCGGCGCCGGGGCGTCCGGCACGGTCCGCGTCGACAGCGCACAGGAACTGGACCACGCGCTTGGCACCTTCGGCGGCCAGGGCGTCGAGTCGGTCGCGGTCGAGGAGTTCGTCGAGGGCCACGAGGGCTTCTACGACACGATCACGGTCGACGGCCAGGTGGCGCTGGACTTCGCCTCGCACTACTACCCGAACGTGCTCGAGGCGATGCGGACCCGCTGGATATCGCCGGAGTTCATCTCCACTAACAGGATCGAGGTCGCGCCTGAGTACGGGGAGCTGCGCGAGATGGGGCGCCGGGTCATCGCCGCGCTCGGCATCGGCACGTCGGCGACGCACATGGAGTGGTTCTTCGGCCCCAAGGGGCTGAGGTTCTCCGAGATCGGCTGCCGCCCGCCGGGCGTGGGCGCCTGGGACCTGTACTCGGCGGGCAACGACATCGACCTGTACCGTCAGTGGGCGGACGCGATCACCCGCGGCGGGACCACCGCGGCGCCGTCAAGGCGGTTCGCCAGCGGGATCGTGGCGCTGCGCCCGGAGCGGGACGGCGCGATCAGCGGCTACGGCGG
>JBOHCG010000620.1:0-4732 GCA_050698735.1 Streptosporangiaceae bacterium | reverse complement strand
CACTGCAGGAGGCGCGTGATGGCTGAGCACCACCTTGAGGTCACGGTGAACGGGCAGGCGGTGAGCGCCATCGTCGAGCCGCGGCTGACGCTGGCCGACTTCCTGCGCGACAGGCTCCGGCTGACCGGGACCCACCTCGGGTGCGAGCACGGCGTCTGCGGCGCCTGCACGGTGCTCGCCGACGGCGCGGCGATCCGGTCCTGCCTGGTATTCGCGGTCCAGATGCAGGGCGCGGCGATCACCACGGTGGAGGGCCTGACCCCGGACGGCCCTACGCCAGAAAGCAGAGGGCTGAGCGACGTGCAGGAGGCCTTCCGCGCCGAGCATGGGCTACAGTGCGGCTTCTGCACGCCGGGGTTCGTGGTCTCGGTGACGGCGTTCCTCGCCGATCACCCCGATCCGAGCGCGGACGAGATCCGGGACGGGCTGTCGGGGAACCTGTGCCGGTGCACGGGGTACCAGGGAATCGTGCGCGCCGTCCAGGCCGCCGTCCGCGCGCGCAAGGAGGCGGGTGATGGCTGAGTTTGTCGCGCCGGGACCTGCCACGGCGGGACGGTACGTCGGGGCGCGGGTGCAGCGGCTTGAGGACCCTCGGCTGCTGGCCGGGCGCGGGCGTTACATAGACGACCACGTGGTGCCGGGAATGCTGCACGCCGCGTTCGTCAGGAGCCCGGTCGCGCGCGGCTCGCTGTCCCGCGTCGACGTCTCCGCGGCGGCTGCCATGCCTGGCGTGGCCGCCGTGTTCACCATGGACGACTTCCGGGGGGTCTTCCGGCCGACGTACTCGACGATCATCGGCCGCGACGCGGTGACCCCGCCGCTGCGCCCGCTGGCCGACGGCGACGTCCGCTTCGCCGGCGATCCGATCGCGATCGTGATAGCGCAGTCCCGCTACCTGGCCGAGGACGCGGCCGAGGCGGTCGACCTTGACCTCGAGCCGATGACGCCGGTGCTGGACAGCGAGACGGGGCTGAGCACCGAGATCCTCGTGCATCCCGAGACCGGGTCCAACGTCGCCGCGCAGATCTGCGCCCCGGCCGATGACGAGCAGGCGTTCGGCGGCGCCGCGCACGTCGTCACCGAGACGATCACGCAGCACCGCTACGTCGCGGTGCCGATGGAAGGCCGCGGGCTGGTGGCGAGCTGGGAGCCGGGCCGCGGCGAGCTGACCATCTGGGCCGCGACCCAGGCACCGCACGAGATGCGGTCCTACTGCGCCCGGATGCTCGGCCTGGCCGAGCACCGGGTGCGGGTGGTGATGGGCGACGTCGGCGGCGGCTTCGGCCAGAAGATGTTCGTCACCCGCGAGGAGATGGCCGTCGTGCTGGCCAGTTACCTGCTGGGGCGCCCGGTGCGGTGGATCGAGGACCGGGCCGAGAACCTGCTGGCGGGCGGGCACGCCAGGGAAGAGCAGGCCACGATCTCGGTGGCCACCGACGCCGGCGGGCACCTGCTCGCGGCGCGCGTGCGGCACGTGGAGAACGTCGGCTCGTACAGCGTGCCTGGTACCGGCAGCGTCGGCGGCGGGGTCGCGGCGTTCTTTCCCGGTCCCTACCGGCTGCCCCTGCTGTCGTTCGCCAACCAGGCGGTCTACACGAACACCTGCGGCAGGTGCGCGTACCGCGGACCCTGGCTGTTCGAGACCGTGGCCAGGGAACAGATGATGGACATCGTGGCGCGCGCCGTCGGGATGGACCCGCTGAGCCTGCGCCGCGCGAACGTGGTCACCGACGAGGACCTGCCGTACGTGAGCGCGACGGGCGTGCGCTACGAGCGCATCAGCCCTGCCAAGACGCTCGATCAGGCGGCCGAGCTGATCGGCTACGACGACTTCCGGCGCGAGCAGGCGGCGGCCCGTGCCGACGGCCGCCATCTCGGCATCGGCCTGAGCCTGTACGTCGAGCCGATCCAGACCCGCGGTCCGCTCGGCAGCGAGGGCGCCATTCTCCGGATCGATCCCACCGGCGAGATCACGCTGATCATGGGGACGGCCAGCCACGGGCAGAGCGTGGAAACCACCATGGCCCAGATCGTCGCCGACGTGCTCGGCTGCGAGCCCGGCTCGATCGCCTTCATCCAGGGCGACACCGCGGTCGCCCCGTGGGGGCCGGGCACCGGCGGCAGCAAGAGCGCCGTGATCGCGGCGGGCGCGGCGCAGCTCGTGGCCGAGCGGATGCGGGACAAGCTGCTGCGGGTCGCCGCGCACGTGCTGGAGGCCTCGGTCAGCGACCTTGAGCTGTCGGGCGGCGGCCGTGCGCACGTCCGGGGCGACCCGGAGGCCGGCGTGTCGTTCGGGGAGCTGGCCGAGGCTGCGTACCTGAACCCGGCCGCGCTGCCCGACGACATCGAGCCCGGCCTGCTGGTCAGCGCCCGGTCGGTCGCGCCGCCGCTGGTGCTGGCGAACGCCTGCCATGCCTGCACCGTCGAGGTCGACGTGCACACCGGCCAGGTCCGGATCCTGCGCTACGTGGTCAGCGAGGACTGCGGGCCGATGATCAATCCGATGGTGGTGGAGGGGCAGATCGCCGGCGGGGTCGCGCAGGGCATCGGCGGGGTGCTCTTCGAGCACATGGTCTACGACGTCGACGGCAACCCGCTGACCACCACGTTCATGGACTACCTGCTGCCGACCGCCTGCGAGATACCCGACGTCGAGTACGGTCACGTGGTGACCCCGGCGGACACTCCTGGCGGGTTCAAGGGCGTCGGCGAGGGCGGGGCCATCGGCTCGCCGCCCGCCGTCGTCAACGCGATCGCCGACGCGCTGGCACCGCTGGGCGCCCGCATCACCGGGACGCCGCTCGGCCCGGCGCAGGTGCTGGCCGCGCTGCTGGCGGCGGGCGCGGCGGGCGCGGCGGGGGCGCTGCCGTAGGTTGCGCTCGGGTGGCCTGCTCCCCTAGCTGACGTCGCGCGGGTCGCCGGGGATCGTGGCGGTGGTGAACCGGAACGGCGCGCCGAACGTGGTGTCGGGATCGGCGATCAAGGTGGTGGCGTCGCGATCGAGGATCCGGACTCCCTTGGCGGCCAGATGCTGCTGCGCCCGGTCCAGGTCCGCGACGCCGAACGCGACCGAGTGCATGATGTCGCCGTTCTTCTGCAGTTCCCGTCCGGCCAGGCTGCCGGGCTCGAGCGGCTGCGCCAGCTCCACTATGGTGTGGTCGCCCACGGCCACGTACGCGTTCTTGGTCATGGTCAGCGAGGAGCTGTCCTCCAGCAGGACCTTGCCGCCCAGTGCGTCGGCGTAGACGCTCTTGCCCTTGTCGAGGTCGCTGACCACGATCGTGATGTAGGCCAGCCGGCGCAGCCCGAGCGGGTGCTCGCGCTCCCACTGGCCGGAGTCGTATCCGGGCTTGAAGCGCGGATCCGCGACCGCGTCCCGCGGGCCTTGCATGAGTTCCAGCGCCCCGCAGGAGTCTTTCGGATGGGTGAAGATCGCCTCGTCTGGACTGGGCTCCCGGGCTGAGTCGCTGCCGCCGCCGTTGAAGAAGAACCGTATGTTCCGGTCCTTGAGGTCCCTGTACAGGGCCAGGGTGTCGTCGACGTACCAGGCGATCGAGTGCCAGTGGCGGCCGAATTTGTTGTAGAAGCGACCGACGGGCATCTTGTCCCAGCCGTCTACGAACATCGACGGCGACATCGGCTCGAAGGTGACGTCGGCGATGGTGATCAAGGAGGCATCCCGCAGCTCGACGCTCCAGGTCGGGAACGCACTGCCGGGGCGGCTGCTGCGGTTGTTCTTCGTGAACTCGACCGCTCCGAAGACCTCCGCGTACCAGTCGTTGAGCGGCCAGAAATCGTCGGACATGTGGATCAGGTGGAAAATGGGGCCGATCTTGAACGTCATCGTACTGCTCCCTTAGCTGCTATCGCATCTTCCACTCAGGCTTGCGCTTCTCCGCGAAGGCCTTGGGGCCCTCGAGCGCGTCCTGCGTCCGCCCCAGCGTGTAGGCGAACATCTCCGCGAACTTCCAGTGGTGATCCACCGTCATGTCGCGCCCGTCCTTGACGATGCGCTTGAGGAACTGCACGGCCAGCGGCGAGTTCTCGCCGATCTTGTCGGCCATCTCGTCGGCTGCCGCCTCAAGCGCGGTCCGGTCCTCGTAGATTCCCTGGATCAGGCCGATCTGGTACGCACGCTCCGCATCGATCGGATCGCCGACCAGTTCGATGCGCATCGCCTCGCCCAGCGGGATCATCCGCGACAGGTGCACGAACGCCGGCCCGGACAGCAGGTTCCGCTTAGGCTCCGGCATGGCGAAGCTCGACTGCCTAGTGGCGAGGCGGATGTCGCAGTACAGCGCGATCTCCATGCCGCCCGCCATGCAGTACCCGTCGATCGCGGCGATGACCGGCTTGGTGCACGTGTTGACGTCGTCGAAGCCCGGCATGAAGCCGCCCCTGGCCACCTCAGGCCGGGCGGTCATCGGCCGCGGCGCTGCCTGCCCGGCGCCGCCGTCCTGCTCGGCTTCCATCCGGGCGGCCATATCCTTCAGGTCCGCGCCCGCCGAGAACGCCCGCCCGCCCGCACCGGTGAGGATGACGACGAACACGTTCTCGTCGCGGTCGGCCTCGCCGAACGCCTCCCGCAGGTCGCCCATGAGCTCCCGGTTTAGCGCGTTCATCCGGTGGGGGCGGTTCATCGTGATGTAGGCCTTGCGGTCTCGCACCTCGTAGCTCAGTACGTCCGTGGTTTGCACTGCTGCCTCCCTTTGGTTTCTGTCAGGTCCCGCGC
>JBOHCG010000619.1:0-4736 GCA_050698735.1 Streptosporangiaceae bacterium | reverse complement strand
CCGCGAAGAGAACACCCGGCTCCGCCGGCAGCTCGCCATCGCCCTCGGCGAACAACGGCAAGCCCGGATCAGCGGCCTCCAGCCACCATCTTGACCGTCACCATCCGATAACGATCAGACCCCCTCACACCGACCCGAGACCTCACCGGCGGACGCGTCCAGGTCACCGTCCTCGACGCGTCCGCCCAGGTCAGCGCAACCACAGACGGCCAAGCTCAAGATAATGTGGTTCTCTGTGCTGGCCAGGGGCCTGCTGCGCCGCGGCGAGTTCACCTCCCCCGCCGGCCTCGCCGGCAAGATCACCAGCTTCGCCATCCGCTGCAACCGCACCGCCAGGCCCTGCACCTGGACCTATGACGCCCACGCCGACCACGCCCGCTATCTCGCCCGCCACGCCCGGCACGACGACCCGGCGGTAGCCAGACCCGCACCGGTCAGCAGCATCCCCGCAGCCGCATGAACACCACGAAACCGGCGGGCCGAACCCCTCAAGGACTTACGCGGGCCTGTACTAGTGCCCGCGCGATGGCGACTCGCTGCCGCTGCCCTCCCGATAGCTGGGTGGGCCGTGCACCCGACCGTGCCGCGAGCCCGACCAGGTCGAGGGCGTCAAGCGCACGCCGGCGTCGTTCGGCCAGCCGCACTCCCGCGTACATGAGGCCATCGGCCACGTTGCCGAGCACAGTTTCGTGCTCGGCCAGGAAGAACTGCTGGAACACGAACCCGATGCGGGCGGCCCGCAGGTAGGCGACTTCCCGGTCATCCAGCCCGGCCACGTCGATGCCGGTGAGACGCACCATCCCCGAGCTGGGCCGATCAAGGGTGCCTATCAAGTGCAGCAGCGTGGTCTTGCCCGCCCTCATGACAGCTAGCATGAAGGGTTGACGCAGCGTCAAAGGTCAAGCCCTGCAGGGCAGAAATGCCTGGGCCTGCTGGCCCCCGAGCCGACGCGTCTCGCACGATGCCTGGATGGCTGCTTGCTCAATACCGACGACACCCCGTTCCAGCTCGTCGGATCTTGAGCCCTGACGGCAATGAGCCCATTGGTGCGCAGGATGCGGTAACCCGCGGTGAGGCCAGCTTCTTGGCGCATAACGTCCTTGTACCGGCCACGCCGACTGATCACCAACCGGTGTCTATCCCCTGGATTACCCATCTAGTGGCCTGGAACGGCAGGTGCCTTGAGTGGCTTGCCCTCCTGGTAGATGCTGGTGGGGGATCTCGTAGGCACGGGCGAGGTCTGAGATGGCCGTTCTGCTGTAGCCGGTGCGCTGTCCGATCTCGGTGAATGAGAGCCGCTGGCCGTGGTGGAGGTCCCAGAGCTGCTCGCGGGAGATGGTGTAGCGTGCCCGGCGGCGGCGGGGCGCGGCCCGCTTCAAGGTCCGGTGCGGGGCCACCGCGAGCTGGTGCCGCAGGATCAGGATCTCCGCGTCCTTCCACCACGACTCCCGGCGGGACAACGCCAGCAGCGACACCGCACGGAAACGATGAGGAAGATCAGCTTCAAGCCCACAAGCCGAAAATCATCGCACGCAAGCCCGAACCAGAACCTGCCCGCCAGGCGCTGTACGCGGGACCGAGCCGACGGCGTCCTGCAGTGCATCCGCCCAGGTGGCGCAGGTTTTCGGCAATCGGGGCGGTACCCCGTCAGGTTCGGTAGACGTCGGCCCGGTGGTCGATGCGCACGACGTGAACGGCCCGCCCGTCGTAATCGATGCGATAGATCACTCGGTATGCACCCCGCCGAGCCGAGTGGTAGCCGGTCAGCTCGTTCGTCAGCGGCTTGCCCACCACGCGGGGTTTATCCAGCAGCGGCCCGGTAATGAACTCCGCCACCGCCGTTGCCACCGCCAAGGGCAAACCCACAGGCGGACCCTCGGTGATCGCCCGGCGCGCGGCCGGAGCCAGGGACAGCCGGTAGGAGCCGTCAGCCACGCCGCTCGCGCTCGGCGCGAGCCGCCAGCTGGCGGCGCAGCTCGTCGGCGCCGACCGTATCGCCGGCGGCAATGTCAGCCTCGGCCTGGCGGATTTCCCCTACCGCTCCTGGCGTGGACAGCAGGTCCAGCGTGTCCTCCAGCGCCTCCAGATCCGACACGGCCATGATGACAGCCTCCGGCCGGCCGTTGCGGGTAATCACTACCCGTTCGTGGGTGTCGCGGACCTCATCGAGGACCGCCGAGAGGCGGGCCTTCGCATCCGCCATCGGGATCGTCGTCATGACTAGAATTGTAGTCACATGTCGATGCCGACGCAACCGGCCACGCCAGGCTCGTCCATGACCGCGCCGCGTCAAGCTCGTGCATGGCCTCTGCACTGGCGATCTGCGCCCGCCAGGCAGCTCGCCATCTCCCGACCGGGCGGCAGAATCGGGTGCCAGCCGGATCCCGCGCAGCATCCCCGACGGGGAGTTCAACGAGATCTTCGCCCGGCTGCCGTCGCACCGGGACCGGGCGCTGGTCGCGTTCTACGTGTCGACCGGGGCGCGGGCGTCGGAGCTGCCTTTGAACTGGGAGGATTGGGCTTGGATAAGGTCCGTTCGCACCGGTCCGAAAGGCACTTTCCGGGTGCTTGGGCGGCGAGCTGGAAGGTGTAGAAACGAGGTAGTAACTCGATGGCGAGGAGCCTGGCATGGCAGAGCTGCAGCTGGAAGGCGAGGAACTGGTGCTTCACCTATCGGGCGCAGAGAAGGCCGAGGCGGTCCACGGCGATCTTCGTGTGCCGCTGTCGAAACTTCGCGGTGTCGAGGTACTCGACGACGCCCACAGCTGGACCGGGATCGGGGTCGGGTTCAAAGTCGGGATGCGCGTCCCCGGCGTCGCCACTGTGGCCACTGTCCGCGGCCATGGCGAGAAGGTGTTCGTCGCGGTCCACGGCGACACGCCCCGCGGCGTGAGGGTGCGCCTAGAGGGTGCTCCCTGGGATGAGTGGATCGTCGGCTGCGCAGACCCCGAAGCCGTCGCCGCCACTCTGGCGCCAGCGAGCTGAGCCGTCGCTGCAGAGCAGTAGATAGTCGTGGTACCGCCGTGAGTCGGCCAGACTCTCGCCGGCCCAGGTTTGGCCAGGTATTCAGTCGGCACAGGCCGAATGAGCCGGATCTGAGCAAGCGCGCGGCCCTGCGGAGCCTGGACAGGCTTACAGCCAGGCGTGGCTAGGCTAGCCGCAGCAGATCACGCAGATCACAAAGAAGGAACACCATGCCGCAGCTCAGTTCCGACCGGTACGTCGCCGAGATCGAGGCCAGCACAGCAGGGCTAGCGGAAATCCTGGCTGAGCACGATCAGAGCCTGCCGATCCCCACCTGCCCGGCATGGACACTGCGTCAGCTTGTCACGCACGTTGGCAGAGCGCACCGGTGGGCGGCCGAGATCACCCGCACGAGGTCAGACGCGTTCATTCCGTTCCGAGAGGGTACCAGACGGCAAGCTGCCCGATGATCGCGACGAGCAGCCAGCGTGGCTGCGGGCCGGCGCGGCGCGCATCGTCGACGCGGTGCGGGAAGCGGACGGCGACCTCGTCTGGTCGTTCACCGGTCCGGTCGCTGCCGGTTTCTGGATACGGCGGATGGCGCACGAGACGCTGGTGCACCGAGCCGACGCCCAGCTCGCTTCCGGCGCCGAGCCCGAGCCAGTCATTGACCCGGAGGTAGCTGCCGACGCCATCGACGAATGGCTGACGCTGCTAACCGGCGGGATTCTCGGCAACGCCGCCGACCGGACCGAGGCGCTGCCCGCCGGTGCTGCGCGCTCTGCGAAGTCCCTGCCCGGCACGATGTCCTGCATGAACAGCGTCAGCTCGCTGTCGAGGACGAGGACGAAACGGTCGGGGTGCTGCTGGCGTAGGCGCTCGGCCGGCTCGGCCCCCGAGACGCAGTAGCGGAGCGTCTCATCGGGAGACCGGCCCCACAGCGTCGGTGACAGCCATACCTCAAGGCCGCGGGCCAGGGCGCGCTCAGCGACCTGCACCAGCCTGTCAACGTCGCGTCCTATCAAGCGGACGGCATTGCAGTGCAGGTCGTCGCGCACGATCTGTAACTCGCGCTCCGCGGTGGCGAGGTCGAGCTTCGGGCGCGTCGGGACCTTCCACCCCGGGCCCGAGAAGACCATCCCGGTGTCGTAGGTCACGCCGCGCCGCCTCATGAGTCGCCCAGGTCACACCGGCGCAGATGCCGTCGCAAGGCCCTCCGCCATGGCGCCGGGACGCTCCCGCCGGCGCTCACGCGAACGGCAACGCGAAGTCGCAGTCCGGGACGCCCGCTTCGGTAACGGGCCCGGCCGCGAGGTAGGTGATCCGCAAGCCGAGGTCCTCGGGCTTGAGCTGAAGACTCTCCGGATCGATGCCGTTCTCAATCGCCCAGATGCGCAGCGCCTCGGAAGCGAGCTCCCACTGGACGGTGTTCTCTCCGGCGGGCGGGCCGAGCGCGACGAAGGGCTCACGATGCGCGGGTTCGGTCCGCAAGGTCAGCTCGGGATAGTGCCCTGCGAGAGCGTGTGCCTCTGCCTCCGGAACCGGCTTGCAAAACTCGAGCGGGCCATCACTGTCGGCACTCACCTGGCCCCACCAGATGCAGAACATCGCGCCTTCGCGTCCTTCCATCCTCGGGAGCGGCCGGTCGCGCAGGATCGCGATGAACTCCTTGCCGAACGCCCACATCCCCTCCTCCTCAACGTGGCGCTTCAGGCACAGCAGGCTCCGCTCGGGCATCTCCCGCGTGGCGACTTCGTACATGACGGACCTCT
>JBOHCG010000618.1:0-4736 GCA_050698735.1 Streptosporangiaceae bacterium | reverse complement strand
CCCGCCTCCGCCCGGGGGACCGCGGCCCGCAACCGGTCAAGCACGGTGGTTGTCCCGGCGTCCTGCGGCCCGGTGGTCGGGAACACCTCGGCGACCTCGGCCTTGCCGTTCGGGCTGAGCTGCGGCGCAGTGACCGCGGCCGCGCCTGGCTCGCTGCGGGCCGAGGCGAGGAACGCCGCGAAGCGTGCCCGGTCGGCGGGGCCGGCGACCTGACCGACCACGTCCAGGGGCCCGTTGAACCCGGGGCCGAACCCCTTCGCCAGCAGCTCGTAGGCCTGGTAGGTGGTCGACGACGGCGGGTCGGTGCTGGCGTCAAGCGCCCCGACGCGCATGCTGAAGAACGGGATGGCGAGAACGGCGATCACCGCCAGCGCGGCGACGGCGGGGATCAGCGGCCTGCGGCCGAGCCCTTCGGCCCAGCGCAGCCAGAACCCTCCCGCCTGCTCGACCTGACGCCCCTGCTGTGCGAGCCTGCGCCGTTCGGCTCGCCGCAGCACCTTCAGGCCGAGGAAGCCCAGCATGGCCGGCAGCAGGGTCAGCGAGGCCAGCATGGTCAGGCCGACCACGACCGAGACCGCCACCCCCACGCCGTCCAGCGTGGACTGCTGGAGGGCGAACAACCCCAGCAGCGCGACGCATACGGTCAGCCCGGCCAGCAGCACGGCGCGGCCCGAGGTGTTCAGCGCGGTGACGGCGGCGTCCTCGGGTGTCTGCCCGGCGAGCAGCCCGTTGCGGTGCCGGCTGACGACGAACAGCGCGTAGTCCACGCCCACGCCGAGCGCCACTATGACGGCGACCTCGGGTACCCAGTTCGCGACCGAGACGGCGTGCGTGAGGATGTCGACGATCGACAGGCCTGCCCCGATCGCCACCAGCGCCGAGATCAGCGGCAGGAGCGCAGCGGACACCGAGCGCCGGAACGCGATGAACAAGACGATCAGCGCGAGCACGATCCCCAGAATTACGCTGGTGTAATCTCCGCCGCTCACCGCGACGTTCTCGATCGCCGCGCCGCCCAGCTGTACGTTCAGCAGCGCGCTGTCGGCGGACTGGGCGGTGGAAACGATCGCTTGGACAGCCGAGTTCGGGACGTTCGACGCCTGTTCGTCGAGGATTACCGTGGCCAGGCCGATCGTGCCGTCCTTGCCGATCTGGCCGCCCGGGCCGTAGGGGGAGGTCACTGAGCTCACATGGGAGAGCCGGGCGACCCGGGCGAGCATCGACGTGACCGCCGCCTCGGCGGCCGGCGAGCGCAGCGTCCCCTGCCTGGCCTGCACCACGATCTGATCGCTGTCCCCTGCCTGGGCGGGGTAGTCCGCCTGGAGCACGCTCAGGGCCTGGGTGGAATCGGTCCCCGGCAACGCGTCGTTCTCCGTGTACGCCGATCCGGCCAGCAGGCCGATGGCGAAGAAACCGATCAGGGCTATCAGCCATCCGGCCAGGACGGCCTTCCGGTGCACGAAGCACCAACGGGCGAAACCAGCCATCGCCTTGTCCTCTCTGGGCGTCTCAAGTCATGGACCCGCGTTTTACTGCAATCGTGGGCGATCGGCGCGGAGATTTCGTCGGCTCAGCATCGGCTTCCGGCCTACGTCAGGGGACGTAGCGGGGCGGCTTCGGGTACGCACAACGTGCAGGCGAGGATGCGTCGCCTGCGCGATGCACCTGGTCAGATAGCTCGTTACGCTTGAACTGAGATGAGAGATCCTGCCGCCGCACTCGCCGCACGGGCGTCCCGCGCGCTGTCGCGGACGCTGAGCGTGCGCCGGGATCTCGCGCTGCCGCTCGTGGTGCTCGCGGTGCAGCTCACCTGTGCCGCAGCGATCACCGGCGCGAACGCCAACCTGTTCGGCCCGCATGCACCACTCGACGCGGTGGACTGGGTGCTGCTCGTGGTCGGCCCGGTGGCCCTGGTCGCGCGGCGCCGGCATCCGGTGCCGGTGCTGTGGGTGATCGTCGCCACGACGCTCCCGTCGTCGGGCACTGGTCTGGCTCATGTCAGCATGGTGGTCGCGTTCTTTGTGGCGGCCACCGCCGGGAAGCGCTACGCGGCCTGGTCGGCGCTGGCACTGTGCTTCGTCTGGACGATCTGGCTCGCCCCGCTCGCTTACGATTACCCGATCCCGCCGGTAAACGACATGCTGCTGCTCGCGGGATGGACGCTGGCGCTGGTGATCGCGGCCGAGGCGACCCGGATCCGGGCCGAGCGGGCGTACGCGACCAGAGCCAGCCGTCAGCTCGACCAGCGCCGCCACCAGAGCGAGGAGCGGCTGCGGGTCGCCAGGGACCTGCACGACGTGATCGGCCACAACATCTCGCTCATCAACGTCCAGGCCAGCATGGGCCTTGACCTCATGGACAGCCAGCCAGAACAGGCGCGCGCGGCGCTGAGCGCGATCAAGTCGGCGTCAAAAGAAGCACTCGAGGAGCTGCGCACGATGCTGACGACGCTGCGCCGTGACGACGACGCCGCGCCCCGCTCGCCCGCCCCCGGGCTCGACCGCCTCCCCGAGCTCATCGAGCTCACCAGGGCCGCCGGCCTCAGCGTCGAGGTCGAGATCGCCGGACAGGCGCCGCCGCTGCCCGCCGCCGTGCAGCTAGCCGCGTACCGCATCATCCAGGAGTCGCTCACCAACGTCGCCCGCCACGCCGGGCGGGCCCGGGTCACGGTGCAGGTGACCTACGACGACGCGGACATGCACGTCGAGATCGACGACGACGGGACGCCCCCCTCCGGAGGGGCCGCCGCGACCGGGACGGGGAGCGGGATCACCGGCATGCGGGAACGCGCCACCGCCCTCGGCGGCGACCTGTCCGCCGGGTTCCGGCCGGGCGGCGGGTTCCGGGTCAGTGCACGCCTGCCGGTCAGGCCCGCGGCATGATCCGCGTCCTGATCGCCGATGACCAGAGCCTGGTCCGCGCCGGTTTCAAGGCGCTGCTCGACGCCCGCGACGACATCGAGGTCGCCGGCGAGGCCTCTGACGGAGCCGGCGCCGTTGAGCTGGCCAGAAAGCTCCGGCCCGACGTGATCCTCATGGACATCCGCATGCCGGGACTCGACGGGCTCGAAGCCACCCGCCGGATCACCGCCGACCCGGACCTTGCCGGCGTGCGCATCGTCATCCTCACCACGTTCGGGCTCGACGAGTACCTCTTCGACGCCCTGCGCTTCGGCGCGAGCGGCTTTCTCCTGAAAGATACCGAGCCGGCCGACCTCGCGACCGCGGTCCGGGTCGTGGCGCACGGTGACTCGCTGATCTCCCCCAGCATGACCCGCAGGCTTGTGGCCGAGTTCGCCAGCCGGGCCAAGGAACCCCACCCGGCAGCCGAACTCGATGCGATCACCCAGCGGGAGCGCGAAGTGATGACGCTTGTCGCCGATGGCCTCACCAACGACGAGATCGCGCAGAAGCTGTACATGAGCCCGGCCACCGTGCGCACCCACGTGAGCCGGGCGATGACCAAACTCGGCGTACGAGACCGGGCGCAACTCGTCGTCCTGGCCTACGAAACGGGCCTGGTGCGCCCCAACTGGCTTAGCTGAAGGTTGGCTCCGCCCAGCCCGGCATCGCGATCAGCACCAGCACGGGTTCCGCGCAACACCACGGCCCCTGGCCCGGCTGGGCCTTACGGTCACGACGGGGGCCATGGCGAGCGGATGAGGCGCTCGATGTCCTCGCCGAACGGCCGGTCGCCGTCGATCGGGCCGATGATCGCCGCGAGCCAGTCCAGCAGCGCCGCGCACCCCGGGGGCGCCGGGCGCTCCGACAGCGCCGAACCCTGGTACCCGGCCAGCAGCTCGCACGCCGTGACCGCGCGAGCGTGGTGCAGCGCGGCGCGGAGTTTCTCGGCGGCCTCCCAGGCGAACGACTGCACGTCCTCCTGGCCGCCCGACGTCTCGATCAGGCCGACCGGCGTCGAGGTCGCCAGGCGCCGCATGGCGTGGACTTCCCCGGCGGCGCGCTTGTGCACAGGCGACATCCCGGCCTCGGGGCCCGGGTGGCGGGCCAGCTGCGCGGGCAGCCCGGTGACCCTGGGATCCAGCAACCGGTGGAGGCGGGCCGCCGCCACCTCGGCCGCGTGGCAGAACGCCGCGGTGAGCTGGTCGCAGTGCGCGGCCAGGTCGATTCCGTGGAACCCGGCGGTCCCGATGAACCGCCCGTCCAGGAAGGCGGGGGAGTCGGTGACCCCGGCCAGGGCGCGGTGCACGGCCGCCTCGAGCTGGGCGGCGGCCCGCAGCACCTGGGTGAGCACGGGCCCGGCCACCCGGAACGACAGCGGGGCCTGCAAGGAGCGTGGCGCCGCTTCCGAGCCGACGGCGGCGCGCAGCCGCCCGAGCACCCCGGCCAGGAGCTCGTCGCCGCGCCCGCAGGCCGCATCGTAGGGGTCACGCGGGGCCCGGGCCACGACGATCGACAGCGCCGCGGACGCCTCCATGAGCGAGGCGAGCGCGGCAGTCTCCCCGAGGCGGAGCGCGCACAAGCCGGTGACCCCCGGTACGCCCTCGATGAGGGCGATGCCCTCCTTCGGGCCGAGGCTGAACTCGTCAAGACCGCGGGCTCGCAGCGCCTGCGCCGCCGTCAGCAGGGTGCCATCGGGCCCGATGACCCGGCCGATCCCGGCCACCGGCCCGAACGCGTGCGCGAGCTGCATGATCTCGCCCGCGGCGCCCATGCCGGTGCGCGGCACGGCCGGCACGATGCCGTGGTTGAGGAAATCCGCGAGCCGCTCGCAGA
>JBOHCG010000617.1:0-4742 GCA_050698735.1 Streptosporangiaceae bacterium | reverse complement strand
GCCCGGCGGCACGGCGCGCAGCCCGTCCGGCCGCGTGTCCCCGATGGCCGGGTGGCTCGCGGTCTTCGGGATGGCGTCGGCGGCCATCGCCAGCGCCGGCGTTCGCAGCCCGGAGGGGAGCGCGGGCAGCGGCAGCAGGCGGAACAGCTCCTCGGGGCGCAGCGCGCCCCTGGTGCGGTCCGTGCAGGTCTCGCACTGCTCGATGTGCTGGCCGACGGCCGCCCGTACCTGCCCGGTGAGCCGCCCGTCCCAGCCGGTCAGCAGCTGATCGAGCGCCGTGCAGTGCTGCCGCCCGGTGCGCGCGACGACCAGCACGCCGAGGGCCTTCGCCAGGTGCTGGCGGGCGCGGTCGGCCAGCGCGTGGGCTCGGTTCCAGGACACGTCGAGCACCACGGCCAGGTCGGCGTCGCTCAGGTCGTGCCGGAGGCTCAGCTCGACGAGCTCGCGCTCACGGGGATTCAGCTCGGCCATGGTGGCGCGGATCATCTTGCGCACCTCGGCGTCGCGGCGTTCGGCGGCGGCGGAGTCCGGTGCGTTCGCCGGCCGGGCCGGGATGTCGGCCAGCTGGCCGAGGCCGGGCTCGGTCGCGTGCAGCCGGTTGTAGCACTCGTCGCGGGCCACCGCGTACAGCGAGGGACGCAGCTGGGCGGGATCGCCGATGCCGCCCAGCTTGGCGGCGGCGGCGATGATGAAGGTCCGCTGCAGGGCCTCGGCGGCGTCGGCAGGCTCGGCAAGCGTCCAGCGGCAGTAACCGTACAGGGACGCCGCGTACTTGTCATAGGCTCCGGCGACCCCAGCAGGGTCGCCGGCCATCATGGCCGCGACGATCTCGCGGTCGTCCATGGCCCACACACTATTCCGGACATGATCGTCTTGGATGGCTAACGCGCCTGGTCGGGTAACAGATCAGCGGTACGCGGGGTCCGGGCTGGGCTGCGGCCCGGCGTCCTCGCTCTGCTGCGGTGTGGCGGCGCGGCCGGCGCGGGCGGCATCCGAATCGTTGTGGCTGAAGTCCTGGGTCTCCGCGGGAGCCCGGAACGGGATCCAGATCTGCACCGAGGTGCCCGCCCCCGGCGCGGACCTGAGCATCGCGTGGCCGCCGTGGGCCGCGGCGATCGCCTGCACGATGCTCAGGCCCAGGCCGCTGCCGTGGCCGGCGCCATCGCGCTGGGCGCCGCGGAAGAAGCGGTCGAACGCCCGCGCCGCCTCCTCCTCGCTCATGCCCTGGCCCGCGTCGGTCACCTCCAGCAGCGCGCCCTGGCCGGCCCGGGCCAGCCGCACCGCGACCGGGGTATCCGGCGCGGTGTGCTCGCGCACGTTGCCGAGCAGGTTCGCGAGCACCTGCCGGATCCGCGACTCGTCGGCGACCACGATCAGGCTGGCCGGCGCGGTGGCGTGCACCCGCCTGCGCGGCTCGACCGCCTCGGCGTCGGCGACCGCGTCCCTGACGAGCCCGGCCAGGTCGGTCTCGGTCAGGTCGAGGGAGGAGTCGCTCCGGTCCAGCCTGGCAAGCTCGAGCAGCTCGGCGACCAGGCTGGCCATCCGGTCCGCCTCCTGCTCGATGCGGCGCATGGCGTTCGGCAGCTTGTCGGGGCCGAGCGCGCCCTGCCGGTACAGCTCCGCGTACCCGCGGATGGTGGTCAGCGGGGTGCGCAGCTCGTGCGAGGCGTCCGCGGCGAACTGGCGTACCTTCTGCTCGGACTGCCAGCGGGCGCCGAACGCCTGCTGGATACGGTCCAGCATCGTATTGATCGCCGCGGCCAGCCGCCCCGCCTCGGCGTGGTCGCCGGGATCGGGCATCCGCGCGGTCAGGTCGCCCCGGCTGGTGATGATGTCAGCGGTGCTCGCCATCCGGTCAAGCGGCGCGAGCCCGCGCCCGATCAGCCACCGCCCGCCCAGCGCCAGCAGCCCGAGCAGCACCGCGCCGGTGATCAGCTCGGCCAGGACCAGGCCGCGCACCTCGCTGCCCACCGCGCTGAGCGGCCGCACGACCACGATGGCGCTCGCGCCCAGCGGGACGACGGAGCTGTCGACCGCACGCCGCGTGTTGTCCAATACCCGCACGGTCGCGCCCACGCCGGGCCCGCCGGGCAGCGTGGTGTTGAACACCGCGCCGTCGTTGGCCTTCAGGTAGGCGAATGCCCGGTGCTCCTCGATCAGGTCGGCTACCCAGTTCTCCAGCTGGCTCAGCTCGCCGGACGCCGGGGTGAGCGGCGTCACCGCGCCCCCGCGGGCGACGTCGACAGCGGCATAGGCGCCCTGCACGGTCGAAAACGAGTTCAGGTTCCCTTTGGCGGTGAGCAGGAGGTCGGTGTTGTACTGGTCCTGCTCGGAGGTGCCGAGCACCACCGCCGTGACCACGCCCATCACGATGAGGAACAGCGCGGTGATCGCGATCAGCCCGGCCAGCAGCCTGGACCGCAGCGACAGCCTGCCGCGCCGGATCCGCTCCCGCCGGGTGAGGCTCATCCGATCGCGCGCTCGGTTTCAGGCGGCGGGCGCAGGCTGTAGCCCACGCCGCGCTGGGTGTGGATCAGCGGCGGCCCGAGCGGGTCGAGCTTGCGCCGCAGGTAGCTCACGTAGGTCTCGACGACCTGGGACTGGCCGGCGAACTCCCAGCCCCATACGTTCTCCAGGAGCTGCTGCCGGGTGAGCATCCGTCCCTGGTTCCGCATCAGGTACGCGAGCAGCCGGAACTCCGTCGGTGACAGGTCCACGGGCGTGCCTGCCCGGCGCACCACCCAGTGCTCCTCGTCGAGTTCCAGGTCGCCGACCTGGAGCACGGCGTCGCCGACGGGGTGCCCGTCCGAGCCGGCCGCGCGGGCGGTCCTGCGCAGCACCGCCCTGACCCTGGCCACCAGCGCCTCGACCGAGAACGGCTTGGTCACGTAGTCGTCGCCGCCGAGCGTCAGGCCGCGGATCGTGTCCGAGGTGGTGTCCCGCGCGGTCAGGAAGATGACCGGCACGTCGTTGCCCTCGGCGCGCAGCGTGCGGCACACCTCGAAGCCGTCCATGTCGGGCAGCATCACGTCGAGGACCATCAGGTCCGGCTGGTACACCCCAGCCTGGTGCATGGCGTCCTTGCCCGTGGCGCTGACGGCGACCGCGCAACCGTGGAACTTCAGCGCGACCTCGACGAGCTCACGGATGTTCGGCTCGTCGTCGACGACGAGCACCTTCGGGATTCGGTCACCGTCTGCCATGGCATCTCACGTTTCATTGTCAAGCATACGAAGGTAGTGGCACATTGCTTAACGGCGCAGTGCGGCGCGCCCGTTCCAACGGGCACGCCGCGGTCTGCGTCGCGGGTTTAACCTCATGACGTCTGGGTTCCTGTGGTAGTTGCGGACCTGATCACGATCACCCGGGCGTCCCTGGCGCCGTTGACGACCGGGCCGCCGGCGAACACGGTCTGCCCGGTGGCCAGCGCGCCCGTGGTGGTCTTGGTGCCGCCCCGCCGGATCACGGTGTCGCTCACGATCAGCCACGTCAGCGTGTCGCCGTTGGGCGCCTTGACCACGACGTCGTTGCCGCTCACTGACGTGATCGTGCCGCGCTCGAAGGCGAGCGTGTGGTAGCCGGTCTTGTTGTGGTAGGTGACCTCGCCGTCGATGCCGCCGAGGGCGCGCAGCCGGGCAAGCGCCCGCCGCAGCCGCGGCAGCGAAGCCGTCGTGCTGGCCTCGGTGTTCAGCGCGGAGTTGAGCACCGCCGCGTTCCCGGTCAGCGCCGTGCTGGTGGTGCCCGCGGCGGTGGTGCCGGCCGCCGGGCTCCCTGACGAGGAGACCGCCCAGGCAATTCCGCCTCCGGCCAGGAAGCCGGCCAGGGTGACGCCGACACCCCAGCGGAGCATCCGCTGTTTGCGGGACGGTCCAGAAGGAGAAGGCGAACCCACCGGGCCGGGGCTGCCGGCGGGCGTGCCATACATGTTGTTCATACCCGTAAGAGTGCGTTCCCGGTCTTGGACATGTCCCGGTTCCCCCTGAACGCGAGCTGTGAGTGCTCCGCGAGTTTGCTGTCGGGCCGCATGGCAGTATCAATGAGTGCACAAGATCCTCTTGGTTTCCACCGCCGACACCGAGCTCCTGGCAGCCGCCGCGTCCGGCGCGGCGTACCTGACCGCCAATCCGGCCCGCCTGCCTGCGTCGGACGTGGCCGCCCTGGCCGCCCGGGCCGACCTGGTCGTGCTCCGCCTCCTGGGCGGAAGAAGGGCCTGGCCAGAAGGCCTGGACGCGCTGGCAGCCACCGGGATCCCGCTGGTCGCCCTGGGCGGCGAGGCCACCCCCGACGCCGACCTTATGGCCCTGTCCACGGTCCCCGCGGGCGTCGCCGCCGATGCGTTCGGCTACCTGCGCGAGGGCGGCCCAGACAACCTCCGCGAGCTAGCCCGCTTCCTCTCCGACACCCTCTTCCTGTCCGGCGACCCTTTCGCCCCCCCGCGCCCCATGCCCCAGCACGGCCGCCACGAGTGGCCCCCGGCACCAGCCGCCGGCTCCGTGCCCGCCGCCGCCCCCGATCCCGCACCGGCCAACGCCCGCGGCTCCGCGCTCGTCCCGTGGCGGCTCGTCGGCCGGGCGCTCGCCATCGGCGGCGCGCTCCTTGCGACCTTCATGGTGGTGTTCTGGGCGCTCAACCAACCGATCCGCACCATGCAGGTGACCGGGCGATTCCAACACGTCGCGCCGCAGGACATCGAGCGGGTCGTTGCCCGGGAGGCGCTCGGCAAGGGCCTGCTGACGATCGAT
>JBOHCG010000616.1:0-4764 GCA_050698735.1 Streptosporangiaceae bacterium | reverse complement strand
ATCTCCGATAGCCCGGCCCTGATCACGGCGGCGTCCTCGGCGATGACGATGCGCATGGCTGGCCGGTTACCTTTCAGGCGTGGGACGGGAGTTCGACGGTAACCGTCGTGGGACCGCCGCGCGGGCTGTCGACTTCGACGCGGCCGTCGACGGTGCGGACGCGTTCGGCCAGCCCGCACAGGCCGCCACCGGGGACCGGGCGGGCGCCGCCCTGGCCGTCGTCGGTGACGCGGATTCGGAGCAGGCCGGGGACGTGCACGGTCTCAACGGTCGCGTGCCGCGCGCCGCTGTGCTTGGCGACGTTGGCGAGCAGTTCGGCGGCGGAGAAGTAGGCCATGGTCTCGATCGCGGCCGACGGGCGCTCGGGGGTGTCCACGATCAGCTCGACTGGGACCGCGCTGCGGCGGCTGAGCGTGGCCAGCGCGTCGGCGAGGCCGTTGTCAAGGACCGGCGGGTGGATGCCGCGGGCCAGCGTCCGCAGGTCGGCGATCGCCTCGATGATGCCGCGGTGGGCGTCGTCGACGAGCTGGGTGACGCGAGCCAGGTCCGTCTGGGCGCCGTCGGTGAGCTTCTCCTTGGCCAGGCCCAGCTTCATCGCCAGGCCGATGAGCTGCGCCTGGGTTCCGTCGTGCAGATCTCGCTCGATGGTGCGGAGCCTGGCCGCCGAGTCGTCGACGACGCGGGCGCGGCTCTCCACCAGGACGCGGATCCGCTCGTCGGGTGAGTTCGAGCCGAGCAGGTGCCTGACGAGCCAGACGTCGGATTCGGTGGCCCCGTGCAGCAGCCACGGGCCCGCGAGGAGCAGGGCGGCGCCTAGCGGCACCAGGGCGAACGAGGCAGCGAGGCTGGAGGTGCCGAACTCGCCGAACTCGCCGCGCATGCCGAGCGACCACCAGGCCGGGAAGGCCAGGTAGAACAGGCCGCCAAGCCAGCCGATCGCCGCGACGGCCAGGCCGACGGAGGCGAGCGGCAGCTTGAGCGCGAAGTAGCCGCGTGCCCGCCAGGCGACCGGGTCGACGCCGCCACGGTGTATCCAGTTGGCAAACGCGCTCAGCGGCTGGATCTCACCGATCGTAATGCCCGCCTCGGCGGCTAGTTCGGCGATCCGTGCCGACGGGATTTTCCGGATGGTGACCCCGGGCTTCGTCTCCCACACCCGTGCCTTGGCCTCGGCCTTTCCCGCGGCCTTGGCAAGACGCTCGGCGTCCTGTTCGTTCTTTGTCCTCACCTTGAACCGCAGGGTGGGCCCTTGCTCTGGCGGGGGCGGGACGTCTTCGGCAATCAGGCGGCGCGCGAGGTACCGGCTGGCCGCGCCGAACTTCCGCAGGCCGGGTGCGGAGACTGCCCAGAAGAACCCGTTCTCCAGCATGGGCACGGTGTAGACGAAGGCGACGAGGGCGAGCGGGAGGGTGGCGAGCGTGTAGGCGAGTTCGGCCCAGGTGCGCTTGGTGAACGGCGCCTTGAGCGTGTTCCGCAGCGGCGCGGCGACCGGTCCGGCCATGATGCGATTGTCACCTACGACGATGACGTTGTGACTGCTGGCTGTGACTATTTCTCGTTTCATGCCTCGATGGTGCGGGCACGCGGGTGGCGCGGTCGATCGTGGCAGCCGCGTCATTCTGGTACGGCTAGCACGAATGGCGCTTTAGCGGGCCCGTACGACATCCGGTACGCGGCCAGCTGATCCGGCAGACCTCCGGGCGGCTCCCGAGTGCTCCGTCCCCGGGAGCCGCCCGGATCCAGTTAATAGATCGAGATTTCACAAATAATCAATGTTTTCTCTTGACACCAGAGTCAACGGCGGACGAGGCTGCGATCATGGCTGACAAGTGGCAACTGATCCATCCGAACCACATCAACGCGATCGTGGACGGATACGAAGAGACCATCGAGCACTTCAGGGACCGGGTGGGATTCACCCTGGACCGGCGGATTCCCGACTCCGGCGACGGGACGGACGCCTGCCTGATGACGCTTGGCGGCGTGATGTTTGAGTTCTTCGCGCCGAAGGAGCGCGGCGAGCGGGGACAGGGCCGGCTGCTGGCCCGCTACGGCGACCATTACATCGGCATCGAGTACCACGTCCCCGACGTGACGAGCGCCCGGGAGTTCGCCAACGAGCAGGGCGTCCGGATCATCAACGACCTCGGCGCCGCGTTCTTCACCTATCCGGGCAACAGCTTCGGCATCGCGTTCGAGATCTACGACGGCGACTTCAAGCAGCTGGCCCAGCCGGATGGCTACTGGGAGACCCAGCATCCCCTCGGCCTGACCGGCCTGGCCCGGCTGACCGTAGCCGTGGAGAGCGTCGAGGCCGCGTCGGCCAGGCTGCACGAGCTGGCCGAGGTGTCGGAGATCGGCCCGATCTCCCGGCCGCGGGCGGCGGCCAAGGGCGTGCAACTGCAGGTCGGCACCGCCGTCTGGGAGATGCTCGAGCCAACGGGCGACGGGGCGCTGGCGGACTACCTTGGCCGCTACGGCCAGCGCATCCGCAGCACGGTGCTGCGGGCCGGCAACCTGGCCGAGGTCGAGAAGCACCTGACCGCGCAGGGATTCGACCTCATCCCCGGCGACGCGGACGGCGCGCTGGCCATCAACCCGGCGCAGAACCACAACCTGCTCTTCGAGTTCACCGAGTAAACCGGCGGCGCAAGCGGCATCATGAAGCTCGGGCGGCTAGCTCTTGATCGCCAGCCCGGCCAGCATGTACTCGACGGTGACCGACATCAGCTCGTGGGCCGAGATCGCGCCGGCCGGGGTGAACCAGCGCAGCAGCGAGTTCGCCGTGCCCATGGCCAGCCTGGTAGCCAGGTGCGGGTCGCCCGGTCGTATCTCGCCAAGCCGCTGCGCCTCCATGATCACGTCGGTGATCAATTCGTGGTAGAGCCGCTCGCCGCGCTTGAGCCGCAGGTCCCGCTTGCCGGAAAGCTGATTGCGCTCGGCGAAGTAAATGCGGAAGGCGTCGACGTTCTCCAGCAGGGTCTCCACGTGCCGCTCGAAGAGCCGGGTGAGACGGCGGGTGGGAGCTTCGTCCGCGACGGCGATGGGCCTGGCCTGCTCGAGCAGGGTGTCACCCAGATGCCCGATGATCCGCCAGAGCAGATCTTCCTTTGACTCGAAATAGTAATAAAAGAGCGGCCGGGTAATGCCGAGCTTGTCGGCGATCTCCTGGAGGCTCGTCTCCCGGAAGCCGCCGCGGCTGAACAGCTGGATGGCGTTGCGCAGGAGTTCTTCTTCGCGCGACACCTTGACGGCCTTGGGCAAGGTTCCTCGATTCCCCGGGCAATGCCTGAGCAATTTTACTCAGCAGTACACGTCCCGTAACGGGTCCCGGTTAGGTCCCGGTTAGGTCCCGGTTAGGCCGCGCCCCGGTGTGCTCCTTGTAGTCCGGCGTCGGCAACTGTCCACCCGTCCCTCGTAGCACTCGACGACCAGATTTTACTTTTTGGTAAGCCACATGTCCATAGGAAGCCTCGTCTGTCCTCGCGGCCCGAATGCCCAGGTGAAGGCAGGACCAGGGAGCATGACACCTCTCCATGGGTACCCGACCGAGCGGGCATGAAGGAGTCTCCTTGACTCATGTGTCAAGACTGCTAGGGTAATGCTCAAAAGCTGATGCGCTGCTGGCTGGTCCCCGTGGCAGGTCGCTGTGCGTCCACCTGCTCGATGACCGGCTGGCATCACTTGGCAGGCGGGTCCCTGGAGCCTGGCCCGACGCGCTGCACCATGTACGGATGGGGGATCCGGCGCGCGCTGCCGGGAAGCTCAGAAAATGCATTGCAATGGCCGACCTGTCCGGTACCCCATTCGGCGGCAGCGCCCTGCTGGCTGGCCTGCAGGCTGCCGTCGACTTCGCCTGGTACTGGCAGGAGCCCGACGACGAGGACCGGGGATTTGCGAGCGAGGCTGCACGTGAGGCGCTCCGGCCGGTCGCGGAGGCGGTTGTCGCGGCGTTCGGAGCCCCTGACGTGCGGTGGTGGACGGCGCCGGTCGACCGCGGCCACCAGCGGTACGCACAGTTCCTCGAACCGCATCCGCTGCCCGAACCAGCGCGGACCGGGGCCGCGGAGTCGGTAGCCGCCTGGCTGGCGGACACCCTCGAGGACGAACGGTCCGCGCGCGACCGGCCCGAAGATCCCGCCGCGCCGTACAGCGGCCGGTGGTGGTCAACTCCAGCGCACTCCCGGCTGCCGGTAACGACGCGCGCGTTTCCCGCGCTGGGTGCCGCCAGGCTGGCCCTGGCCGAGGACGGGCTCGGCTGGCAGTCGGCCCGCTGCTGGCCGGCCGTGCCATTCCCGCAGCCGCGTACTCGCCCGTCAGCCTCGCCGACGCAGTGGCGATGCGCCGGGCCGCGGACAGCTACATGGCCGCCGCCCGCCCCGCCGACTTCACCGTCGCCGAGTTGGCCGACACCCTGATCCAGATGGAGCAGTGCAACGCGATCGCTACCGCCGCCCAGGCCTGGTTCCTCGACGCGTTCCTCTCCGCCCAGGGGCCCGGACGGTTACGGCACCCCCGGCGGCCCGGACGGCCCCGGCACCCCCGGTGACCCGGACGGCTCCGGCGCGCCCGGCGGCGACCCCGACACGCCCGGCGGCCCTGACGGCCCCTACGGCGCCGTCCTGGACCGCCTCCTCAGCCTGTGCCTGCAACTCGCCGGCCACGGCCGCTGCCACCCCGACACGCCGGGGACCGGGGCGGCGGGACCGGCCCCGCAGGCCGAGACGGGCGGCGGCCCGACCGAGGCCGGGACGCCCCGCGGCC
>JBOHCG010000615.1:0-4768 GCA_050698735.1 Streptosporangiaceae bacterium | reverse complement strand
ACGCGGAACCGAGTCAAGGCTACGTAACGTCACCGCAGGCCGACTGCACCAATATATAAACCCGTCACAGACGATCACTAACCGAACGCCAGTGACCCCCAGCTCCACGTCGGCCAGCGTGAGGAACGCTTCCACGGTTTCGTCTAGCTCATAAGGCTGTCGGCTGAATCCAGTCATCCTGATGGCCGCACTGAAGCTGTCATGCTTGCTGCGCGGCAGGAATGCGAGGATGCGGTCGCCTCGGTCACCCAAGCGCTGTACTAGAGCCACCGATGCCCGAGTGAAATAGCCAGATGTATCGGGGCGAGAATCGCGGCCGACGCTACATTCCACCTCGATGTCGGTTCGTATGTAGCTGTAGTCATCGGAGTGATCGCTCCGCCATGCTCCCTGAAGGCCTGCCAGAAGCGCGATGGGGGCCTTGAACTTGTTGTACTTCCGGCGATCCGGCATCTCCTTCAAGGCAGCCAGCGCTGCTGCGGCGGATTGACGAAAACCGGTGCGGTCGAATCCCGCGATCATCCGGAGCGTGCGAGTTGGCCGCCAGGGCTGGTCGATCACGACCGCCGAAGCCTGCGTGGCATTCCCCAGCCAGCGTGCAAGATCACCAGGATTGGCCACCAGGGCTGAGAGGAGCAGCAGGCGGACATGGTTTGCGCGGTGCAGTACCTCGGCGAGAACTAGTTCCGTGATCACGCCGCGACCGTTTGGTTCGCCGAGAATATGCGCCTCGTCCAGAACGAGCATCGCCAGCCGGTCAAAGGCCCCGGGGTTCATCCGCAAAGCCAGCGAGCACTTTTCCGGAGTCATGACCAGCACCTGGCGATCCTCGATGTCGGCAAGCGACTCGCCCGCCAGCTCGGTGTACTCGGCACCGCCTAGGAACTCCCGGACCGAGTCACGGCCGAACATCTCGGCGGCATGTCGGCGTACCTGGCCGACGAGAGCATTCGTGGGTGCAAGATAGAGCACCCATCCAGAGTGCAAAGCCTGGGCAATCGCCAGTTCAGCCACCGATGACTTGCCTGCGCCGGTGGGTACGGAGACCACCGCATGCGCCCGAGGTCCTGGCAGCACGTCCTCCGCATACTGCTGAGCCGCTGGCCACAAGAGAGGGCGTGTCCTCGCCCGCCGCCGCTGGTAATTCTCGAATCGGCCGCCATCGCCGTCCGGAGATGGTGTTGACGGCCTGATTGGCTGAGCGTCTTCTGCGGGGTTGTGGCTGCGTTCTTTGTTGATGCAGGCTGCGCGGACATCCGGCGCTGTTCAGGATTGTGGGTGGGTCAGTCTCTTAACGTAAGAGATCCCTTCTCGCCTGGTTGGGTCCTGTCGCGAGAAGGGATCCGGGTTGGTGATTCACCATGTCCATCGTATGGCCGTGCCCGCTGGCGGTCGAGGCGTATGCGCTGATGGGGCGGGCGGTCCAGGTGCCGCGGCCGGAGTGCCCGTCGTGCCGGGTGCCGCTGGTGTTCTGGTCTGGTTACTGGCGTTACATCCGCTGGCGGCAGCGGGAGCGGAAGATCTTCATCCGGCGGGTCAGGTGCGGCAGCTGCGGGGTGACTCACGCGCTGCTGCCGGCGTTCACGCTGGCCAGGCGGCTGGATGCGGCCGATACAGCCGGCGCGGTGATCGGGCAGGTTGCCGGCGGGGGATGCGGGGTGCGGCCGGCGGCGGCTGCGGCGGGGGTGCCGTATACGACGGCGCGGGGCTGGGTGCGCCGGTTCGGCGCGCGGGCCGGGGAACTGGCGGTGAGTTTCTCGGCCCTGTGCGCCGAGCTGGGCGGGGAGGCAGGGCCGTTGCCGGACCGGTTCGGGCACGCTGTGGCGGCGATCAGCGCGGCGTTCACGGCGGCAGCGGGCCTGCCGGGCTGGGCCGTGCTGGGACGGTGGCGGTTCGCCAGCGCGGTGACCGGCGGGAGCCTGCTGGCCGCCAACGCATCCTCACCCTGGCTGGTCATCGGCAGGCGGCGTTTCATGCCTCCCAGGAGCCCGTGACGCGCAGGGCGTCACGGCACCGGGAACGGGAGGTGCCCGTGTGATGGATGAGAAGATGCGGCAGGAGATCGCGCTGCACCGGTGGGCGGTGATCGCCGAGGCCGCGAACCCGCGGCTGGCCAGCTCAGAGCGGGGCACGGTGGTGCGGGCGATCACCGCGCGCGAGCACGCGCACCCGGACGGCACGATGCGCCGCTACTCGCGCGGCACGATCGACCGGTGGCTGCGCGCGTGGCGGGCCGGCGGGGTGGACAGGCTGCGGCCCTCGCCCCGGTCTGATACCGGGAAGGTGCGGGCGATGCCGGAGCTGTTCGCCGAGGCCGCCGCGCTGCGGCTGGAGCTGCCGGGCCGCTCGGCGGCGCAGATCGCCTCGATCTTGTATCACCGGCACGGCGTCCGCGTCGCCGAGCGGACCGTCCGCGGGCAGCTGCGCCGCGCCGGGCTGCACCGGGCCGCGCTGAAAGCCGCCCCGAAAGCCTACGGCCGCTACGAGGCTGAGCGCCCGAACGAGAGGTGGGTCACCGACGTCCTGGTCGGCCCGTGGGTGCCGTACCCGAAACGGGACGGGTCGGCGCGGGCCAGGCTGTTCCTCATCGTCGATGACCACTCCCGGCTGCTGGTCGACGGCCGGTTCTACGACCGGGAGAACGCCCGCCTTTGCCAGGAGCTGCTGCGCCGCGCCATCACCAGAAGGGGCATACCGGACATCCTGTATGCCGACAACGGCGCGCCCTTTGCCAATGCGTGGCTGGCGCGGACCTGCGCGGTGCTCGGCATCCGCCTGATTCACAGCAAGCCGTACTCGCCGCAAGGGCGGGGGAAGCAGGAAAGAGCCAACCGGTATATCCGGGAGGCGTTCCTGGCCGAGGCGATGCACCAGGGCATCGAGTCGCTGGACCAGCTCAACGACTGGTTCGCCGCATGGGCCGGGCAGGTCGCCAACCGGCGGGTGCACGCCGAGACCGGGCAGGCCCCGATCGACCGGTTCTGCGCCGGCGGCCCGCACCGGCAGGCTGACCCGGCCCTGATCCGGGAGGCGTTCCGGTGGTCGGTGACCCGGCGGGTGACCCGGGTCGCGACCGTGCCGCTGGAAGGCAACTCCTACGCCGTCGATCCCGCGCTCACCGGCCGCCGCGTCGAGCTGCGGTACGACCCGGAGGACCTGACCAGCATCGAGGTGTTCCTGGACGGCAAGCCGGCCGGGACCGCGGTGCCGTTCGTGATCGGCCGTCACGTGCACCGCGCCGTCTCACCCGCGCCCCCGCCCGCGGCGGACCCGACCGGGATCGACTACCTGGGGATGGTCGCCGCCGCGCACGACGAGGAAGCCGGCACCGGTGCGGCGATCGACTTCACCCGGCTGCAGATGCTGCCGCCGGCCGTGGACGGCAGCGATGCCTAGCCGGGCGCCGTGGGCGGCGCACTTCGGGCTGGCCCGCACCCCGTTCGGGAAGGCGATCGCCGCCGGGGACCTGTTCGCCCGGCAGGCCCACGCCCAGGCAACCGCCCGGATCAGCTTCTGCATCACCGAAACCTTGCTCGGCGTCATCACCGGCGACACCGGCGCCGGCAAGACCGTCGCCGCCCGGGCCGCTGTCGCCGGCCTGGACCCCACCCGGCACCAGGTCATCTACGTCGCCAACCCCGCCTTCGGCACCAGAGGTCTTTACGTGCAGGTGGTCCGGGCCCTGGGCGCCCAGCCCCGCTACCTCAAAGCCGAGCTGATGGCCCAGGCCGCGGACCTGCTCGCCGCCGAGACCGCCGAACGGCACCGCACCGTGGTGCTCATCGTCGACGAGGCACACCTGCTGCAGCCCGACCAGCTCGAGGAACTGCGGCTCATGACCAACGCGGACATGGACAGCGCCAGCCCGTTCGCCGGGATCCTGATCGGCCAGCCCACCCTCGCGCGGCAGCTGCGCATGGGCACCTTCGCCGCCCTCGACCAGAGGATCGCCACCCGGTACGCCATCAAGCCGATGGACCTGGCCGAATCAGCCGCCTACCTGCGCCACCACATGACCCTGGCCGGGCGCGAGGAACCCCTGTTCGCCGACGACGCCATCGCCCGGCTGCACCGCGTCTCCTCCGGCCTGCCCCGCGCCCTCAACAACGCCGCCACCGCCGCGCTCATCGCCGCCGCGGCCGCCGGCCAGGACCTCGTCGACGATGCCTGCGCCAGGAAAGCAGTCGCCGAACTCACCCGCGACTGACCGCCAGCCCGCCACCCGCGCCATGACCCGCGCCGAGGCACTGCGCTGGTGGCGGGCCGGCTACCAAGCCGGACATCAGGCCGCCGGGCACGAACGGCAGGCAGCCGCCCGATGGGACCGTCTCGCCGCCAGCTTCCGCGCCCAGCACGCCGCTGACCAGCAAGCCAAGATCGACGCCCTGCTGCTCGAAACCATCGACGTGCTCGCCCGCCTCCTCACCAGCCACGACGACGGCAAGAGCTGACCTGCTACCAGCCGGCAAGCATCACCGCCAAGACCTGCCAGAACATGCACATCAAACGCTGCCGAACCGTGTGCAGACAACGCGGCCGCTAACAGATGGCACACCGCGAAGTGCCCTCAGAGTAGTCTCATCGCAGGCTGCAGCAAGCAGGAGTGCCAAGTGATGCAGATCCGCGTGCTGCGCCGCAGGACCCAATGCCACGGGCTTTTCGGGTTTAGGCCTTGATGGGCGGTTCTCTTTTCGGTGACGTTCTGTAGTTCCGGGTGCGGGGGCATGGTCGTGGCCGGCGTGCCGCGCCGGTGGCGGGCCGGTTCCAC
>JBOHCG010000614.1:0-4802 GCA_050698735.1 Streptosporangiaceae bacterium | reverse complement strand
CCCCAGCTCCGCGGCCACCCGGGCCACGCCCGACCCCGGCTCCGCGCACGCCAGCACGATCCGGGCCCGCTCGGCCAGCATCGGTGAACTGCCATCCGACCAGCGGACAAGCTCAGCACGATCCTCACCCGTCAGCACCAGCGGCACGGCCATCTGAGTCTGCGACATACCACCAGGCTACAGACTTAACCCGTTAATCTCAGGCGCGGGATACTAGTGCCGCGTCAAGTAACGTTCTCCTCCCGTCGCATTACCAGTCCGGCACCAGGGTCAGTGAAGCGCTGGCGTGGTCCAGGCGGCTACCGCTCGGTCAGTCGGCTAGATAGCCATGAATCGATCCCGTTCAGGGCGGTTGCGGCTATCGCCGTCGGGAAGGAGGTGAAGCCATGGGGGGACTCGGGATACACCCGGAGGTCGACTTCGTTGCCCGCCGCTGACAGCCGGGCTGCCATCACGAGGCTGTCTTCAAGAAGGACATCCAGGGCGCCCACCACAAGCAGGGCCGGCGGAAAGCCACGGAGGTCGCCGTACAGCGGAGAGATGTCGGGGTGGGTTAGATCGGCCACGTGCCCGGCATAAGCCTGAATGAACCACTCGTCGGCGTACGCACGCCCGCTCGGCGACTGGCCGCTGAGGTCGTAGGCACCGAACTGCAGTACGGCACCGGCGAACGGCTGGACGTGGCCCCGATCCCGCAGCCGAAGCAGCGTCGTCACGGCCAAGGTGGCTCCCGCCGACGCGCCGCCGATCATCAGCCGAGCCGTCCCGAACGAGTCTTCGGCCTGTCCGGCAAGCCAGAGCGCAGCCGTCTCGCAGTCATCGGGCGCAGCTGGCCACGGATGCTCGGGCGCAAGGCGGTAATCGACGCTCACCACTGCAATCCCCACGGTGTCGGCCAAGAGCACGTTGCGGGCGTCACTTCGAGCTGCCGAGTCCATGTAGAAGCCCCCGCCGTGGATCTGGAGGTAAGCGGCCCGGGCCGGGCCCTCCATAGGGGTGATGATTCTCACCGGGACCTCGCGTCCGCCGGCGCGGGCGATGCACTCGACGGCCCGTGGGTCGGGCGGCCTGCTGCTCAACTGGCTCCGAACCGCTCGCAGGCCCTCGGGAGTAGCCGGATCGGGCTGCGGCTGATTGCCGGCCGCCGCCTGTGCGGCGGCGTTGAACGTACGGCTCTCCTCGACGTGAGCTACCGATCCCTTATCGATCAGATGCGTCAGCCCGACTTTCATGTTTCCTCCCGGGTGTGGGTGGCGCTGCGTGGTCTCCGAGCTTCGCGCCGCGGGCAATCGCCGATGGGGCATCCATCCCTTGCCAGCAGGGCATGGTTGAGCGTAACGGAGCAAAGGTTGCCTGACGCGGCACTAGCCACCCGCACGGCCAGCCAGGGGAGCGGCTTCGCCCGAACCCGGCCCTTTGAACCCCTGGAAGTGCACACGACGTGCAGGTTCCGCCCCCAGCATCTCCAGGATCCCCGGAACCTGCGCGCTTCCGGCTATGGCGGGATCGTGTTCCGGCTGATCTCCGATAACTACATCGCGTTGTTCTCGCACTTCATTCCGTGCGCGGTACGCACGATCGTGCTGCTGCGCTACCTGTCCGAGCCGGAGCTGCGCGAGGGCATCACCGCGGTCACCAACCGGGTGGAGGCGTTCCACGGGTTCGCCGGCTGGCTGTCGTTCGGCCGCGAGCAGCTGGCTCACAACGATCCGGTGCACCAGGAGAAGACGGTGAAGTTCAACGAGCTCCTCGCGAACTGCGCGATCTACTCGTGCACCCTGGATATCACGACGACCGTCAACGACCTGGCCGCCGCCGGGGTCCAGATGGACGCGGAGGACCTGGCCACGGTCACCCCGTACATCACCAGCCGGATCCGCCGCTTCGGCGACTGGAAACTCGACCTGACCCCGCCGCCGGGCTCCTCGCCAGGTGGGAGCGCATCGGATGGAATCGGCGCATGACACGTGAGGCACGCCCGGCCAGCGCGGTACCGGTCACCGCGGCCCGGTCGCTGCGCCGGGACAGCATCGCGTTTGTGGGCACGGCGGGGTCGGCGGTCGGGATCCAGGCGCCCTCAGCGGGGGTGAGCTTCCTGCCCGCCCTGATGGCCGGGATCGTGGGCGCAGCCGGGCCGTTCGCGTTCGGCACGGCGATGCTGGTGATGCTGTTCGTGGCGTTCGCGTTCGTGATCTTCACCCGGGAGTTCGCGAGCGCCGGGTCGGCGCAGGCATTCAACGGCGCCGCGCTCGGCCCGGCTTACGGGTTCGTGTCGGCATGGCTGCTGTTGTTCACCTACCTGGCCTATGCCGCGTCGGTGTTCGCCTCCAACGCCAACGGGCTGCTGACGCTGACCGCGCCCGGGCTGCTCGGCACGCGCGCCTGGCTCGGGTTCGCCGCCGGGCTGTGGCTGGTCACGATCATCATGACCCGGTATTCGATCCGGTTCTCCACCGGGATGATCTTCGCCCTCGAAGCGGTCTCGCTCGCCCTTGTCGCGGTCGTCGCGGTAGCGGTGCTCGCCCGCGGCGGCTACCACGGCGTCACCCTCGGCAGGCTCTCCTGGCACCCGTTCAGCCCGGCGGGAGTCGCGGCGGGCACGCTGGGCCTGGGTGTCGTGTTCGCGTTTACCGGGTTCTCCGGGTTCGAGGTGGCCGCCACGCTCGGCGAGGAGTCGAAGGTGCCGACCCGGGTGATCCCGTGGTCGATGACCGCGGCGCTGATCGTGTCCGGCGTGATCTACACGGCGCTGTCGTACGTGGAGACCGTCGCCTACCCCTCGGCGCAGGCGCTCGCCGCCTCGGCCGCGCACGGCGTCCCGCTGGCCAGCGTCGCCGGCGCCTACCTGACGCCGGGGTTCGGGACGGTGATCACGGTGGCGGCGGTGATCAGCGGGTTCGGCGCGCAGCTGGCCACCGTCAACGGCGCGACCCGGCTGCTGTTCGCGTCCGGCCGCTCCGGCGTCGGCCCGGCCGCGCTCGCCCGGGTGCACCCGGTGCACCGGACCCCCACCGTCGCGCTGGCGGTCACCGCGGCGGTCACCCTCGCCGGCACGGGCGCGCTGTGGTTCCGGTCGCCGCTGGAGGCGTTCACCGACCTGGCGACCTACGGCGCGGACCTGATTATCGTCGCCTACCTGGCCACGATCATCGCCGCACTGGCCTGGACGGTGCGCAGACGCAATGATCATCGGTCCCGCATCGTGCTGGCGAGGCTGGTGCTGCTGGCTGTCGGCGCCGTGGCCATCGGCTACGTGATCAAGGTGACGGTGTACCCGCTGCCGTCCCAGACCGCGCCGCGCCTGTACCTGTACGCGGCCGCTGCCACCATCGCCGCCGGGGTGATCATCGCCACCGTGCTCCGGCTGGCCGCCCCCGGCCGGCTACGCTCCGCAGCCCTGCTCGCTGTTCACTGATCCCGGGCGTCCGGGGGTTCCGCCACGCCAGCCCGCGATCCTGGCACCGCCCGCGGGAAGTCCCTGGCCTGGCGGCACAGCTGACCGTTACCGGGCGAGCCAGGAGAATTAGTGTGACGTCTCCCTGACGGGCCTGAGGTCCTCGGCGGTCCGAAGGGGAGCGCCGTCATCCTTGCGTGACTGGCGAGGCGGGCCCGGTCCTGCCCGCGGGCCCGGAGGCACCTCGCGCGCCTGCCTGCCGGCCTGGATCAGGGACCGCAGCGCGGCCTTGTCGATCTTCCCGGTCCGGCCGCGCGGCAGCCCGGCCACGATCTGCAGCCGGCGGGGCCGGGCGTGCACGGGCAGCCGGGCGCGCAGCCAGGCCCGCAGCTCGCCGGCGCCGGCCTGTGCCCCGGGCGTGAGGACGACGCAGGCGGCCGCGGCCTGCCCGGAGAGCCCGTCGGGGACGCCGAATGCCGCCGCCTCCGCGACGGCGGGATGGGCGAGCAGCGCGTGCTCGATGTCGGCGGGGGCGATCTTGGCTCCGCCCCGGTTGATCAGCTCATCACCGCGGCCGAGTACGTACAGGTAGCCGTCGGCGTCGATGCGGGTGTGGTCGCCGGTGCGCAGCCACCCGTCCCGGAACGCGGCAGCCGTCGCGTCGGTGTTACGCCAGTAGCCGCCGGTGACCATCGGGCCGCGGGCCAGCAGCTCGCCCTCCATGGCGTCGTCATCCCGCTCATCGACGACGCGGATGACGGCGCCGGGTACCGGCCGTCCCGCCGAGCCGGGCCTGGCCGCGAGCTCGCTGTCGTCCAGCGCGGTGAGCAGTCCCGCGGTCTCGGTCATGCCGTACACGTTGTGCAGCTTCATCCCCGGCAGCCGCTCCCGCAGCGCGGCGACCGTGGCGCCGGGCATCGGCGCGCCGCCGAAGAACGCCGCCCGCAGCCAGGGCAGGTCCGCGGAGCTGAATTCGGGGTGGCGCAGCAGCAGCGGGAACATCGCCGGGACCACGTCGATCACCGTCACGCGATGCTCGCGCAGCGCGCGCACCATCTCGGCGGCGTCGAACCCGGGCATCACCACCGCGGATCCGCCGGCCAGCAGGAACGGGTTGAGCTGGGAGATGTGCCCGGACACGTAGCTGAACGGCAGGCAGATCGCCGTCACGTCGCCGGCCCTCAGGCCGAGCAGCCGGCGGTAGGAGCCCGCCACGTGCATGGCGGCCCGGTGCGTGACGGTGGCCGCCTTCGGGGTGCCGGACGTGCCGGAGGTGTAGATCAGCGCGTACACGGCATCAGGCTCTGGCCGCGGCAGATCCGGGTCCCAGGGCAGGCGCTGTCCGGTCAGCTGGTCGCCGGCGGGCCGGACCCGGTAGCCGCAGGCGGCCAGGCCGGGCAGGAACTCC
>JBOHCG010000613.1:0-4823 GCA_050698735.1 Streptosporangiaceae bacterium | reverse complement strand
CGGGTAGGTCCCCGACGCCGGGATGGGCTCGCTCTCCCTCTCCTCGGGGAGGAAGGTCAAGGGCATCTGCAGCGGTGCGGGCGATGGAGCGCTGGTCAGGCCGCCTCCGGCTGGCAGCGCGGGGCGTGCTGGCAGTCGGCTGCGCCGGAGGCGACCGGCCGGCGTCCCACCTGGTGCCGTAGACGACCATGGAGCAGATTCAGCGCAGCAGGGAGGCAGCGCACGCGACCCGCGCCTTGGCACGCCGCGCGCGTGCCGTGGCGGGACCAGGGGACCACGCCCTCGGTGTCGGTCAGCGCGGCGAAGACCCGGCCGCTGATCCTCTTCCAGGCCCTCTTGCCGCCCCAGTCCTCCACGGCGACCCTGACCAGGCCGGTGAACGCTTCCTCCCCCATGGCGGCCACCGTGCCCGAGTCGCCGCCGCACCGGTCCGCCGCCACCTGGACCGCTGCCAGCCAGATCTTTGACAGCAGCGGCTGGCCGCATCCCCCGGTCACCATCGGCTAGGCCACCGACAGGAAATCCTGGATCCGCTAGGCCGACGCCGTCGACGTGGTGATCAGCTGGGCGCGACGAACGGAATCAGACCGACGGACGCGCCGACCAGCCATGGCACTAGCTCGTCATGGTCCACCTCAGGCACCACTTCGACGTTGGGGCGACGGGCGAGCGTCCTCACGTGCTGGTCAATGCGCGCCTGTACCGTGGGGTCCGTCTCCTCGGGAGGCAAGCCGGTCCCACCGATGAAGACAAACTCGTGATGTTGGTGACGATGATGGAGTACCGCCAGCCGGTGGCGCGCTCGAAGGCGGTCAGGTTCCTGGCCTGCCGTCCTGGATGACGCCCTAGCTGCCTACCCGGCGGTCGGCGCATGCGAACAGAGCGACGTCTTTGGCGACGGCCGGGCGGCGGGCAGGGCCGCAAGTGCGGTCGCATGGTGGCTTGGACTGGGGCCCAGGCCCGCATCTTACAAGCCATCCGAACCGAGTTGGCCGGACAGAAAGGGTTCCGCTGTTGGCACCAAATGAACGTCTACTGGTCGCACTCGACGAGGTGCTCGCTGGAACCAAGACCGCCGCTCTCGGCGCGGCCGCCGAACGGTTGAGCGGCGTATACCGGACTAACACTGTTCCGGCCACGCCGATCCTCGCGACCTCGATCGACGTGTGCGCCTACGCCGCCTACCGGATGCCAGCGACGTTCGCTGCCGTCCGCTCCGCACTCCGACAGGCGCAGCAGGCACTTCCCGGATTCACACCGGCGACGATTGTCGACTTGGGTGCAGGCACAGGAGCAGCAAGCTGGGCGGTCGCCGAAGTCTACGCTCCGCAGTCCTTCATTATGCTGGAGCAGGCCGTAGTCGCCATGGCTGTCGGGCGGGATTTGGCTGCGCGGTCTTCATGTCCTACCCTGCAACGCGCTGATTGGCGCCGGTGGCACGCGACGCGGTGCGCTCCAAGCATTCCGGCGGCGGACCTCGTGGTCGCCGCGTACGTCCTTGCCGAGCTTGCTCCTGCGGCTCAGAACTCGCTCGTGGACGTAGCAGCTGCCGGTGGCCGGGCCGTGCTGATCGTTGAGCCCGGCACGCCAACTGGTCATGCACGGGTGCTCGTCGCACGCGAACGGCTGATGGCGGCCGGCTTCAGTATCGCGGCGCCGTGTCCGCACGAGTGCGAGTGTCCGCTGCTTCGTCGCGACGGCGACTGGTGTCACTTCGCCGCACGCATTACTCGATCAGACCGGCATCGCCGCCTCAAGGACGCTTACCTGAATTATGAGGACGAGAAGTTCAGTTTCGTCATGGCCACGCGGAACGACCCGATCACACCGGCAGCCCGGATTATCCGCCGACCGTTGAAACGCAAGGGATTCGTGTCGCTGGAACTGTGCGTTGCTAACGGCGAGGCTCGGCAACACACAGTCACCAAGCGGAACACTGATCTTTATCGCGCGGCACGCAAGGCAGAGTGGGGCGATAGGTGGCTCCTCGGTGCTGGATAAGCCCGCCGAGTTCGTTCCCGCCGTCTATGTGATCGTCGCGTACCGTAACGCAGCCGGCTCGCTCACTGCAGCCGTGCGGTCCGCAGCGTTTCAACGCGACATCAACCTTCGAGTCGTTGTTGTCGATCACGACTCGACCGACGACACCCCCGAGGTGATAAAAGAACTGAGCGCGGAGCTTGGCGGCGTTATCCGCCTGAACCTCTGTTCCGCACCGGGCGAACGACGCACGCCAGCTCGGCCCCTCAACCATGCGCTCGGCGTCATGCTCCACCGGCTTAACCCAAAGCAAGACGTGACGACCTGGTTCGTCCGGCTCGACGCCGACGACGTCCTGGCCCACGACGACATGTTGGCCCGGCATCTGCGCGTCGGCTGCTACCGCCCGTACATTACGAGCCCACTCATCTTCTTCGACTCGCGTCGTCGCGTCGCGCACTCCTGGGGACCTGTGATGGAACGACGAGCATGGGACCGTCTCTCTCCGCGAGATCTTTTCGCGGTCGCGCACCATGCCACCGCTGCCCGCGCCGACCTGGTCCGTCAGCTGCTAGCCACTGCACCCCTGTACGACGAGACCGTGGACACCGGAGAGGATCTCGGTGCCACGGCGCGGTTCTACCAGGCTGTGGGCCATTCTCCTCAGCTTGCTTGGGCCAGCGAGCCGCTCTGCTATAAGGCATTGGACGGCGACACCATCTCCAACCGCCTGTCCCAGGTCCGCGTGTGGCGCTCCTTCAACCGCCTCAGGCATGCCCATCGGTTGCCGACGGGTCCGTTCATTCGCGGCGCAGCCGAACTAGCTCTTTCGCGCATGGTTTCCGAACCGATCGCCCGCACGGCCCTGCAGCGCCTGACGACACGCAACGGGCATTTTGCTGACTTTCCGTACCCCATCGTCGAGCAGCGCCTGCGTGAGCTGGGCGTCACAGGTTTAACTTGTTATTTGAACTTGAAGATGAAGGCGGTGGCCGTGGGTTCAGTATGGCCTGGGCTGAGGCCCGGGCGGATGCCGGTGATGACAGAGATGAGGCACGGGCCCGGGTGGCGTGGTTCCGCCGGCAGCTGTACTGGTGCCTGGGCAGGCGCCGGGATGCGCTGTTCTAGGCGTGCGATGCGGCGCTGTGCAAGCCGGACCGGGTGCACATGCTGGCGGAGTTGTCGCTGGAGCCGGAATGCCGCCGCGGGCACGGCGCGGTCTATGACGCGTTGAACTGCGGCCAGATCCAGCTCGCGTGGCTGCGGCGGGCGCTGGCGGGCCTTCCGCTGCCGGCCTGGCCTGATGGGCGGATCCGGCTGGCGACGGATGTGAGCAACTGGCTGCAGCCGGATGCGGAGACCAGCCCTGAGCGGCTGTTCTGCCATTGCCATGCCGAAGGGAAGGTAAACGCGCAGCTGATCCCGGGCTGGCCGTGCTCTTTCGTGTGACGCTGGAGCCGGGCGGACGTCATGGACGCTGCCGCTGGACGCGGAGTCACCAGCGGCCCGAGATCCCCGGTTGCATTGGCAGGTGCGTGTCAGGCGGGACGTCGCCGTACGGGCCCGCGGCCTGGTGGGTCTTGGGCAGGAGCTTGCCGCCGGGCGGCGGGTCTGGTGTCTCAAAGATGTCCCGCAGCCCCGGGTCGGCGATACCGCTGGCGCCGAGCACGGCCACCCTTCGCTCACGAGACACCTTCGCGCCCGAATCCTGCAGTTCAGCCCGCGCGTCGCGCCCCGCCGCCGACAAGTGCGGATGGCCGGTCAGGGAGTGGTGCCCCACCAGGCCGTGCCTCCGGAGGCCGTCGATCAACTCCTGTACCGCTGCCGAGTGCGCCACATCGTGCAGAAGCTGGCCCAGTACCTTGCCCGCGTCTGGCACCGCGTCCAAGACCGCGCGTTCCACTGGCCGGTCGGCGCCGCGGCGCGCCACGTGGACCCGGTGCCTGGTACGGGAGATCGTGATCCGCCCGTCTTGCTGCAGGGCGACAACGGCGGCAAGGGCCACCCGTTCCGCTCCCCCGCACAGGTACGCGATCTCGTAAACATCAAGCTCGCTGACCGATGTCATGGATGACACCTACCTTCGCCCGGGTCGCTACGACACGCGCTCGGATTCGTTCGGGCTGGCAGCCATTCTACCGCCCGGCCATTCTCGAACCCGTGATCCGCTGCCTGGCCAGCCTGCGATATCGGGTTCACGGGGCGGCGCTGAGCGTTCCCGGCTCGTCTTGGGCTTCGCCGGCGTTGATCCGCCGCCGGGCCTCCAGGACGAACTCCCGGTGTAGCTCGATGCCGCCGGCCCGCCGGCCCAGCCGCCGGGCGACGACGGTGGTCGTGCCGCCGCCGGCAAACGGGTCGATCACGATGCCGCCGGGCGGGCAGGCAGCCCGTATGAAGAACGAGGCCAGGCCCTCCGGCATGGCTGCCGTATGAGCCACGCCGTAGTGCTGGTTGTACGTCTGGGGAACGGTGACCACGTTGCCCGGGTCGGCTCCGCTGTGAGCGTAGGTCCCGGTGCGATCACGGCCGAATCCGGCATCGGTGTTCCGGCGCCCATTCGTATCGAGCTTGCGTCGTTCGATCTCGGCTGCCGATGTCCTGTACGGCACCCGGATCGCGTCAAGGTCGAACGAGGGCCTGGCGCCGCGGGCAAAGTGGTAGACGTACTCGAACGCGTCCTTGGTGCGAGGGCCGTAGCGGCCGGGCACGGCGTTGGGCTTAGTTCTTGCGCAGAAACTACAGGGCGTTGTCCGAATAATCCCCTGGTCGTTTGTGGTATGTCGAATGGATGCTGACTGACGCGGAGATAGCCGCCCGGTACGTCAAGATCCGGCCGTACCTCG
>JBOHCG010000612.1:0-4824 GCA_050698735.1 Streptosporangiaceae bacterium | reverse complement strand
GGCCAGGCCGGCATCGCCCCGGCCGGCATCGCCCCGGCCGGCATCGCCCCGGCCGGCATCGCCCCGGCCGGCATCGCCCCGGCCGGCATCGGCAGGGGCGAGCTCGCCGAGCGCGTCACAGGGACGGCACACGGCCTTGACGACGACACTATCCTCGGCCGGCTGGTGCTGCGCGGCCTCGCCCGCTCCCGCGGCGAGGAGTTCCCGCGTGACGCCCGCGGCCGCCGCGAGCTATGGCAGGCCGTCGGCGTCGCCACCGACCAGGTCTGGAGCACCGCGCTGACCTACGGGCTGATGCCGCTCGGCGACGACTGGCCGGTGCGGATGCTGCGGGAGCGGTCGACGTCGCGAGCCGAGACCCATCTGACCATGCGCGACCTGCGCAGAATCCAGTGGCGCCTGCCCCCGGGCACCGAGGTCTTCGTCTGCGAGAACCCGCGGGTGGTCGAGGCCGCCGCGGACGCCGCCGCACGCCGGCCGCTGGTCTGCACCTCAGGCAACCCGTCAACGACCGTCCTGGCGCTGCTCGATGCCCTCGCCGCCGCGGGCGCGCGGCTGGCCTACCGCGGCGACTTCGACTGGCCCGGCGTGGCAATGGCCAACCGCATCCTCGCCAGGTACGACGCAAGACCGTGGCGGATGTCCGCCGCGGACTACGAGCAGCACGTCCACGCCGCCCGAGATCGGGCCACGCCGCTGCAGCCGCTGTCCGGCCAGCCGGTAGCCGCCAACTGGGACCCGGAGCTCGCCCCGTCGATGCAGGCACTCGGCGTCGGAGTCCAGGAAGAATCCGCCCTCGAACTCCTGCTGACCGACCTGGCCTAGCGGCCCAAGCGGCGTGGATGCGGTCCACCCTATGCCTGACCTCGTACGCGGTGCTGACGAGCTGTACCCGGTCCCCATCTGACAGCAGCTTGTATGCCGAGTATCATGCTCGACATGATGCTTGACATGGTGATGTCATGAGCGTCCCGCACTTCCTCCTGGCGCTGCTGGCCGAGGGACCCAAGTACGGGCTGCAGCTGCGGGAGGAATTCGAGGCCGGCAGCGGTGAGGTGTGGCCGCTGAACGTGGGTCAGGTGTACAAGACCCTGGGCCGGCTGGAACGTGACGGGCTGGCCGAATCCGACGGGACCGGGCAAGACGGACCGCAGAAGCGGTTCCGGATCACGCCCCGCGGTGAGGAGGCGCTGGCCGTCTGGCTGCGCACGCCGCCGGACCTGACCTCCCCGCCCCGCGACGAGCTGGTGATGAAGGTGCTGGTGGCCGCGCGGGTGCCCGGTACCGACGCGCACGAGGTGATCCAGGCGCACCGCATGTACCTGGTCGAGCTGATGCAGCAGTGGACGCGGCTGAAGGAGGGCGAGGCCCGGGATGACCTGGCCCTGGCGCTGGTGGTGGATGCCGAGTTGTTCCGGCTGGACGCGGTGACCCGGTGGCTGGATGCCGCCGATGCGCGGCTCAAGCGGGCCGCTGCCGAGCCTCCCCGGCCGGCCCCCGCCGCCGCGGAGGTTCCGCAGCTTCGCCGGCTGGGGGCACGGCGGTGAGCCGGCCGGGACCGGGCGGGGAAGGCACCGGGGAAGGAGCGGGCGCGGCGGTGAGCGTGCTGCAGCTGCGCGGCGTGTCCAAGACCTACGGCCAGGAGCCGGCCGAGGTGCTCGCGCTCGGCGGGGTGGACCTGTCGGTGCAGGCCGGGGAGATGGTGGCGGTGATGGGGCCCAGCGGGTCCGGCAAGTCCACGCTGCTGACCATCGCCGGGAGCCTGGAGGAACCCACCAGCGGGGACGTGCTTGTCTGCGGCATGGCGCTGGCCGGGATGCCGCGGGGCCGCAGGGCCCGGCTGCGGCGCCGGGTGATCGGGTACGTGTTCCAGGATTTCAACCTGCTGCCCGGGCTGACCGCCGCCGAGAACGCCGCCTTGCCGCTGGAGCTGGACGGCGTCGCGGTGCCGAAGGCGCGCGCGGCCGCGATGGCCGCGCTGGAAGCGCTCGGCGTCGCTGACCAGGCCGGCCGGTTCCCCGATCAGCTGTCCGGCGGCGAGCGGCAGCGGGTCGCCATCGCCCGCGCGGTGGTGGGGGACCGCCGCCTGCTGCTGGCCGACGAGCCGTCCGGCGCCCTGGACTCGGTGAACGCGGATGAGGTGATGCGGCTGCTGCACGAGGCATGCCAGCGGGGCGTGGCCGCGGTGGTGGTGACCCACGACGCGCAGCTGGCCGCCTGGGCCGACCGCGTGGTATTCCTGCGCGACGGCCGGGTGACCGGCCGGACCACCCGGCCGCCCGGCCCCGAATCCCTCCTTACGCCCGGGAAGATCCGGTGAGCACCGTGCCCGGAGGCGCGCTGATGAGCACCGTGCCCGGAGGCGCGCTGATGAGCACCGTGCCCGGAGGCGCGCTGATGAGCACCGTGCCGGAGGCGCGCTGATGAGCACCGTGCCCGGAGGCGCGCAGATGAGCACCGTGCCGGAGGCGCGCAGATGAGCATCGCGCTGCGCGAGCCCCCCGACCTGGCCACAGGCGCGGGCGGCGGCGGCATCGTCGCCCGCCGGGCGGTGGTCCGCTGGGGCTGGCGGCTGTTCCGCCGTGAGTGGCGCCAGCAGCTTCTCGTGCTCGGCCTGCTCACCGTGGCGGTCGCCGCGACGATCTGGGGCGCCAGCACTGTGACGAACGTGCAGCTCCCCGACCCGAACTACGCCACGTTCGGTACCGCTGCCGCGCAGGTGATGCTGCCCGGCGCAGACCCGCACCTGGCTGCCGACATCGCCGCCGTCCAGGACCGCTGGGGTCCGGCGGATCTCATCGAGAATGAGGACCTCACCACCGGCACCACCCAGTCCGTGCAGCTGCGCGCGGAGAGTCCGCACGGGCACTACAACACGCCGCTGCTCAGCCTGGTCAGCGGCAGCTACCCGGCCGGCCCCGGTCAGGTCGCGCTGACCAGCGCAGTCGCCAGCCTGTACGGCACGCACGCGGGCGGCGCCTGGCGGGCCGTCGGCACGACGTGGCGGGTGACCGGCATCGTGCAGGACCCGAGCAACCTGGCGGACCAGTTCGCGCTGGTCGCCCCCGGCGAGGTGCCGCACCCCGGCCAGGTGACCCTGCTGCTCGGCTCCCCCGCCGTCCAGCAGGCGATCGGCAGCGCCGGCGGAACGCTGCCCGGTCTCCCGGCGGCGGCGACGGTCACGTCCCCGAACGCGATGTCGGGCGGGGTCTCGCCGGCGACGGGCGTCCTGCTGGTGGAGGTCCTCGGCCTGGCGTTCATCGGCCTGGTCTCGGTAGCCAGCTTCTCCGTGATGGCCCAGCGCAGGCTGCGTGCCCTGGGCATGCTCAGCGCGATCGGCGCGACCGAACGCCACCTCCGCCTGGTCATGATCGCCGATGGCCTTGTCGTCGGCGTGGCCGGCGCGCTGGCCGGGGCGGCGGCGGGCCTGGCCGCCTGGTTCGCCTACGTGCCGACGCTGCAGGAGGCCACCGGTCACGTCGTGGATGCGGCGAACCTGCCGTGGTGGGCGTTCGCCATCGGGGTCGCGTTCGCGATCGCGACGTCGGTGCTGGCCTCCCGCCGCCCGGCCAAGACGATGGCCGCGGTGCCGGTGGTGATCGCGCTGTCCGGCCGTCCCGCTCCGCGGCGGGCGGCGCACCGCTCCGCCCTGCCCGGCGTCATCGTGTTCGCCGGCGGCCTCGTGTGCCTCGCGTTCAGCGGCGGCCTGGCAGCCGTCGGCCCCGGCGAGGCCAGCGACACGCTGCTCCTGCTGGTCGGCCTCGTCGCCGCCATCGTCGGGATCTGCCTGCTGGCCCCGCTGGCCATCAGCATGGTGAGGGCCAGCTCCCGGCTGCCGGTCGCGATCCGGATCGCGCTGCGCGACCTGGTCCGCTACCGGGCCCGGTCCGGTGCCGCGCTGGCGGCGGCCACGTTCGCCGTGTTCCTGGCCATGGCGATCTGCCTCGTCGCCAGCACCAGATTCGACAACCCGCTCGACTGGATCGGCCCGAACCTGTCCAGCAGCCAGCTGATCGTCGGCGCGCAGCAGAGCCCGGGCCCCGGCATCATGACGCAGCTCGGCAATGCCCAGCTGACCAGCCTGGGCGGCCGGGTGAACGCTCTCGCCGGCAGCATGCACGCGCGATTCGTGCCGCTGGACATCGCAGGCCCCACGCCGTATCAGGTGGGCACTCCCGCCCATCAGAATTTCTCCGGCAACGCGTACCTGGCCACCCCGCAGTTGCTGGCCGCGTACGGGATCAAGGTTAGCCAGATCGCCGCGGGCACCGACATCCTGACCATGCGGCCAGGCCTGGCCAGCCTGCCGCACGTGGAGATGATCTGGAGCCAGCCCGGTTACCAGTATCCGGGCGAGAGCGAGCCCGGTAGTGACGGCGGCCCGCCCTGCACCCTGAGCCATGACTGCGTGCCCAACCCCGTGATTCAGACGATCGGCAGCCTGCCCGGCGGCACCTCCGCGCCGAACACGGTGATCACGCAGTACGCGGTGCGCAAGTACCACCCGCAGACTCAGCTGGTCGCGTGGCTGGTGCAGGCACCTGCCCCGCTCACCGCCGCGCAGATCAACGCGGCCAGGCAGTTCGCGCTCGCCTCCGGGGTGACGGTGGAGACCAGGTCTGATAACCCGGATCTCGGCGAGTTCGCCGACGGCGCCACCGCGCTCGGCATCGTGATCGCGCTCAGCGTGCTGGCCATGTCCGTCGGCCTGATCCGCGCCGAGGCCGCGCGGGACCTGCGCACGCTCACCGCGACCGGGGCCAGCGCCGCGACCCGGCGCATGATCACCGCGGCGACCGCCGCCGCGCTCGGCCTGCTCGGCGC
>JBOHCG010000611.1:0-4858 GCA_050698735.1 Streptosporangiaceae bacterium | reverse complement strand
GGCGGGGACGCTGCGGGCGTCGCATGCGGGGGAGCAGGTTGTGCTGGCCGGCTGGGTTGCCCGGCGCCGCGACCATGGCGGCGTGGTCTTCCTCGACCTGCGGGACGCGAGCGGCGTCGTGCAGGTCGTCTGGCGCGGCGAGGAGGCGGCAGCTCACAGCCTGAGGGCTGAGTTCTGCTTGCTCGTCACCGGCATGGTGCGCGTCCGGCCGGCCGGGAACGAGAACCCCGAACTGGCCACCGGCGAGATCGAGGTGGTAGCGGAGGTGCTGGAGGTACTCAGCGAGGCCGAGCCGCTGCCGTTCCCCATCGAGGGCTCCGCCGATGTCAGCGAGGAGGTCCGGCTCAAGTACCGCTACCTGGACATCAGGCGAGAGGACACCGCCCGGGCGCTGCGAGTCCGGTCGCAGGCCGCCTACCTGCTGTCCGACGTGATGCGCGCGTACCGGTTCGTGAACGTGGAGACGCCCTACCTGACCAGGTCCACGCCGGAAGGCGCGCGAGACTTCCTCGTCCCGGTGCGGCTGCGGCCGGGCAACTGGTACGCGCTGCCGCAGTCCCCGCAGTTGTTCAAGCAGCTGCTCATGGTCGGCGGGCTTGAGCGCTACTACCAGCTGGCCAGGTGCTTCAGGGACGAGGACTTCCGCAAGGACCGGCAGCCGGAATTCACCCAGATCGACATCGAGATGTCGTTCGTCACCAGGCAGGACGTGATCACGGTCGCCGAGGACGTGGTGGCGCGGCTGTGGTCCGAGCTGGCCGGCTACGAGCTGCCGAGACCGCTGCCCAGGATGACGTACGCGGACGCGATGGCGCGGTACGGCTCCGACAAGCCGGACCTGCGGTTCGGCTGCGAGCTCGCGGACCTGACCGAGTACTTCGCGGCCACCGAGTTCCGGGTGTTCCAGGCCCCGTACGTGGGCGCCGTGGTCATGCCCGGCGGGGCGGCGCAGTCGCGGCGCGAGCTCGACGGGTGGCAGGAGTGGGCGCGGTCACGGGGCGCGCGCGGCCTCGCGTACGCTCTGATCGGCCCGGCCGGGGAGATCTCCGGGCCGGTGGCGAAGAGCCTGTCGGAGGCGGAACGGTCCGGGCTCGCCGCCCCGACCGGTGCGGAGCCCGGCGACTGCGTGTTCTTCGCCGCGGGCCCCGCCACGGCGTCGCGGGAACTGCTCGGCGCCGCCCGGCTTGAGATCGGGAACCGGTGCGGCCTGATCGACGAATCGGCGTGGTCCTTCCTCTGGGTAGTCGACGCGCCGATGTTCGAGGAGGACTCCGACGGCGGCTGGACCTCGGTGCACCACCCGTTCACCGCCCCGCTGCCCGAATGGACGGACAAGTTCGTCGCCGAGCCGGGCGGCGCGCTCGCCGACGCCTACGACATCGTGTGCAACGGGTACGAGATCGGCGGCGGCTCGATCCGTATTCACCAGTCCGCGATGCAGCAGGCCGTGTTCGACGTGATCGGGCTGTCCGCCGCCGAGGCGCGCTCGCAGTTCGGCTTCCTGCTCGACGCGTTCAAGTACGGGCCACCGCCGCACGGCGGCATCGCGTTCGGCTGGGACCGGGTATGCATGCTGCTCGCAGGCGCCCCCACAATCCGCGACGTGATCGCCTTCCCCAAGGCCGCCTCCGGCCTAGACCCCCTAACCGGCGCCCCCACCCCTATCACCCCCGCCCAGCGCCTAGAAGCCGGCATAGACGCCACCCCAACCCCCCCGCCGCCAGTTTCATGATCGTGGCGCTCGGCCGCCGTCTGGTGGCTCAGAGCGGCATCCGGTCCGGCGCGGAGCAGGGCGGCCCAGAGCACCGTCTCCCGGGAGGGCTGTCCGGAGAAGGTCGCGTATACGCCCCACTGGAGCCGCTGCCATCGGCCGGGCCGGACAGACGCACAGGCGCGAGAGTCCGCTGCCTGTGGATAACCTCCGCCAGCAGGCATCCGCCTGTGGATAAGTCACGTCCCGTCGGCTTTACCGTGGTATAACGCGGCAGCCAAGTGCGCCGCACGGGTCGAGATAAGGTCGGAAGATGGCCGGAGCAGAGGCAGGGCAGTCCGCGAGCCTGTTCGATGAGGCGGAGCAAGCCGCGGCTAGCGCCGCGGCGCCGCTGGCGGTGCGGATGCGGCCGCGCACGCTGGACGAGGTGATCGGGCAGCGTCACCTGACCGGACAGGGCACCCCGTTCCGCAAGCTGATCGACAACGACGCGCCGATGTCGCTGCTGCTGTGGGGTCCGCCTGGTACCGGGAAGACCACGCTGGCCTACGTGGTCAGCCAGGTGACGAGGCGGCGGTTCGTCGAGCTGTCGGCGACCAGCGCCGGGGTCAAGGACGTGCGCGCCGCGGTCGACGCCGCCCGCCGCACGCTCGGCCTGCACGGCGCCCAGACCGTGCTGTTCATCGACGAGGTGCACAGGTTCTCCAAGACCCAGCAGGACGCGCTGCTGCCCGCGGTGGAGAACCGGTGGGTCTCGTTCATCGGCGCGACCACGGAGAACCCGTTCTTCTCCGTCGTGTCACCGCTGCTGTCCCGATCGCTGCTGCTGACCCTTCAGCCGCTGTCCGACGACGACGTGCGCGAGGTCATCGGCCGCGCGCTGGCCGATCCGCGCGGGCTCGGCGGCGCGACCACGCTCGACGAGGACGCCGAAGAACATCTCATCAGGCTGGCCGGCGGCGATGCGCGGCGCACCCTGACCTATCTGGAGGCGGCCGCGCTCGGCCTGACCGAAGGCGGCCGGATCGACGTCGGGACGCTGGAGCGCGCGGTGGACAGGGCGGCGGTCCGCTACGACCGCGACGGCGACCAGCACTACGACGTGATCAGCGCGTTCATCAAGTCCATGCGGGGCAGCGACGTGGATGCGGCGCTTCACTACCTGGCGCGAATGATCGAGGCCGGCGAGGACCCGCGGTTCATCGCCAGGCGGCTGATCGTGCACGCAAGCGAGGACGTGGGGATGGCCGATCCCACCGCGCTGCAGACCGCCGTCGCCGCGGCGCAGGCGGTCGAGTTCGTCGGGCTGCCCGAGGCCAGGATCAACCTCGCCCAGGCGGTAATCCACATCTCCATGGCGCCCAAGTCCAACGCGGTCATCAAGGCGATCAGCGCGGCCGGTGCCGACGTGCGCGCGGGCCTGGTTGGCGCAGTGCCCACGCACCTGCGCGATGCGCACTATCCTGGGGCAGGCAAGGTCGGCCACGGTGATGGCTACCTGTACCCGCATGACTTCGATGAGGGCGTCGTCGCGCAGCGCTACGCTCCGGACTCGGTGGCGGACCGCACCTATTACGAGCCGTCCGGGCACGGCCTCGAGGCCCGGATCGCCGAACGCGCCGAGCGGATCCGGGCCATTCTCAGGCAGGGACAGGGACCCAAGGCCAAGGACCAGAAGGAGGAGCCATGACACGGAACGCGGCGCCGGAATGAGCGCGCTACCGCTGGCCGCGCTGATCGCCGCCGTGTTCTGGGCGCTGCTGGTCTGCGTCGGCGTATTCGTCCTCTTCCGCCTGGGGCGGCTGATGTCGGAGAGCAGCAAGCTGATGGCGGACCTGCGTGAGCGCGGCGACGTGCTGCTGCAGCGCGCGCAGGTGGCCGTCGACGGGGCACAGGCTGCCGTTGACCGGGCCGACCAGCAGCTCAACCGCACCGCGTCGGTCACGGCCAGCATGGACGAGCTCGGTGCCGGCGTTGCCGAACTCGCCGGGCAGGTCACCGCGCTAGCCGGACTCGGGCGCGCGCTGGCGGGCGGCCCGGTCGGCCGCGCCGCCGCCCTGGCCTACGGCGTCCGCCACGCCGTGGCCCTGCGCCGCGGCGGACCTGGCAGCCGCAGCGCACCCGGCAGCCGCAGCGCACTCGGCGAGAACACGCTGAAAGGCCACGTGGTCAAGCGCGGCGAGCTGACCGGCAAGGGGGCGCCGAGATGATCCGCAGGGGCTTCTGGCTCACGGCCGGCGCCGTGACGGGCATCTACGGCTACCGTCGGGCCTCCGCTGTCGGCCGCAGGCTGTCCAACAGGCTAACCCGCGGCGCCCCGGCAAGCGCGGTCGCCCCGCCCACCTCAGGCGCCCGAGCAAGAGCAAGCCTCACGGCCCGCCGCCGCCGGTCGGCCCTCCTGGAGGCGGTGGGCGTGGCCAGGCAGACCGTGCGGTTCTCGCGCGACGTGCGAGAAGGCATGGAGCTTTATATGGCTCGGCATTCCGCGCCCGCAGGCTCTACCCTCATGACTGACCACGACCACGACGCACAACCAGAGGATGGCCGCTGATGGAGTCGGCAGAGATCGCCCGCCGCTTCCTTGCCTATTTCGAGCAGCAAGGACACGCCATCGTGCCCTCGGCCTCCCTGGTCGCCGACGATCCCACGGTGCTCTTCGTCATCGCGGGCATGCAGCCGTTCAAGCCGTACCTGCTCGGCCAGCGGACGCCGCCGCACCGCCGGGTGGCGGACGTGCAGAAGTGCGTGCGGACGCTGGACATCGAAGAGGTCGGGAAGACCACCAGGCACGCGACGTTCTTCCAGATGCTGGGCAACTGGTCGTTCGGCGATTACTTCAAGGAGGGGGCGATCACCTACGCCTGGGAGCTGCTGACCAGGTCCGAGGCGGACGGCGGGTTCGGCTTCCCCGAGGACAAGCTGTGGGCCACGATCCTGTACGGCGACGAGGAGGCGCACGCGATCTGGCGGGACCAGATCGGCCTGCCGGAAAGCCGGATCCAGTCCCGCGGGCTTGCGGACAACTACTGGCACATGGGCGTGCCAGGCCCCGGCGGCCCGTGCTCGGAGATCTACTACGACCGCGGTCCCGGCTACGGCCGCGATGGCGGCCCCGAGGCCGACGAGGACCGGTTCCTCGAGGTCTGG
>JBOHCG010000610.1:0-4858 GCA_050698735.1 Streptosporangiaceae bacterium | reverse complement strand
CCCCCGTACCCCCCTGGCCCCCCGATCACGGGGGGGCTACCCGCCCCCCCGTACCCCCCTGGCCCCTGGGCCGCCGCGGCAGCTGAAGCCTTCGATAGCTGGGCCACGACCGCGTCCTGCCCGGCGAGGTCGTCGAAGACGCCGCTCACCGGATCTCTTCCGTGATCGCGGGGAAGGTGCTGGTAGAAGCCTCGGCGACGGCCGGCACCGGGTCGGGCAGCATGCCGCGGATCCGGTCCTCGATCTGGATGGTGATCTCGGCCGGCGGGCGGTCCGCGTCCAGCACCAGGTAGCGCTCCGGCTCCGCCGAGGCGAGCGCGCGGAACCCGGCACGGACCCGGTGGTGGAACTCCGCGGGCTCGGCCTCCAGCCGGTCCGCCGAACGCACCCTGCGCCGCAGCCCAGCCACCGGATCCATGTCCAGCAGGATGGTGAGGTCGGGGGTGCGCCCGCCGGTCGCCCACCAGTTGAAGGCGGCGATGTCCTGTACCGCCAGCCTGCGGCCCGCGCCCTGGTAGGCGAGCGAGGAGTCGACGTACCTGTCGGTGATGACGATCGCACCCCGGTCCAGGGCCGGGGCGATCACCGAGGCGACGTGCTCGGCCCGGTCGGCCGCGTACATCAGCGCCTCCGCGTGCGGTGACATGCCGGCGTGCGCGGTGTCGAGCAGCAGTGCCCGCAGCCGCATGCCGACCTTGGTGGCGCCGGGCTCGTGCGTGGTCACCACGTCGTAGCCGAGCTCGCGCAGCCAGATCGAGACCAGCCTGGCCTGCGTGGTCTTGCCCGAGCCCTCGCCGCCCTCGAACGCGATCAGCCGCCCGGTCGGCGGCGGCGCGGGCGGCGTATGCCCGTTGACGTGCACCACCTCGGGCGCCGGGGCGAACGGCACGCCGCGGACGGCGGACAGCAGGTCCTCCCGCAGCGGCACCCCCTTGCGGTCGTCCATCTGCCGGTAGGAGGTCACCCCGAGCACCGCGGCGACGACCGCGGCGAGCAGGATGACCACGTTCTGCCCGACCGAGGTGTAGACGACGTGCGCGAACTTGACGTCACCCGATCCGGTGACACCGCCGATCAGCTTGGTCAGCGCGGCGGAAAGGAAGCCCACGGCGGCGATGACCGCGAGCAGGATGACCTGGATCGAGGACTGGAAGAAGGCGAAGACCCGGCCGCGGGTGTCATCGTCGACCTCGAGCCCCACGATCGTGAACCCGGTCGCGTAGGCGATGCCGGACAGCGCGCCGAGCACGACGACGAACACCGTGATCATGATGAGGTTCGGCACCAGGCCGATCAGCGCGAGCGGCACGGCCGCGGCGGTGATCGTGACCCCGAACAGCCGCCGCAGGCTGAGGTCGCCGAACAGGCGCGGGCCGACCAGCATGCCGAGCGCGATGCCGACGAAGATCGCGGCGAAGACCAGCCCGAACCCGGCGTTGCCGCCCTTCAGCGTGAACTTGATGTAGGGGTAGGCGAGCCCGACGACCACGCCGGCCGCGCAGAACGCGCCGATCATGCCGACCACCAGGCCGCGCACCACCGGGGTCGCGCTGATGAACCGCCAGCCCTCCCAGATGGACTTGGCGGTCGACGGCACGGAGATCTTCCCGCTCGCGTGCCTCTTGGGGATCTCGCGCAGGAAGTAGACGGTGATCGCGGAGATGAAGTACGACGCGGCGTTGATGTACAGGGCGAGCGAGACCGGGTCGGTCCGCAGGAACGGGAGCACATGGCTGAGCGCCTGGCTGACCAGGGAGAGCACGCTGAACAGGCCGGCCGCGAGCGGCGCGGTGCCGTAGGTGCCGAGCAGGCTGAACTGGTTGGCGCGCTCCAGCTTGTCCTTCGGCACCAGGTTGGGCATCGAGGCCGCGGTCGCCGGGTTCCAGAACAGCGAGGCGATCCCGGCCAGGAACTTCGCGGCGTACACCCAGGTCAGGTTCGGGAACAGGGGGATGGAGATGAACAGCAGGCCGCGCAGCACGTCCCCGATGATCATCGTGCGGCGCCGGTCCAGCCGGTCGGCGATCGCCCCGGCCAGCGGGCCGAGCAGCAGCGCGGGCAGCAGGGTCGCGACCCAGACCCCGCCGATGGCCGTCGTCTGCGAGGCCGCGGCCTCGGTGATCGACTGGCCGTGCGTGTGTTTCTCCGTGAGCTGCGCCGCCAGCGCGAGCAGCGCGAAGATGCTCAGCCAGTCGCCCAGGCTGGAAAGCGACAGCGCGATCCATAGCCTGCGGAATGGCTTGATCGACAGTACGCCCTGCCCATGGGCATGATGATGCCGCGCGGTGTCGCCCTTGGGATCCCCCTTGGCGGCTCCGCTTTGGTTAGCGGCGGGGCGAAAGTTCACGGCGTAAAGCGTATCGGCACAGCCGACCCCATACGGGGCCAGCCCTCGATCGTAATTTTAAGCCCGCTTGCGACTGCAAGCGTCGGTCGGCATCTGGAGATCAAGATCTTTTTGATGCCGAACGGGGAGTTGTGGCGCCCTTCTTCTTTGTCGTCCCAGCTCGGGTGGTGCTAGTGCGCCGCCGGGCGGCGGGCGGCGCGGCCCGGCGATCGGCGAGAAGCTCGGCCGCGCGCTGCACGGTGATCGAGGCCACCTCGTCGCCCTTGCGCAGCGACGCGTTGGTCTCCCCGTCGGTCACGTAGGGGCCGAACCTGCCGTCCTTGATCACCATCGGCTTGCCGGTCGCGGGGTCCCCGCCGAGTTCCCGCAGCGGCGGCGTCGCCGCCCCGGCGCCGCGGCCGCGCGGCTTGGGCTGGGCGAACATCTCCTTGGCCTCGGCGAGGGTAAGGGTGAACAGCTGGCCCTCCGACTCCAGCGACCGGCTGTCCGAGCCCTTCTTCACGTACGGCCCGTACCTGCCGTTCTGCGCGGTGACCTGCTCGCCATCCAGCTCGCCGAGCGCCCTCGGCAGGCTCAGCAACCGCAGCGCGTCATCCAGGGTGACGCTGTCCAGCGACATGGACTTCAGCAGCGACGAGGTGCGCGGCTTGGCCGAGGCGGGCCCAGATGAAGCTGGCAGAGTCTCGCCGAGTTGCTCGGTCACGTAAGGCCCGAACCGCCCGGCCTTCGCTACCACCACCCGGCCGGTGTCAGGGTCGGTGCCGAGCACCACGTCACCGTTCGGCTGATTGAAAAGTTCTTCTGCTTTTTCTTCGGTCAGTTCATCCGGGGCGAGATCCTCGGGCACGTTGACCCGCTGGCCGTCGCGTTCCAGGTAGGGGCCGTATCTGCCGACCCTGACCACGATGTCGGTGCCGGCCAGCGGGATCGAGCTCACGTCCCGGGCGTCGATGTCGCCGATGTCGCTGACCAGGGACTTAAGGCCCAGTTCATTGTCGGCGTCGCCGTCAGCGCCGAAATAGAACCGGCGCAGCCAGGGCACCCGCTCGGTCTCGCCGCGGGAGATCGCGTCCAGGGCGTCTTCCATGCGCGCGGTGAACTCGTAGTCGACCAGCTGGCCGAAATGCCGCTCGAGCAGGGTGACGACGGCGAAGGCCAGGAACGAGGGAACCAGGGCGGTGCCCTTCTTGAACACGTAGCCGCGGTCCAGGATCGTGCCGATGATCGAGGCGTAGGTGGAGGGTCGCCCGATCTCCCTGTCTTCCAGCTCCTTGACCAGCGACGCCTCGGTGTAGCGAGCCGGCGGCCTGGTGGCGTGCTCGGCCGGGGCCAGCCGGAGCACGTCGAGCGGGTCGGCTTCGGCCAGGACAGGCAGGCGGCGTTCCCGGTCGTCGCGGTCGACGTTGGGGTCCTCGACGTCCTCGACGTAGGCCTTGAGGAAGCCGTAGAAGCTGATGACCTTGCCGGTCGCGCCGAACTCGGCGCGCTCGCTGGCGGTCGAGGTGCCCGCCACCCGGACCGACACGGACTCGCCGGTGGCGTCCTTCATCTGCGAGGCGACGGTGCGCTGCCAGATCAGCTCGTACAGGCGCCGTTCGTCGGAGGACAGGCGGTCCCTGGCGACCTGTGCCGGGGTACGGAAGCTGTCCCCGGCCGGGCGGATGGCCTCGTGCGCCTCCTGCGCGTTCTTGACCTTGCTGGCGTACACGCGCGGGGCGTCGGGGACGTAATTGCTTCCGTAGAGCTCGGCGGCCTGCTTGCGGGCCGCGTTGATCGCGGTCTGGGACAGCGTCACCGAGTCTGTGCGCATATAGGTGATGTAGCCGTTCTCGTACAGCCGCTGCGCCACGGACATCGTGTGCTTGGCCGAGAAGCCCAGCTTGCGGGAGGCCTCCTGCTGCAGGGTGGTGGTGCGGAACGGGGCGTAAGGCGAGCGCTTGTACGGCTTGCGCTCCACGCTGGACACACCGAAGCTGGCCGCCTGGAGGCGCTGCGCCAGGGCGGCCGCGGCGGCGGCGTCGAGGTGCAGGACGTCCTTGGCGCGGAGTTCGCCGGTGGGGGCGAAGTCGCGGCCCTGGGCCACCCGGCGGCCGTCGACGCCGACCAGGCTGGCGGTGAAGGTGGTGGGCTCGTCCGCGTCCTTGCGGCCGTGTTCTCTACTCGTATCCCGCGAGCCCACCCTTGTCGCGAACTCGGCCTCGAGGTCGGAGTAGCTGGCCGCGCGGAAGGCGATCCGCTCGCGCTCCCGGTCCACGACCAGCCGGGTCGCCACCGACTGCACGCGCCCGGCGGACAGCTTGGGCATGACCTTCTTCCACAGCACGGGCGAAACCTCGTAGCCGTAGAGCCGGTCAAGCACCCGCCGCGCCTGGTAGGCGTCCACCAGGCCTTCGTCTACCTGACGGGGGTTGGCGATGGCGCGGGCGATCGCCTCGGGGGTGATCTCGTGGAAGACCATCCTGCTGTGCGGGACCTTGGGCTTGAGCTCCTCGAGCAGGTGCCAGGCGATGG
>JBOHCG010000609.1:0-4872 GCA_050698735.1 Streptosporangiaceae bacterium | reverse complement strand
AGCCGGGACCGGTGGCGGGCCGCGTAGGCGGCGAGGGCGGGCACGGCCGCGTCGACGGCCAGCGCGAGCAGCGCCGCGGCCGCGCCATCCGCCACCAGGGAAAACCGGTCCGGCAGGGCCGCGCTGAGGACGGGCAGGCTCTGCAGCCAGTACCAGGGGAGCTTGAGCCAGGCGTGCTCGTGCCCGCTGGCCAGCAGCGTGCCGCCGAGCGAGAACACCGAGAGGACCAGGGCCGCGATCGCGGTCGCGCGGACAGGCAGCCGCCGCCAGAACGCGATCATCGCGAGGACCAGCACGATCAGCAGCGGCCAGCCCAGATAGCCCAGATACTCCGGCAGGTTGCCCTGGTACTTCGCCGCCTCGGCGGCGCTGCCGCCGGTATGAAAGAGCATGAACGAGGAGGGGACGACGAACGACGACAGGTCGTTCTTGAAGAAGTCCGTGGTGAACGGGCTGCCTGACTGGTACAGCGGGCCGAAGAACTGAACTCCGAGCGGGTATCCGGCGATCACGGCCGTGACGCAGGCCGCCACGCCGAGGCCGCCGGCCACGGGCTTGATGGCGCGCCACACCGCCCGCGGGCGGCTGGCGGCGAGCACGAGCACGATGATGCCGCCTGCCGCCGCGGCGCTGAACAGGAGCTCCTCGCTGATCAGCAGCTGGACGGCGACCAGCACGCCGAGCCAGGCACCGCCGCGAACCGGGCGGGCCCGGCCGGTGACCAGCCTCAGCCCCGCGTCTACGATCAGCGGCGGCCCCGCGGCGAACTGCAGGTCGTAGTGGCCGATGGCGGAATGCACCATGGCAGGCGAGAAGCCGTAGACCGCGCCGCCGATCGCCGCGCCCGCCACGCTCACGCCCCAGCGGCGCAGCACGTAGAACATGGCCAGCGCGGAGCCGGCGAAGCCGGCCGTCATCAGCACGGTGAGGCTGGTCTGCGGGCCGAACAGCAACGTCACCGGGGCCAGCAGCACCCCGGGCAGCAGCATGAACGTGTTCCACATGACGTTCACGCCCTGCGGGGCGTTCATCGCGGTCGTGACCAGCGCGGGCAGATGGAAGTGCGCGATCGCGGTGGCGTCGTAGCGGAAGAACCAGGCGAACTGATCGGTGTCGTTCGGGTTGCCCGCCACCGTCCGCGACGCCGGGTCGCGCCAGAGCCACAGCGTGACCGCCACCGCCGCCAGCAGATAGTACAGGGCGGCGAGCGTCAGCGTGCGGCGGTCGCTTGACGGCCTTGCGGGCTCGCCGGCCGGTGCGGCAGGCGAGTCGGGCAGGGCGGTAGACGTCGCGGTCACGACTGCGAGCCTAATTATGAGTTGGCCGCGCTGGAAGCGACTTGGCAGCGACGTCAGAAAATCGCCAGTTTTGCGTTTTAGCTGCTCGCGCTCCCATTGGACCCCTCGGGCGGGAGCTGGCGGCCGGCCGCGACCTGGCCGGGCATGCCCTTGCGTACCGAGTCCAGGATGGTCAGGCCCTGGCTGACAAGACCGGCGGCGATCTCGCCGAGGCCGTCGGCGCCGTTGAGCACGCTGACGTTCGCCCCGGCCAGCCCGGCCGCCGCCTCCTTGACGATCAGCGGCAGCTGGTTGATCAGCAACTGGTCGAGGGCGACGCGGTTGTTGGACGCCGCAGCCTCGGCCTGGATGCGGGTGCGCTCGGCGTCGGCCTTGGCGAGGATCTGGATCCGCTCGGCCTCCGCCTCGGCGGGCCTGACCACCTCGGAGACCAGCTGCTGCTGTCGCAGCTGGGCCTGCTGCCTGGCCAGCTCGGCCTGGGCGTTGATCACCGCAAGCTGAGCGCTTGCCTGCGCCAGCGGGCCCGCCTGGGCGGCCTCCGCCTGCGCCTTGTCTATCTCGGCCTTGTACTGTGCCTGCACGACCGAGGTCTCCCTGGCGAACTCCGCCTGCTTGCGCGCCGACGCCTGCTGCGCCTCCGCCGACGCCTGGTCCGCCGCCGCCTGCGCGATCTTGGCCTGCCGCTGGATGGCGGCGTTGTTCGGCGCGGCCATCGCGGCGATGTACCCGGCGCCCATGTCGTCGATCGACTGGATCTGCAGCGAGTCCACGATCAGGCCGATGGTGGCCATCTCGGCCTTGGACCCGTCAAGGACCTCGGTAGCCAGCTTCTGCCGCTCGGTGACGATCTCCTCGACCGTCATCGAGCCGATGATCGAGCGCAGGTGGCCGGCGAAGATCCGCCCGGTCAGCACCGACATCTGGTCCTGGTCGGAGAGGAACCGCTGGCCGGCGTTGACGATGGACTCCTCGTCGTTGCCAACCTTGAAAGCGATCACCGCGCGCACGTTCAGCGAGATGCCCTGATGGGTCACGCACTGCTCCGCGACCTCGGCCTCCTGCATGGACAGGGTGAGATAGCGAACCTTGCGGGTAACGGGCGTGACGAAGGCGCCATGGCCGATCACCACGCGGAATGGCGAGCCCTTCATCCCGTACTTCCCGCCGGAAATCAGCATGGCCTCGTCGGGCGCTGGAACACGATAACCGAACATCGTTCATCTCCTAAGCCTGGAACTCACGTTAAGCCGGGAATGCGCGGGCTGTCGCCGAGCACGTCCTCCCACTCGATGACGTCGACCGCCCGCTCGCCGCGCGATTCGACGACAAGGACGGTCGCCCCCTTGGGCAGCGGACTGTCCGACCAGGCCAGGAAGGCCTCAGAACCGCCGCGGATCTTGATGAGCACCTCGCCGGGCCCGTCGTCTCCCCTGGTGCCCACGGTGAGCACGCCGACGCAGCCGATCGAGGACTCATCCCTCGCCAATGACAGCCCCCTTTGCCCGGAAGTGCCATTATCAAGCCTAGTCCTGACGCAAGCGGCCGGATAACCGTGTTGGGTTAAGCTAGCCGGGTGTCTGTCCCCGGGGTAACCCAGCCATCTACGCAGGCCGACGCGCCGCAGCGGACCGGCCTTGCGATGGCCGTCATCATGACAGGCGTGCTGATGACCGCCGTGGACACCACGATCGTGGTGCTGGCGCTGCCGGAGATCCAGCGCAGCCTGCACGTCGCCCTTTCCGCGGTGGTCTGGGTGATCATCAGCTTCCTGCTCGTCATCACGCTGCTCGCCACCCAGGTCGGCCGGCTCGGCGACATGTTCGGCCGGGTGCGGATGTACGAGATGGGGTTCGTCGTCTTCGTGCTCGGCTCGCTGGCCTGCGCGCTGGCCTGGAACGAGGCCTCGATCATCGTGTTCCGCATCGTCCAGGGGGTGGGCGGGGCGTTCATCACGGCCAACAGCGGCGCGGTGATCGCCGACCTGTACCCGAGGGAGCGCCGCGGACGGGCCTACGGGTACACCTCGGTCGGCTGGACGATGGGGGCGGTCATCGGCATCGTGCTCGGCGGCCTGATCGTGACCTATATATCGTGGCGCTGGGTGTTCTGGATCAACGTGCCGGTCGGCGTGGCCGCGCTGACGCTCGCGCTGCGGGTGCTGCACGACCGGGCCGAGCGGAAGCGGCGGCGGCTCGACCTGCCCGGCATGGTCTGCCTTGGCCTCGGCCTGTTCGGCGTGCTGTGGGCGATGACCAGGCTGGCCACCACCGCGCTTGACGCCGTGGTGACCGGCTACCTCATCGGCGGGATCGCGCTCATCGTGGCCTTCGGCTTCATCGAGCGGCGGCAGCCCGAGCCGATGCTGCCGCTGTCGATCTTCCGCGTACCGACGATGACGGCCTCGCTGCTCGCCTCGCTGTTCCAGGGCCTGGCCGCGTTCGCCGTGCTCTTCCTCGTCATCATGTACCTGCAGGGGCCGCGCGGGCTTTCCCCGATCCACGCCTCGCTGCTGCTCGTCCCCGGGTACGTGCTCGGTTCCGTGGTCGGCCCGTACGCGGGGCGGCTCTCGGACCGGCGCGGCCCGGTGCTGCCCGCCACCGCGGGGCTGGCCATCCAGGTGGGCGGCCTGGCCATCTACGCCCAACTCGGCGTGAGCACCGGGCTGTGGGTGGTCGTGCTTGCCAGCGTCATCAACGGCATCGGGGCCAGCTTCTTCTTCCCCGCGAACAGCTCGGCGGTCATGAAGGCGGCCCCGCCGGAGGCGTTCGGCATCGCATCCGGCATGCTGCGCACGTTCGCCAACATCGGCATGGTGTTCTCGTTCGCGGTGGCGATCCTGATCGCCTCCCGGTCGATCTCCCGCGGCCTCGCCTTCGCCGTCTTCGTGGGCAGCACCTCGCTGCACGGCGCGCTCGCCGCCGCATTCACCTCCGGCCTGCACGCCGCGTTCTACGCGCTGATGGGGTTCATGGTGCTCGCCGCGGTGCTGTCCGCCCTGCGTGCGGGCTCCATCAGGACCACGAGGTAAGGAGCGCCTGGCATGCTCGACGGGGTGACGCCGTTCCCGGCCGAGTTCGCGGCCAGGTATCGCCAGCGGGGGTACTGGCTGGACCGGCCGCTTTTCGACGGGTTCACCGAGGCGCTGGGCAAGTTCTCCGGCCGGGTGGCGCTGGTGGATGGGGACGACCGGGATGGGCGCGGGGATGCCCGGCGGGATGGGCGCCAGGCTGGAGCACGCCAGGCCGCTCTCGGTCGACAACCTGGCCGCCCGCTTCCCGTCGCTGACCATCATCGCGGCGCACCCCGGCTGGCCGTGGACGGACGAGATGACCGCGGTGGCGCCGCACAAGGGCAACGTGTACTGGGAAATGTCCGGCTGGGCGCCGAAGTAATTTCCGCCGTCGCTGCGCACCGACATCAGGGGACGGCTGCGGGAGAAGATCATGTTCGGCAGCGACTACCCGAGCCTGCCGTACGAGCGGATCCTGCGGGAGTGGGACGAGCTCGGCTACGACCAGTCCGTGCTGGACCTGGTCTTCCATGCAAACGCGGGGCGGGTCCTCGGGCTGTAGCC
>JBOHCG010000608.1:0-4873 GCA_050698735.1 Streptosporangiaceae bacterium | reverse complement strand
GTGACCAGCCCCAGCGTGACCAGCCCCAGCGTGACCAGCCCCAGCGTGACCAGCCCCAGCGTGACCAGCCCCAGCGTGACCAGCCCCAGCGTGACCAGCCCCAGCGTCAGGCGGTCCTGGTCGGCTACGGCGTCAAGGCCTCCGCCACCACCCGCCGGGCGCGCAAGGTCACGGCCACCAGGCCGGAGACGGCCGAGGTGCCCACCCTCCCGGCGATCCCCGCCGAACCGCTGCGGCTGCCGACCGAGGCGACCGCGCCGGGCAGGACGACCACCCCAGCGCAGCCGCCGACTATTCCGGGCACAAGGAACGCGCCGACCGAACCGGGCACCACGGCCGGGCCGGTGGTCCGGGCGCTGGCCAAGCCGCCGGTCCGCAAGCTGGCCAAGGACCTGGGCATCAGCCTTGCCGAGCTGACGGGCAGCGGGCCCGATGGTTCTATCACCCGGGACGACGTGCATAGAGCTGCCAGTGATACCACGGCTCGTTCGGCTGAAATTGTTTACGGGAACGGATCCGGGGCGGCCACGTCGGCGGCGGCGCCCAGCCGGGGCGGCGAGGAGCGCATCCCTGTCAGGGGCGTCCGCAAGCACATGGCCGCGGCGATGGTGGCAAGCGCGTTCACCGCGCCGCACGTCACCGAGTTCCTCCAGGTCGACGTCACCGAGACGATGGCGGCCCTGCGCCGCGTACGCGACCTGCCCGAATTCTCCGGCCTCAGGGTCTCGCCGCTGCTGTTCGTGGCGCGGGCGCTGATCGTCGCGGTGGGCAGGCACCCGCTGATCAACTCGTCGTGGGACGAGGCCGCCCAGGAGATCGTGGTCAAGGGATACGTGAACCTCGGCATCGCGGTCGCCTCCGACCGCGGCCTGCTGGTGCCGAACGTCAAGAACGCCGGGCTGCTGGCCCTGCCCGAATTGGCGCGCGGGCTGCAGGACCTGGCCGAGACGGCCCGCTCTGGCAAGGCCACCCCGGCCGACCTGTCCGGCGGCACGATCACGATCACCAACGTGGGCGTGTTCGGGGTGGACGGCGGCACCCCGATCCTCACCCCTGGCGAGGCGGCAATCCTGGCGTTCGGCCAGGTCAGGGACGTGCCATGGGTGGTGGACGGACAGCTCGCGGTGCGCGCTGCCTGCACCCTCTCGCTGTCCTTCGACCATCGCATCGTGGACGGCGAGCTAGGCTCCGCGGTGCTGCGCGACGTCGGCGCGATGCTGGCGGACCCGGTACGGATGCTGGCCTGGAGCTGAGATAGCGCCCGTGTTGATAGGGTTCGACGCATGATCAGGCACGTGGTGATGTTCACCTGGACCGCCGAGGCCACGCAGGAGCAGAAGGAGCGCGTCGCGACCGAGTTGAGCCGGCTGCCCGCGATCGTGCCCTCGCTGCGGGCCTATCGGCTCGGGCATGACCTGGGCCTGAACGAGGGCAACTTCGAGTTCGCGGTGGCCGCCGACTTCGATGACGCCGACGGCTACCTGGCCTACCGGGACCACCCGGAGCACCGGGCGATCATCGCGGAGTTCATCCGCCCGATCATCGCCCAGCGCGCCGCCGTCCAGTACGAGTACTGACCCGCGACCGGCCCACCGCGCGACGTCAGCTCCCTCATGCCCAGCTATGCCTCAACTTCACATTGAGACATTTCGGGTGTCCTTCATGATCATGGCTAGTTTTGGGCTATATTTCCCCAATTCAACCCATGATCATGAAACGGCCCAGCGGTCAGAAGGCGGACTCGGGGAGGTTCATCAGGTCCAGGGTGGTCTGCTCGGCGATCGCGCGCTCGACGGCGAGCCTGGGTAGCACGGTGGCGGCGAAGAACCGGGCCGCGGCCACCTTGCCCAGGTAGAAGTCGCGGTCCGGCGCGTCCGGCGCGAGCTCGCCCAGCCTTCGCAGGGCGATCTCGGCGTGGGTCAGCAGCATCCAGCCGATCACCAGGTCGCCGAGCGCCATCAGCAGCCTGGTGGTGTTCAGGCCGACCCTGTAGATCTCGGCGGGCTGCTCGGCGGAGGAGATCAGGAAGCCGGTCATGGCGGCCGTCATGACCTCGACCTGCGCGGCCGCCTCGGCTAGCGCGGCGCGCTCCGCCTTCAGGCCGGTCCCGGCCTCGTCGTCAGCCTGCCTCGCGGCGAAGTCCTTGACCCGGCCGAGCAGCGTGCCGAACGCCTGGCCGCGGTCCCTGACGATCTTGCGGAAGAACAGGTCCTGGCCCTGGATCCCGGTGGTGCCCTCGTACAGGCTGTCGATCTTGGCGTCCCTGATGTACTGCTCGATCGGGTAGTCCTGGAGGAACCCGGACCCGCCGAGGATCTGCAGGGACAGCGTGAGCATCTCGTACGAGCGCTCCGAGCCGACGCCCTTGACGACCGGCAGCAGCAGGTCGTTCAGCTGGGCCGTGACCTCGTCGTCCTGGCCGTGGGCGGCGGCGACCTGGATCGTGTCCTGCAGCGCGGCGGTGTACATGACCAGCGCGCGCATGCCCTCGGCGTACGCCTTCTGCAGCATCAGCATGCGCCGGACGTCGGGGTGGTGGATGATCGTCACCCGCGGCGCCGCCTTGTCAGTCATCTGGGTGAGGTCGGCGCCCTGCACCCGGCTGCGCGCGTAGTCCAGTGCGTTCAGGTACCCGGTGGACAAGGTGGCGATGGCCTTCGTGCCCACCATCATCCGCGCGTCCTCGATGATCTTGAACATCTGCCTGATGCCGTCGTGCACGCCGCCGACCAGCGTGCCGACCGCGGGGCGACCCCCTGATTGCACTGCGCCAAAGGTCAGCTCGCAGGTGGCGGAGGCCTTCAGCCCCATCTTGTGCTCGACGTTGGTGGCGTAGACGCCGTTGCGCTCGCCGAGCGTGCCGTCGTCGTTGACGAGGAACTTGGGCACCAGGAACATCGACAGGCCCTTGGTGCCGGGCCCGGCGCCCTCCGGCCTGGCGAGCACCAGGTGGAAGATGTTCTCCGCCAGGTCGTGCTCGCCGCTGGTGATGAACCGCTTGACGCCCTCGATGTGCCAGCTGCCGTCGGGCTGCTGTATGGCCTTGGTGCGCCCGGCCCCGACGTCGGATCCCGCGTCAGGCTCGGTCAGCACCATGGTGGCTGCCCATTCGCGCTGGATGGCCAGGTCGGCGAACCGCTTCTGGTCCGGCGTGCCGAGCTCCCACAGCACCCGCCCCATCGTGTGGCCGCTGGAGTACATCCAGATCGCCGGGTTGGAGCCCAGGATCAGTTCGGCCAGCGCCCAGTTGAGCGTCCGCGGGGCCGGCGTCCCGCCGAGTTCTGTGGGCAGCGACAGCCGGTACCACTCGGCGTCCATATAGACACGGAACGACTTGCGCAGCGACTCGGGCACCCGCACCGAGGCGGTGGCCCGGTCGAATTCCGGCGGGTTCCGGTCGGCGTCGGCAAACGACTCGGCCATCGGTCCGGTCGCCATCCGGTCGAGCTCGCCGAGGATGCCGCGGGCGGTCTCCTCGTCCAGTTCGGTATACGGCTCGGCGCCCAGCAGGTCCTGCCGCCGCAGCACCTCGAAGAGGTTGAACTCGATGTCCCGCAGGTTGCTCTTGTAGTGGCTCATCTGCTGCTCCGCCTCCCGGCGTCCGCCCGTTCAGGGGTCCAGTACCCCTATGCTACCCGCTAGTAACTTCCGCTGGCGAGCGGGCCCGTTCGCACCTGCCGAGAACTCCGGTTCTGAGGGGCCAAAAACGATGCGAGCCACCATTGGGCCGTATATCCGGATTTTGTTGATTTTCACATATTGTTGATCATTGGCGACTACGCTTCCCTTGTGTGACCGACGTTCGCGATTCCGACACCGGGCTGCCCGCGCGGCGGCCGGGCACCGAGGTGTCGGCACCGCCAATTCGGCAGTCCGCGAGCGGATTCCCGGTCCGGACGCCCACCGCGCGGCTGATACAGCCGGGCGGCCGCCACCGGCGGGCGGTACCCGCCAGCCTGCCCGAGGGTGCCCCGGCGCTCATCCTGGCGGTGCCCAGCGCGGGCGAGGATAGCCTGTCCGGCGCCACCGCCGAGATCGCCACCGTGCTCCGGGTCGACAACCTCGCGCTCGACGTGCGCACGGCACGGATCGATCACGGCGGCCGCGGCGACCCGTGCGGGATCAGGGCGGTGCTCGACGACGCGGCGGCCAGGCGCCCGGCCGGCGCGCTGTGCGCGATCGTGGTCCCGCAGCTGGTCACGCCGCACCCGGCGACGGTCCGCGTGCTGCGGGAAGCCATCGGGGCCAGCGATGCCAACGCGAGCATCGCCGAGGTGTTCAACACCAACGCGCTGCTGGCCGAGGCCCTGCACATCAAGCTCGCCGACGCCGGGCTCGCCCGGGCCGACCGGGTGCGCATGTTCAGCATCACCACGTCCGCCGACGGCATCATCGTGGCGACCGTCGGCGGTGAGGAGGCGGTCGGCTTCGCCAACGTGACCGCCATCCTGCTCGCGGCCCGGCTGGCGCTGCCCGTCTTCGCCGCATCGCTCGACGGCGGCACCCCCACGATCGAGGACGCGGCGGCCCGGCTCGAGGCGATGGGCGTGACCAGGATCGCCATCGCCCCGTGCGTGGTCGGGCCGGAGGTCGACCCGGCGGCCATCGAGACCGCGGCGGCGGCCGTAGGCGCCAAGTGCGCCGCGCCGCTCGGCGCCCACGGCAACGTCATCAAGCTGATCTCGCAGGCCTACGGCCAGGCGCTCGGCCAGCTCGAGACGCTGGACGGTACCTGAGAGCCCCTGACCTGCGCAGCCCCCTTGACCACGGCCCCCTTGACCACGGCCCCCTTGACCACGGCCCCCTTGACCACGGCCCCCTTGACCACGGCCCCCTTGACCACGGCCCCCTTGACCACGGCCCCCTTGACCAC
>JBOHCG010000607.1:0-4894 GCA_050698735.1 Streptosporangiaceae bacterium | reverse complement strand
GGCTTCTATGTCTGGGGCGCGACCGACGCCGGGCACTGCTGCCCGGTCTCGATGACCTACGCCGTGGTGCCCGCGCTGCGGCACTCCCCCGGCCTCGCCGGGCGGTACGAGCCGCTGCTCGCCGCGCGGGAATACGACTTCGGCCTGCGGCCGCCCGGTACCAAGGCTGGCCTGCTCGCGGGCATGTCGATGACCGAGAAGCAGGGCGGATCCGACGTCAGGGCCAATACCACCAGGGCCGTTCCCGCCGGTGACGGCGGCTACCTGCTGACCGGGCACAAGTGGTTCACCTCGGCGCCGATGGGCGACCTGTTCATGGTGCTGGCGCAGGCCCCAGGCGGGCTGTCGTGCTTCCTGCTGCCCCGGGTACTGCCGGACGGCACCAGGAACGCGATGCGCCTGCAGCGCCTGAAGGACAAGCTCGGCAACCGCTCCAACGCCTCCGCGGAGGTCGAGTACGACGCCGCGATGGCCTGGCTGGTCGGCGAGGAGGGCCGCGGGGTCCGCACGATTATCGAGATGGTGAACGTCACCCGGCTGGACTGCGTGCTCGGCACGGCAACCGGAATGCGCGCCGCCGTCACGCTCGCCGCGCACCATGCCGGGCACCGGACGGCGTTCGGCCGGCGGCTGGCCGATCAGCCGCTGATGGCCGGCGTGCTTGCCGACCTGGCGATCGAGTCGGAGGCGACGACGATGGCGGCGTTCCGGCTGGCCGGGGCGACCGACCGGGCCGCCCGCGGCGACGCGCAGGAGGCGGCGTTCCGCCGCCTGGCCCTCGCCGCGACCAAGTACTGGGTGTGCAAGCGCGCGCCCGCCCACGCGGCGGAGGCGCTGGAGTGCCTGGGCGGCAACGGCTACGTCGAGGAGTCCGGGATGCCGCGGCTGTACCGGGAGGCACCGCTGCAGTCCATCTGGGAGGGCTCGGGCAACGTGGCCGCGCTCGACGCGCTCCGCGCCGTGGCGCGGCAGCCCGAGTCGGCCGAGGCGTTCTTCGCCGAACTCGGCCAAGCGGCCGGGGCCGACCGGCGCCTGGACGGGGCGGTGGCCAGGCTGCGCAAGGAACTCGGCGACCCGTCCGAGGCCAGGGCCCGTCACCTGGCCGAAGCCATGGCGCTCACCCTGCAGGGCGCGCTGCTCGTCCGGCACGGGGACCCCGCCGTGGCCGACGCCTTCGCCGCCTCCCGGCTGGCCGAGGATTCCGGTGGCCCAGGCGCCTGGGGCCACGCCTACGGCACCCTCCCCACCGGCATCGACACCGCCGCCATCATCGCCCGCGCCACCCCCGCCCTCTGACCCAGGCTGCCGGTCATCTTCGAGGATTTTTACCCAGAACGAGCCGTGGTATCAGTCGCGCAGACGACCGTACCGCTTAGCCGCACGGCTGCGATTCCCGCCACGGTCGGTGATGGAAAATGTAGGCCAGGACGGATAAGAGCGCCTGGTAACGAACCGCGAAGAGAGACCTGTACGCTCGAGCGCCGCAAGCGGAAGAACAACCAAAGATTCACTTCGCGATCCTCGAGCTTGCGAACCAGGCGCTCCTGCTTGAGATCGTCGCGAACCTGTGGGAGCGGACGGAGTACTACCGCGCCTTCTACGCTCTGGACGCAGGCCGCAGGGAGGTCATGGCCAGCGAGCACATGACCATCCTCCAAGCCTGCGGCGACCGCGACGCCGACCAGTTGCTGGCCGGCTAATTTTGCATAACCGAATTAACCTGCACACCAGCATGTCCGCTTTCCGCGGGTATGCGAGCGGGCCGCGCCCGCCGGATGCAGCCGTCGGCAATCGCTTGCAAGACCGAAATTTCCCGAGATGACGGGCCTTATGCACGGCCCGGCAACAGACACCGGCGATGCGGCGGTTCGGTTCTCCGTAATGCAGTTGCACCGCATCTTGGGCCGTCATCGTGGACAGGTCACGAGACACTGAGCCTACCCCGACTCAGGTTTCGTGACCTGCGCACGCAAAGCTTCCCGTTCGATTACTGCTTGCTACAGCCAGCCGCCCGTCGGCGCTAGTTCCCGGTCGCCGCGCGGAACTTGACCACCAATTCGGCCGGCACGCGACCCCGGTCTTTGACCTCGATCCCCTGCGCCTTGGCCCACTCACGAACCTCCGTCGTGTTGAGCCCGCTCGCCGCTGACCTGCGGCCACTCTTGGCGGGCCGCCTGGCCGCACCACTGCTCCTGCGGGCGGCGTCAATGTAGCGCGCCAATGACTTCCGCAGCGCGTCGGCGTGCTTGGTGTTCAGGTCGATCTCGTAGTCAGTGCCGTCTAGCGCAAAGCGGACGGTGCCTTCCGCCTCACTTCCATCGATGTCATCGATGAACAAGGTCTGTATCTTCTGAGCCACGTCTTCTCCGTTTCCGTACCCCTGGTTGAATATTACACAAGCTTAGACGATCAGCGCCCCATTAGCCCGCATGCGATGCCGTGTGCATTGTGGGACCGTCGGCGGAACGTTAACGGCCGCGATCTCGATGGGAGTGTCGTACTCCGACAAAGTAACCATCGGTGCGCGGACGCGCACCATGCGCCGCTGGTCCGGGCCAAAACCCGGACGGCCGGGCGACGCCGACCTGTCGCCATCATTCCTATCTATCCGCAATGATGCGTACCCGGACGCTAGTGCCCGCCAATCCGGTCTGTTCCGGGAAAACCTGAAGCCGACGCCCAGCCTACCGGGATTATCTCCGGATATGGAGGGCCGGTCGAGACTGTATGGATATCGGCGCAACGGCCGCTGGCGGCACCGCGTGAATGCTGCTTGGATCGATGCATGGCCGAGACCGGCGATGCCGACCTACTGCGCATCAACCGCTGCCGCTCGCCGGAGCGGCCGGGACCCATCGGCCTACCGTGGCCATCACGACGCCCTACGGCACCCTGGCGGCTCAGCCGCTGCATTACGTAGTGCGCTAGCACCCGTGGCTCACACGCACCTGCACGATCCAGAAACCACTTCTCGTTCTGCTAAAAAATTCAAACAGCGGCCATTCGGTTACTTACGGTGCAAAGCTGTCAACGGTTTGCTTGCATGCTGTAACGCAGCTAGCGTGCCAGGCATGGCAGCAGACGGGCGTCGGCACGTGATAGCGATCGGCGGCGGGATGCTGATGCCTTACGGCAGGGTGCCGGTGCACCTCGACTACGCGATCCAGCTGACCGGCCGGCCCGACCCCCGGGTGTGCCTGCTGAACACGGCGGCGGGCGATGATCCCGGCTGGGTACTGCGCATGTACGACCTGTTCTCCGGCCGCCGGGCCCGGGTTTCCAACCTGGCGCTGTTCCCGATGCCGAATGTCTGCGATCCCGAGGACCTGCTGCTGTCCCAGGACGTCCTCTTCGTCGGCGGCGGCAGCGTGGCGAACATGATCGCGGTGTGGCGAGTGCACGGCCTTGACATGATCATGCGCAAGGCGTGGCAGGCGGGCATCGTGCTCGCCGGGTCCAGCGCCGGGGGGATCTGCTGGTTCGAGGGAGGGACCACCGATTCGTTCGGGCATGAGCTGCGGCCGTTCACCGACGGGCTCGGGCTGCTGGCAGGCAGCTACTGCCCGCACTACAACTCCGAGCCCGCCCGGCGCCCGCTCTACCACCGGCTGATCGCCGACGGGACGCTGTCGGCGGGGATCGCGTGCGACGACGGCGCGGCGGCGCACTTCACCGACGACACGCTGACCGAGCTGACGGCGGACCGGCCCGGCGCGGGCGGGTACCGGGTCTACGGGGCCACAGGCAGCCAGCCCGGGGTCCGCGAGACGCCGCTCGGCACCCGCCTGCTCGGCGCGGACGCCTGACCGAGTCCTAACGGTCGAGTTTGGCCATGGCGCGGCGGAGGGACCAGCCGAGGGCGGCGAAGACGCTCGCGGGCAGCAGCCACCAGGCGTTCACGCCGGCCGCGTGAAACAGCAGGGCGCTTGCCGCCAGGGCGACCACCACGACCGCCGCCACACGCCAGTCCTCGCCGACCACGAAGTCGTACCAGAACGCCCCGATCGCCCTGAGCCGTTTCACGGGCTGACCACCTCCCCCTCGGGTCGCGCGACCGGGGCGTCCGCGGCCGGGCGCTGGCGCAGCAGGACCGTGTAGCCAAGCGACACCACTGCCACGACCGGCACGAGGACCAGCAGCGCCAGGTCATTGCCCGGCCAGGAGACCCCGGTGCCCTCAGCCCCCCAGAAGACGCCGAACGACGTGAGCATGATTCCCACCGCGAACTTCATCCCGTTCTCCGGCACCCTGGCAAGCGGGGCCCGCACCGCGACCCCGACCGCCGCGACCACGAGCACGGCCGCCGCCGCGCCGATCACCGCGGCGCCGAGGTTGCGCTGGCTGTCGCCGAACGTGATCACGATGAAGACGACCTCCAGGCCCTCGAGCAGGACGCCCTTGAACGACAGCGTGAAGGCGTACCAGTCACCGACGCCGCGCCGGGAGGTGACCGCCGCGGCCTTCGCGGCCGCCACCTCGCGCAGGTAGGCGCTGGCCTCGTCGTGCAGCGACTTGCGGCCGGTGGCGCGCAGGATGGCCTTGCGCAGCCACTGCACGCCGAAGATCGCCAGCAGCGCGCCCACCACCAGGCGCAACGACGACAGCGGGACCAGGGTGAGTGCGGGTCCCACGGCCGCCACCACGACGGCGAGCGCGACAAGCGCCGCCGCCATCCCCTGGAAGGTGGACCGCCACTCGCGGGTGAGCCCGGACGCGAGCACGATCGTCAGCGCCTCCGTCGCCTCGACCGCGCAGGCGACGAAGACCGTCAGGATGAGCGGAAGCGCGGTCACCTGACCTCCTTCAGCACGCGGCCTCCACTATGTCGGAGACAATGTTCGGGTGACCGAGAACACCGCGGAGAAACCTGCCGGTAATGTCGCCAGTAATGTCG
>JBOHCG010000606.1:0-4900 GCA_050698735.1 Streptosporangiaceae bacterium | reverse complement strand
CCGCGCCGCCTGGTGGCGGCGAGCAGGCCGCCGAGCAGGCCGCCGAGGACGCGGCACCGGAAAAGCCGCAGGCCACGGCCGCCGTTTTCGAGGTGGAGCGGCCGCCGCCCTCGGCCGGGCGGATGGTGCGGCTGCGGGCCAGGCTGGCGCGCTCGCAAAGCTCGGTGGGCACCGCGCTGCTGAACCTGCTGTCCAGGGACCGGCTCGACGACGAGACCTGGGACGAGATGGAAGAGGTACTGATCACCGCCGACGTCGGCGTGGCGGTGGCCCGGGTGATGGTCGATGACCTGCGCACCAAGGTGAAGGTGCTCGGCGTGCGCGGTCCGGCCGAGGTCCGCGAGCTGCTCAGGGATGAACTGCTCGGCCAGCTCGGCGACGAGGACAGGTCGCTGCACGTCTCGCCGCACGGCGGCACGCCTGCGGTGGTACTGATGGTCGGGGTGAACGGCACCGGCAAGACGACCACCTGCGGCAAGCTCGCCAGGGCGCTGATCGGCGACGGCGAAACGGTCCTGCTCGGCGCGGCCGACACGTTCCGCGCGGCGGCCGCCGACCAGCTGCAGACGTGGGGCGAGCGGGTGGGTGCCAAGACGGTGCGCGCCGACCGGGAGGGTGCCGACCCGGCCAGCGTGGCGTTCGAGGCGGTGAGCGAGGGCATCGGAAGCGGGATCGACGTGGTGATCATCGACACCGCCGGGCGGCTGCACACCAAGGTCGGGCTGATGGACGAGCTCGGCAAGGTCAAGCGCGTGGTGGAGAAGAAGGCCACGGTGGACGAGGTGCTGCTCGTGCTCGACGCCACGACCGGGCAGAACGGCCTGCGCCAGGCGCGGGTGTTCGCCGAGGTGGTGGACGTCACCGGCATCGTGCTGACCAAGCTCGACGGCACCGCCAAGGGCGGCATCGTGATCGCGGTCCAGCGTGAGCTCGGCGTCCCTGTCAAGCTCGTCGGCCTGGGCGAGGGACCCGACGACCTGGCCCCGTTCGACCCGGCCGCCTTCGTGGACGCCATCCTCGGCTAGCGTGTCGCCCCGGTAAACGGGACCGCCGCCCGGCGCGGGCTGGCTCCGGGCGGCGGCCGGCCTCGCTGACCCAGGGCGGGGTCCGCGAGGATCCGGCCGGGCGGCTGCGAGATCCCGCCCGGCCGGAACTTAAGCGAACCTAGGAGTTGAAGTACCAGAACTCCGGCGTCGCGTAGTACTGGGTGAGGTTCTCCCACATCTGCGGCATGGTCGCCGAGAGGGTGGTCTTCCAGGCCCAGATTTCATCCGGATTCGGCTGGAACTGGACCGGCTGGTTCGCGGTCAGGAACGACGCCTCGTTCTTCACCGCCGCCGGGTTACCGCCCGAGATGGAGGCGTTGATCAGCGCGTCAGCCTGCGGGTTGCTGTAGTCGCCGACCTGGTCGGTTCCGCCGGTGTTGAACAGGCCGAACGTGGTCGCGTACGGCACGTCGGTCTCGCCGCCGAAGTCCTCCATCGCCCACTTGTTCTCGTTCGCCGGAGCGGACGGGTCGAGGTAGTTGGCGATCATGTAGTTGAAGTTGCTGCTCTGCAGCGTGATCTCGATGCCCGCCTGCTTGGCCTTCGACACGAAGTCGGTGGCCTGGTCGCCGATCAGCGCCGGGGACGTGCTGTAGATGTAGTTGAACGCCAGCTTGGTGCCGGCCGGGATACCCGCGCCGCACTCACCGGCGCCGGTGCCCGCCTTCGCGCACACATCCGTGCCGCCGGGGTTGACCGTCCAGCCGTGGCTCTTCAAGATGCTGACGGCGGTTGAGATGCTGAACGGGTACGGGTCGGTCGCCGCGTCGGCGGGCAGGTACGGGCTCTGCGGGTAGGCCGGGATCGGCCCGTATGCGCCCGCGCCCGCGCCGTCCATGAACGCGGTGATCCAGCCCTGCTCGTCCTCCAGGTGAGCAAGCGCCTGGCGGACGTACAACTGGCTGATGACGTTGTCGAAGTCGCCCGTGGTGTCCTTGAAGTTGTAGTTGGCGAATTGCATGCCGTAGTCCGCCTCGCCGAAGTAGTTGTAGCCGACGCTCTGGATCTGCTTCAGCTGCGGGACGGCATCCTGCGGCACGTAGCCGACGTCAACGGAGCCGGCCCTGATGGCGTTGACCTCTGCGGTATTCGAGGTGAACGGGACGCCCTGGAAGCTCGACATCGGGGTCACGTGCGGGCCGCCGTAGGTGGTGTTCGGCACCATGGTGAACGCGCCGGTGGCCGGGGTGTAGGCCGACAGCTTGTACGGTCCGTCGACTACTTGCCACAGCGGGTTGCTCGCGTAGGTGCTCAGCGACTTGGCCTGCGAGTTCAGGTAGCCGAAGATCTTCGCCATCACGGCGGGGGTCCAGCCGGACGGCGGGATGACCGAGCCGGTCGCCGACTCCTTCGCCCACTCCGCGCTCGGCAGCGGGACTATCGGGCCCTGGCCGAGCACGTCGTCGGTGAACCAGGTCGGGTTGACCGCGGACTTGAGGTTCATGACCAGCGTGGTGGAGTTCGGCTCGGACGTGCTGACCAGGTTGTCAGGGAAGTGGCCGGGCACGTAGTCCTCCCAGTCCGCCGGGGAGACCTTGATCGCCGCCTTGACCAGGTCGATGAAGAACAGGATGTCGTTGGCCGTGATGGTCTGGCCGTTCGACCACTTGTAGCTGCTCTTCAGCGAGATCGTCACGGCCTTGTCGCCGTTGGAGTAGACCGGCGGGTTGGCGATGCTCATCGGCGGGTAGACCTCGGGATCGGTCCCGTTGATGGTCCAGAGCAGCGGCCGCCACATCTCCCACTCGAAGGTGAAGTTGTTGAACACCGAGTTGGACGCGGACGGCACGACCGGGAAGATCCAGTTCGGGGCCGTACCTGGCTGGATCGCCCAGGTGATAGTCCCCGCCTTCTTCGGCCCGGTGGCCGACGCGAGCGGCACATTACCGATACCGCCTGGGACTGTGACCGTCCCGGCTGGTGCGGTCGTGGTGCCGTTCGTGGTGTGGCTGCTACTGCAGGCGGCGAGCGCGGTCACGCTCGCGACCGCCACGGCTGCCCAGGCAGTCTTGCTGCGGAACTTCATCGGCCCTTCCTCCTTGCGCCTGTCGGCGCTTCTGGTCCGTCCTGAGGGCATGGCTTGTCGCCCTCCGTACTCGATCGGCGTTACCGGGTCGCAGTCCCGAAGCGCGTTAGCGCCGTCTTCCCTGGCACGCTCGCCTCGGCGCATGACAAATCAAGCGGTTACGATCGGTATCCCTGGCATCCGCGTCGGCCTATGGCGGCCCGACCGGCGTGACCGGTTGCGGCTTGAATTCCCGCGCTACCGGCGTATCTCCGTTACATCCGCGTCGGCCTGTGTCGGCCTGACCGGCGTGACCGGTTGCGGTCTGTATCCCCCAGCCAACCGGTGTCGTGAGTTAAGAAGAGCGTAAGTTCGCCATTGCATCGATCTACCCGCGAAAACATCACGAATCGCCATCGATTCCGCTCGACGGCCTTGCGACGTCCGGGCCACGGCGGGTCCGGCCGCGAGGAAACATGCTCGTAACACGGGGCCGGGGTGTTTCACCTCGCTGACACACTCCGGCAGGCCCGGTGAAACCTCGGCAGGCGATGGTCGGTTACACCGGCAGCGAAGGGACACCTGGGATGAAGCTGATCACCGCGGTCATCAAGCCGTTCAAGCTCGACGACGTCAAGGGCGCCCTGCATGCGTTCGGCGTCCGCGGCCTGACGATCACCGAGGCCAGCGGGTACGGCAGGCAGCGAGGGCACACGGAGGTGTACCGCGGCGCCGAGTACCAGGTGGACCTGGTGCCGAAGGTCCGCATCGAGGTCCTCTGCGAGGACGAGGACGCCGACGACCTGATCGGCGTGGTCGTCAAGGCCGCGCAGACCGGGCGCATCGGCGACGGCAAGGTCTGGTCGGTGCCGGTGGAGTCGGTGGTCCGGGTGCGCACCGGAGAGCGCGGACCGGACGCGATCTGACCGGCGGCGACCAACCTGTCATGACATCGTTCGCCGCCGATCGTGCCCGCAGGACGGCCCAGACCGACCGGTGGCTGGCCGAGCTCCTCGGCGCCGTGCCAGGCGTTGCCCTGGTGGCGGTGGGCGGATACGGGCGCCGGGAGCTGCTGCCCCGCAGCGACCTCGATGTCCTGCTGCTGCACGGCGGCCGGGACGACATCGCGGCCATCGCGGACAGGATCTGGTACCCGGTGTGGGACTCCGGCGCGGAGCTGGATCACGCGGTCCGTACCGTGCCGCAGGCCAGGCGGGTGGCGGGCGGTGACCTGAAGGTCGCGCTCGGCCTGCTGTCCGCCCGGCACGTGGCCGGCGACCCCGAGCTCACCGAGCGGCTGCGCGCGGGCGCGCTCGAGGACTGGCGCTCGGCCGCGCCGGCCAGGCTGGCCGAACTGCACGCCGCCCTCGAAGAGCGCGCCAGGGTCCACGGCGAGCTGGCCTTCCTGCTCGAGCCCGACCTGAAGGAGGCCAGCGGCGGGCTGCGGGACGTGCACGCGATCCAGGCGGTCGCGGCCGCCTGGGTGGCGCCCGCGCCCGGGCCGAAGGTGCGCGCCGCGTATGAGCAGATACTCGACGCCAGGCACGCGCTGCACGACGTGACCGGCCGCCGCCTGGACCGGCTGGTGCTCCAGGAGCAGGACGAGGTGGCCGCCGCGCTCGGGCTGCTCGACGCGGACGTGCTGCTGCGCGTGCTGGCCGGGGCCGGCCGGACCGTGGCCTACGCGGCCGAGCACGTCTTCCGCCAGGCGGACAGGCTCCGCGGGTCCCGGCTGCGCCGCCGCAGGGTCGAGCGCCGCCCGCTCGCGGACGGGGTGGTGGAACAGGACGGCGAGGTGGTGCTGGCCCGGGCGGCGGACCCGCCGAGGGACCCGGCGCTGGTGCTGCGC
>JBOHCG010000605.1:0-4901 GCA_050698735.1 Streptosporangiaceae bacterium | reverse complement strand
GCGCCCCGCACCAACCGGACCGCCGTCCAGGTGGCCGCCACCGTCGGCGTGACAGCCCTGATCGTCGTCGCGGTCCTAGTCAGGAACGGCCAGCTCAACCCGTAATCCGGGAGCCGCGGCGGCGCCGGATGCGGGACCGCGCCCTCAGCGCCACCTGGTGGACAGCGTGACGCCGCCGATGATGAACACGAAGCCCACGACAAGGTTCCACGACCCAAGGGCGGACAGGCCGGGCACCCCATTCTGCGTGGTGTAGAACACCACGATCCAGGCCAGCCCGATGACCAGGCAGGCCACGATGGTCGGGCCGACCCAGGGCGGGCTGACCTTTCGCCGCGTCGTCTTGGGCGGTGGTGGCGTGTAGACCGTCTTCTTGCGGACACGCGACTTGGGCACGACGGCCTCCTGCGTTGAGCAAACCCTGCGGTGCGGACCTAAGCGTAGCCGCTTGCCGGCATCGATGCGTCTAGGTCAGAACCCGTTTGGGCCACCGGGTTGACTGCCGCTCGGACTCGGGGTGGGCGACGGCGACGGCGACGGCGACGCGCCGTTCTGCACGTAGATGACGACCGTCGAGTCCTTCGGCGCGGTCCCGGAGGCGGGGACCTCCTGGAAGACGGTGCCGTTCGCGTACTGGGACCCGCCGGTGCCCTGCTGGACGGATACCTGGAACCCGGCCGTGGTTAGTACCGACTGGGCGGTCTGCTGGGAATCGCCGACGACCGAGGGCACCGGGACCAGCCCGCCGGAGACGGTGAGGGTAATCGTCGAGTTGGGCGGCTGCTTGCTCCCCGCGGGCGGATTCTCCTGCAGCACCTGCCCGGTCGGGGCGGTCGAATTCGGGTCCGACTTGATCGCGAACTGGAAGCCCTTGCCCTGCAGGGTGGTCTCGGCCTGGCTCTCCTGCTGGCCCAGCACGTTGGGCACCGCGACCGGCTGCACGCCGGTGGAGACGTACAGCGTCACCACGGTGTTCGCGGCGACGTTGTTGCCCTCCGGCGGGTTGGAGTTGATGACCAGGCCCTTGGCGACGGTGCTGCTGGCCTGGTCGACCACGGTATAGCCCAGCTTGGCCTGGGTGATCTCCCGCTCCGCCTGGACGACCGACTGGTTGTTGACCAGCGGCACGGCGGTGGTCTTGCCGCCCGCGAGCAGGTAATAGGCCACCCCCACGACGACCCCGACCACGAGGACCAGGCCGAGCACCCACGGCAGCCAGCGGTAACCGCCGCCGCCGCCGCGGCCGGCGCGCTGGTACTCGCCGCCGCCGTAGCCATACCCCTGGACCGGAGGGATCTGCGAGGTCGCACCCGCCAGCATCGTCGCGGCGGTGCCCCCTGGCTGCCCGACGGGATACATGTCCATCCGGGTCGGCGCCACCGCCGCCACCGGCATGCCCGAGGCGGCCCGCTGCAGGTCGGCGCGCATGTCCGCGGCCGTCTGGTACCTGTCGGCGGGAGACTTGGCCATCGCCTTCAGCACGATCGCGTCCGCCCACGGCGGGACGTCGGGGTCGACCCTGGACGGCGGGATCGGATTCTCCCTGACGTGCTGGTAGGCGATGGCGACCGGCGAGTCGCCGGTGAACGGGGGACGCCCGGTCAGCAGCTCATACAGCAGGCAGCCGGCGGAGTACAGGTCGCTGCGCGAATCGACCCGCTCGCCCCTGGCCTGCTCCGGCGAGAGGTATTGCGCGGTGCCGATCACCTGGGCCGTCTGGGTCATGGTGGCCTGGGCGTCGCTCATCGCGCGGGCGATGCCGAAGTCCATCACCTTGACGTCGCCGTTGCGGGTCACCATCACGTTGCCCGGCTTGATGTCCCTGTGCACGATGCCGGCCTGGTGGCTGTAGTCCAGGGCGCGCAGCACGCCGTCGATGATCTCCAGCGTTCGCTCTGGCAGCAGCCGGTGACCATCCTGCAGCAGGTCCCTGACGGTGCGCCCGTCCACGTACTCCATCACGATGTACGGCACCGGGATGCCGGTCATCATGTCCTCGCCCGTGTCGTAGACGGCCACGATGGACGGGTGGTTCAGCGAGGCGGCGGACTGTGCCTCACGGCGGAACCTGGCCTGGAACGTCGGGTCCCTGGCCAGGTCGGCGCGCAGCGTCTTGATGGCCACGATCCGGTCCAGCCTGATGTCGCGTGCCCGGTACACCTCGGCCATGCCGCCGCGCCCGACGACGCCGTCGAGCTCGTAGCGGCCACCGAGTAGCCGGGGCTGTGTCACGTCTCGCACTGTGCCAAACCACCCTGGGTTGTTGCTGTTTCTCTTATTGCGCCGGCGCCGGTGTTCCGGTCGGCGTCGGTGTCCCCGTATCGGTCGGGGTCGGCGTCGGTGACGGCGACGGGCTTACCGACGGGGACGGGCTCGTAGACGGTGACGCCTTCACCGAAGGTGTCGGTTTAATCGTCCTTGTCGGTCGCGGGCTCACCGTGGGACTGGGTGCAGTTGTCGTCTGTACAGGTCCCAGACTAGAGGGCTGCGGGGATGGTGTGGTGCTCTGGGCGGCGGTAGGGGACGGCACGGTGGGCGACGGGGTGAGGTGCTGCTCGGTGGTGTTGCGCCCGTTGTCACCGGTGTTCTTTGTGGCGAGATGACCGCTGATGTAGAGGCCTCCCGCGACAGCGAGGCCGCATACTGCCAGCGTGCCGCCCGCGGCCACGAGCCTGCGGCGGCCGCGCCTGCCGGAACCTCCGGGGCCTGCGGGGAGGCCGGCCGGACCGCCGCGCCCGCCGTCCTGACTCAGCAATGAGGTCCGGGCCGAGGGCAGGTCGGCCCTGGTCACCCCGATCAGGCCGCCGGGCAGAGAGTCGCCCATGGCGAGGGCGTCACGCAGCATCTGGGCCCGGTCGGCGACCACCCGCATGCTCGCCGGACGCCCGTCCGGCGTCTTGGCGAGCATGTCGTAGACCAGGCCGGCCACGGGCTGCGGCACATCTGGCGGCAGCGGCGGTACCGGATCATGCTTGTGCGCGAACGCGATGGCCAGCGGCTCGTTCGCGGTGAACGGCGGCCGGCCCGCCAGGCATTCGTACGCGACCACGCCGAGTGAGTAGATGTCGGAGGACGCGGTCACCGGCGCGCCGGTGGCCTGCTCGGGCGACACGTACATCGCGGTGCCCATCACCATGCCGGTCTCGGTCAGGTGTGACGCCTGCGCCGCGCGCACCGCGGTCGCGATGCCGAAATCGGTGATCTTCGTCGTGCCGCCCGCAGCGACGAGCAGGTTGCCCGGCTTGATGTCGCGGTGCACGATGTCGGCCTGGTGGGCGGCGTCGAGCGCGCGCGCCGCCTGCCCGATGATGTCCAGCGTCGCATCCGGGGAGAGCCTGCCGGCACGGGCCAGGATCGCCGACAGCGGCTCCCCGTTGACCAGCTCCATGACCAGGTAGGCGCCGCCGAACTCGGCGGATTCGCCGTAGTCGTACACCCGCGCGATACCCGGGTGGGACAGGCTGGCCGCATACCGCGCCTCGGCGCGGAACCTGGCGAGGAACGCCTCGTCACCCGCCCGCCCGGTGGGCAGCAGCTTCACCGCCACCGGGCGGTTGAGCAACTCGTCCTCGCCGCGCCACACCTCGCCCATGCCGCCGGCGGCTATCCGGCCGGTCAGCCGGTAGCGGCCGGCCAGCAGGTAATCGGTCACTTCGTCCTCAGGTATGCCAGGTAGGCCTTGACGACCTGCACAGCGATCGGTGCGGCCGCGGCGGCACCGTAGCCACCACCCTGAATTATGACGCCGACGGCGATTTGCGGGTTGGCGTACGGCGCGAAGCAGGTGAAGGCGGCGTCGTCAAGCCCGCTTGCCTGGCCGGTCTCGGCCGTCCCCGTCTTGCCCGCGATGAGCAGGCCGCCTTCGGCGTTCGAGTTGAACTGGAACCCGGTGCCGTTCGAGTCCTGGACCACGGCGAGCATCATCTGCCCGACCTCGCCGGCGACGGTCGAGGAGAGCGTCTGCTTGAGCACCGCCGGCGTCGTCGTCTGCACGGTGCTGAGGTCGCTGGCGGTGATCTGCTGCACCAGATACGGCCGCATCAGCGCGCCGTGGTTGGCGATCGCCGCGGAGAGCATTGCCTCCTGCAGCGGGGACGCCGTGTCGTCGAACTGGCCGATGGCGGACATCGCCGTGAAGGACTTGTCGGTCAGCGGCGGGTAGTTGCTCGGTGACGCCAGCATCGGGACCGTCAGGTTCTGGTCGTTAAAGCCGAACATGTCGGCGTAGTTCTTGAGGACGGCATTGCCGAGCTGAACGCCGAGGTTGGCGAATGTCGTGTCGCAGGATTGGGTGAAGGCGGTAATCAGCGTGGTGTGGCCGGTTCCGGCCCCGCATATCTCGCCGTCGTTGTTGCTCAGCGAGTTCCCGTTCGGCAGCGTGTAGACGGTGGGCGAGTAGACGCTGGTCTGCGTGTTGCGGGTCGTGTCCTGGGAGAGGAACGCCGAGCTTGTGACGATCTTGAACGTCGAGCCGGGCGGGAAAGTCGCGTTGATGGCCCGGTTGATCAGCGGCTGGGCCGGGTTCTTGAGCAGCGCGTTGTCGTTCGAGACGATCTGGTTGCCGTTGTGCACGGCGAGCAGGTCCGGGTTGTAACTCGGGTACGTGGCCATGGCCAGGATGGCCCCGGTCTGCGGGTTGATCGCGACCACCCCGCCCGGGTGGCCGAGGGCGGCAAGCCCGGCGTAGGCAGCGTTCTGCGCGGCGGAGTTGACCGTGAGCGTGACGCTGGCGCCCTTGATCGTCTTGCCGGTGATCAGGTCGATGAACTTCCTGACGTCCAGGGCGGAGTCGTTGCCGGACAGCAGCGGGTTCTCGGCCTGCTCGATACCGGTCTGGCTGTACAGCGTGTCGTAGCCGGTCACCGGCGCGTACTCGGCGCCCTTCGGGTAGTACCGCTGGT
>JBOHCG010000604.1:0-4917 GCA_050698735.1 Streptosporangiaceae bacterium | reverse complement strand
GCGGCCCCCCGCCCCTCGGCTCCACCGCCGATCTCCCCGGGACCGTCCAATCCGCCGCATCCGCCTCGCCGGGCAGATCCGGCGCCTCGCCGGGCAGATCCGGCGCCTCGCCGGGCAGATCCGGCGCCTCGCCGGGCAGATCCGGCGGTGCCAGGGCGCCTCCCGTATCGGGCAGATCCGGCACCGCCGACCGGTCCGGCACCCCGAAAACGTCATGCTGCCGGTGCCGGTGCCGGTGCCGGGCAGCCCGGGCCGGCGGTGCCCCCCCTGTCACCGCCGGCCCCGTCAGTCGAATCAAGATCCGCAGCACGACCGCCGCGGCGGCGGCCGCGAAGAGCGTCGGCAGCAGGCTGGGGAAGTTCGCGGTCGGCCTAGTCGCCGCGGCCGCCAGCCCGACGACCGCGAACACGGCAACCCCCGCCATGCCGTAGGCCATCCGCCTGGTCGCCGCTGCCCCGATCACGGCGGCGAAGACGGCCAGCACCGCGAGGATCCCGCAGACGAGAACGAGCTTGTCATCCGAGCCGAACTCATTGATGGCGAAGTTCTTCAGCCACGGCGGCGTGAAGTCGATCTGCAGTTCCCCGACCGCGACCACTGGCGACCCGTTTGCGCCCGTCAGGCCGGCCACGAGCTGCCCCACCCCAAGCGCGGCCCCCGTTGCGAGCACGCCTGCGATGGCACCCAGGCCGGCTTGGCGCCTCCTACTGCCCTCCATCGTCATGCCCCTTATTCGTTGCCGATGCGGCGGGGGATTGGCGACCAGATCGAAAAGTCGAGATGGCTGGTTGGACGCCAAACCATAGCGCCTGCGGCTACGAATAGGAATCATGACGGTCATGGACGGTCCAGGACCTGTGAAGCCAAGCGAGCCCACGCGACCCATGCAAGCAATGCGGCCCGCCGCAGGCCAGGAGGCCCCCGCCGCAGGCCAGGAGGCCAGGGCCACCGACCTCGCCGCCCAGCTAGTGCTGGTGGCGCGCGGCGACGTCGCCGCGTTCGATGCCGTTTACGATCGCATCTCCGCGCACTGCTTCGGCATCGTCAGGCGCGTGATGCGCGACCCTGCGCAGTCCGAGGAGGTCACCCAGGAGGTGCTGCTCGAGGTGTGGCGGAACGCCTCCACCTTCGACGCCGGGCGGGGCAGCGTCATGGCCTGGGTCAGCATGCTGGCCCATCGCCGGGCGGTGGACAGGGTCCGCAGCGTGCAGAAGGAGACCGAACGCGAGCGGCGCATCGCCACCTCCGAGATCCCGTTCGACGAGGTGGCCGAGGCCGTCGAGTCCGGACTCGAGCGCGAGCGCGTCCGGCGCTGCCTGGGCACGCTGACCGAACTGCAGCGCGAGTCGGTCACCCTGGCCTACTACGGGGGCTACACCTACGGCCAGGTCGCGGGCCTGCTCAGCGTGCCGCAGGGAACGGTGAAGACCAGGATGCGGGACGCGCTGATCCGGCTAAGAGACTGCCTGGGGGTGGCGGAATGAAGCTCAGCGGCATAACCATGCGCCGGAACGGCGCGTACGAACCGCACACGCTTGCCGGGGCGTACGCGATGGACGCCATCTCCCCGCCGGACCGGGCACGCTTCGAGCGGCACCTGGAAAAGTGCGACGAGTGCGCCAGGGAAGTCGACGGCCTGCGCGAGGCCACCGCGAGGCTGGCCGCCGCCACCGCGGCGAGCCCGCCGGCCGGCCTGAAGGAGCGCGTGATGACCGCGGCCGCGCAGACCAGGCAGCAGCCGCCCAAGGCACCCGCCGTGGAGTCCAAGACGGCCACGGCGTCCGACTGGCTGCGCAGCATCAACGTGCTGGCCTGGCCCAACCGCCTGGCGCTGGCCGGCGGCGCGCTCGCCGTCGCGATGCTCGCGCTGCTCGTGACGTTCGGCGTCAACAACGGCAGCATGCAGCAGCAACTCGACGATGACGTCACAAGCAGCCAGCAGATCGCCGCGGTGCTGACCGCGAAGGACGCCCACATGATAACCGGGCAGGTACTCGGCGGCGGGACGGTCGATGTCGTGGTATCGAGTACCAAGGACGCGCTGGTGTTCACGGCCAAGGGCCTGCGCCCGCTGCCCTCCTCGCGAGGCTACGAGCTGTGGCTGGTCAGGCCGACCGGAACCCGCCCGGTCGAGATGCTGCCGCCGCAGAGCGACGACATGATCAGCCCGGTCATCGCCACCGGGCTGCGCGACGGCGATCACCTGGTGCTGACCGCGGAGCCCGTCGGCGGCTCGGCGCACCCCGACAAGCCGATGATGCTCAACCTGATCGTGTGACGCTGATCCCATGACGCTGTTCCCATGACACGGGCCCCATGACACGGGCCCCGGCACGGGCTGCGGTGCTCGGGCTCGACCTGGGCACCAGCCGGGTCAAGGCGCTGCTGTGCGCCGCGGCCGGAGGCCTAGGCAAATCGAGCACCGCGGACGGCGCCGTGCTCGGCCGCGGCGTCGCCTCCTACCGGGTCGCCGCGCCGCGGGACGGCTGGGCCGAGACCGACCCCGAGCAGTGGTGGCAGGCGGCCCGCGGCGCCGTGCGCGCGGCCCTAGGTCCCGCTCCGGCTGAGGTCGCGGGCCTGGCCGTCGTCGGACAGATGCACGGCCTAGTTCTTTATGCAGGGCGGGCGGTGGTTCTCCGTCCGGCGATCGTATGGCTGGACGGCCGGGCGTTCGCCGAGGTCGGTGACTACCTGCGGTTGCCCGCCGGCCTGCGGGCCCACCAACCTGTTCCGTTCCGTCGGCCCCGGGACCTACCGCCTGGCCGGGGCGCAGAACGTCGGGGCGGCACTCGACTGGGTGCGGCGGACGCTGGGCGCGAGCTGGGACGAGCTGTACGCCACGGCTGCCACCAAAGGGGTGAATACCACTGTATCGTGCTATGTCATGACCGAGGGGGTTAGCCGGGCGGGCAAGCTCAGGAAAGCGATCAACGTCCGCCTGGAGGAGATTAGCTTCCGGTCCGGCGCCGCCCTGTCCGGCGGGGCGGTGGTCGTCGGCGGCGCGGCGATCGCTCTCGGCGTGATACTGAGCGGTGGCCACGCCGCCGCGTCGTCGAACGCGCCCCGCGCCCATGTCACGCTGCGCCCCGCCCTGGTCCCCGCCTCGGTCCAGGCCTCGGCGTCCGCCTCCGCCTCGCCGATGGCCACGCCGTCAAGATCGGCTCCGGCGCTGAGCTATTACCCGCAGCCGTCACCCGCGGCGGATTCCAGGCCGAGGGCCACCCCGACCTCCCCGGCCCCGTCGCCGACCCTCAGCACGCGCCCGGTGATCAGCCCGACCCGAACGTACCGCCCCAAACCGGGCCCCACCGTGCCGGGCTGGCCAGGCCCGCCGACCTGGCCGTAGCCGTTCCGCCGGGTGAGCCCGTCAGGCCCGCCCAGCGGTCATCGCGACCCGGCGCCCGGCCCGGTCCGGGCGGGGAACCAGCGCGTGCGATGAGGCCAGCGCGGCCACCGTCCCGGCCTCCCCGGTCGGCATCTGCGCCGTGGCTCGGCGCGGACAGCACCCGGGCCACCTGCGGCGCGTGCGAGATCGCGACGGCGAGCACGATCAGCTCACCACCACGTCGCTGCGTTCTCTGATCCCCCGCGCGTACTCCGCGAAGATCGCCGGATCGGCCGACGGGCTGCCGTCCTTCGGGTTCCTCGCGTGCAGGTGCAGCACCGCCGCGCCCGCCTGCGCCGCGGCGACCCCCTGGTCGACGACATCACCGACCGTGTACGGCAGGTAGGGGGACATCGAGGGGGTGTGCCCCGAGCCGGTCAGCGCGCACGTGATGATGACCTTGCCTGCCACGCCGGCACCTCCAGATGTTCACGATACGAACGATCTGTTATCGATGTGAGGCGTATACGTCCCCTCAGATCACGGTCAATAGACCGGGGACTCTCCCGCCCGCCGCTTCAGGACAGGATCTGGCTGACCGGCCGGATATAGATGTAGCCCCACGAGTCGAGCGCGGCGATCTCCTTGCCGTCGGGGCGGAACACCACGCTCAATACGATCCCCGGGCTCGTGTTGGTGAAGACGCCGGCCAGCTTGTGGCTGGCCACGTCCCAGAAGCGGACGTAGCTGCCCTGGGCGGCGGCGAGCAGCGTGCCATCCGGGCTGAACGCCACCGAGGTCACCCCATAGGCGTTCGGCCCGGGATGTACTCCCGGGCCGGTCAGGGTGGCCACCAGGGCACCCGTGGCCACGTCCCACAGATAGGTGCTGCCCCTGCCGTCGGCGGCGGCCAGCAGCGTGCCGTCCGGGCTGAACATCGCGTCGTTCACCACCTGGCCATCCGGGTCGTGCAGGGCGGCCACCCGACTCCCGGTGGAGACGCGCCACAGATAGGTGCTGCCGCTGTCGTCGTAGGCGGCCAGCAGCGTGCCATCCGGGCTGAACGCAACACCGTAGATGGGGTTTGCCGTATGCAGGTCGAGGATGAGCTTGTGCGTAGCCAGGTCCCACACGCAGGCATTGGCGCCGTTGCAGCCGGCCGCGAGGAGGGCGCCGTTCGGGCTGAACGCCGCTCCGGCGTCCCAATCGGCGCCCAGGCTGGCGGTGCGCGTTCTGCTGGCGACGTTCCATAGATCGACGGGGCCGGCGATGCCGGAACCGGCCAGCAGCGTGCCGTCCGGGCTGAACGCGACGCTGCTGGCGCCGTTGCCGACCGCGGTCAAGGTGGCGGTGCGAGTGCCGGTGGAGGCGTCATACAGGTAGTCCGGCTGCACGCCCGCGGTCGCGAGGGCCAGCGTCGTGCCGTCCGGGCTGAACGCGATGCCGGCGCCGGCGTACCCCCCGGCACGCGGGACATGCCAGGTAAGGTCGCGCGCCGGCCCATCGCCCACCGCGCTTGCCGTCGCGCTCGGGCTCGTGCTGCCCGGCGCCGGGCTCGTGCTGCCCGGCGCCGGGCTCGCGCCGCTCCGGGT
>JBOHCG010000603.1:0-4917 GCA_050698735.1 Streptosporangiaceae bacterium | reverse complement strand
CGCCCGGTCGGCCTGCTCGCCCTCGGGCCGGCCGGCCGCCGCGGCAGGGCCGGGGGGTCGCCCGCGGGTCGCGTCGGCTTGCTGGTCATCGGTCCTCGCGTGTCATCCGCTGCTGATGTCACGCTATTGGGTCCCGGGCTCGGTGACGAAATCAATCAGTTCCTCGACCCGGCCGAGGAGTTCGGGTTCCAGGTCTGCGTAGCTCCGCACCGAACGCAGGATGCGCTGCCACCCGGCCGCGACCTCCGGCGGCCAGCCGATCGCGCGCAGCACGCCTTCCTTCCACGGCTGCCCGTGCGGAATACGCGGCCAGACGGTGATGCCGACCGCGGCCGGCCGGACCGCCGCCCAGATGTCGATGTACGGATGCCCCACGATCAGCACGTGCGGGGACCGCACCCCGGCCGCGATCCGGCTCTCCTTCGAGCCTTCCACCAGGTGGTCGACCAGCACGCCGAGCCGCCGGCCCGGCGCGGGGGAGAAGCCGGCCACGATCGCGGGCAGGTCGTCGATGCCCTCGAGGAACTCCACCACGACGCCGACATCGCGCAGGTCGTCGCCCCAGATCTTCTCGACGAGCTCGGCGTCGTGCTTGCCCTCGACGTAGATTCGGCTCGCCCTGGCGACCTTGGCCGGCGCCCGCGGCGCCGCCACGGATCCGGACGCGGTCCGCGAAGGGCCCGAAGGGCGCGGCGACGGAGCGGGCGGGACCAGCGTCACCGGCTGGCCCTCGACCAGGAAGGCCCCCGGGGCCAGCGGGAACACCCGCCGCTTGCCGTGCCGGTCCTCCAGCGTCACGGCGCCCTTCTCATACGCGACGACCGCGCCGCAGAACCGCGCCTCGGAGTCCTCCACCACCAGGCCGCGCTCGGCCTGCACCTGCGGCAGTTCGCGGCGCGTACCCCGCCGGCCCGGCCGGTCCGCCCCGCGCCCGTCGGCCGCGAGCACGTCCGCGCCATACGGCCTGCTCCTCACCGGCATCAGCGTAGCCAGGCGGAGCCAGGCAAACCCGGCCGGCGCGCCGACGCGTCGCTATCGCGGTGATTGCCCGCCGGGTTACCATCCTGCGGGGAGGCAGCGGGAGGTTGTTGGACGCAATAGACTTAGCACTCGGGTCCTATGAGTGCCAAGGAGGTGAACGCGTGCTTGACGAGCGAAAGCTGACGGTGCTCCGGGCGATCGTCGAAGACTACGTGTCCACCACTGAGCCGGTGGGATCGAAGTCGCTTGTCGACAGGCACCACTTCGACGTATCCCCGGCAACCATCCGCAACGACATGGCGGTCCTCGAGGAGCAGGGCTTCATCGCGCAGCCGCACACGAGCGCGGGGCGGATACCGACGGAGAAGGGTTACCGGCTCTTCGTCGACCGGCTGTCCAGCATCAAGCCGCTCTCGGCCGCCGAGCGGCGGGCCATCGAGAACTTCCTGGCCGGCGCGTACAACCTCGACGACGTTGTGATGCGCACGGTCAGGCTGCTCGTCCAGCTGACCCGCCAGGTGGCAGTGGTGCAGTACCCGTCGCTGACCAGGTCCTCGATCAGGCACATCGAGCTCGTTCCGCTCACCCCCACCAGGCTGCTGCTCGTGCTGATCACCGACACCGGCCGGGTGGAGCAGTGCACCGTCGACCTGCCGTCCCCCTGGGACGACGCCTCGGTGTCGAACCTGCGGACCGTCGTCAACTCCTGCCTCGGCGGGCACAAGCTTGTCGACGCCGCCTCGATGGTGACCGAGCTCGCCGAGCGCATCCCGGCCGAGGAGCGGGCGAACGCGAACGCCGTGTTCTCCGTGCTGCTGGCCAGTTTGGTCGAGCGGAACGAGGAGAAGATCGTCTTCGGCGGGACCGCGAACCTCGCCGCGCATGACTTTAGCCAGGGCCTGCGGGACGTGCTTGAGGCACTGGAGGAGCAGGTGGTACTGATGCGGCTGCTCGGGGAGACCAGCGGGCCCGCGATCCTGACCGTCAGGATCGGCTCGGAGAACCAGGTGGCGGGCCTGCATGCCACGTCGGTGGTGTCGACGGGCTACGGGACCGCGGCGCAGCCGCTTGCCAAGCTCGGCGTGCTCGGGCCGACCCGGATGGACTACCCGGGCACGATGGGCGCGGTGCGGGCGGTGGCACGTTATGTCGGCCAGATCCTGATGGAGTCCTAAGTGGCGGACTATTACTCCCTGCTCAAGATCCGCCGCGACGCGACGCAGGACGAGGTCAAGCGGGCGTACCGGCGGCTGGCGCGGGAGCTTCACCCGGATGTGAACCCCGATCCGGAGACGCAGGAGCGGTTCAAGGAGATCACCCAGGCCTACGAGGTGCTGTCCGACACGGAAAAGCGCCGGATGTACGACATGGGCGTGGACCCGTATGCCGCGGCGGGCGCGGGAGCGGCCGGCCCGTTCGGCCCCGGCTTCTCCCCGCTGAGCGACCTGCTCGACCAGTTCTTCGGGGCTGGCGGCACCGCCGCGCGCGGCCCTCGCAGCCGGGCACAGCGCGGCCGCAACGCCACGATCAGGGTCGAGCTCGAGCTGTCGGAGTGCTCGTTCGGCGCCACCCGCGAGCTCACCGTGGACACGGCGGTCGTCTGCCCCACCTGCTCGGGCGAGGGCACCGCGCCGGGCAGTCACCCGCAGACCTGCGACATCTGCGGCGGCCGCGGCGAGGTGAGCCAGGTGACCCGCTCCTTCCTCGGCCAGGTGATGATGTCCAGGGTCTGCCCGGGCTGCGGCGGATACGGGACCGTGCTTGTCCGGCCGTGCCCGGAGTGCGACGGTGACGGCCGGGTCCGGACCAGGCGCACGATCAAGGTGCGCATCCCGGCAGGCGTCGAGGACGGCACGCACATCCAGCTCGCCGGCGAGGGCGAGGTCGGTCCCGGCGGCGGGCCGCCCGGCGACCTGTTCCTCGAGATCGCGCAGCGCCCGCACGCGATCTTCGAGCGGCAGGGCGACGACCTGCACTGCACGGTGACGATCCCGATGGTGGCCGCGGCGCTCGGCGCGACGCTGTCGGTGGAGAGCCTGGACGGCCCCGCCGACATCGACATCCGCCCCGGCACCCAGTCCGGTCAGGCGATCCCGCTCTACGGCCAGGGCGTCCGGCACCTGAACGGCAACGGCCGCGGCGACCTGGTCATCCACGTGACCGTGGAGACGCCCTCCAAGCTCGACCCGGAGCAGGAGAAGCTGCTGCGCGAGGTGGCCAAGCTGCGCGGCGAGGAAGCGCCGCCCGGAAAGTTCGCGCCGGGGCAGCAGGGGTTTTTCTCGAGGCTGCGCGACGCGTTCAACGGGCGCTGATCCGGGGACGCCGCGGTGCCGCAGCCGCCTGTCTTCCTTGCCGAACGCGCCGACCTGGAACGGGACGTTGTCGTGCTTTCCGGACCCGAGGGCCGGCACGCGGCCACCGTCCGCAGGCTGCGCCCGGGCGAGCGAGCCGACGTAACCGACGGCGCGGGCCTGGTGGCCGAGTGCGTGGTCGCCGCGTACGGCGCGCACGGGCTCGAGCTGACCGTGACGGCCAGGCGGCAGGTGCCGCGCCCGGACCCGGCGATCACCGTCGTCCAGGCCATCCCCAAGGGAGATAGGGGCGAGCTCGCCGTTGAGGAGATGACCGAGGCCGGGGTGGACCGCATCGTGCCGTGGGCCGCGGCGCGCTGTGTGCCGGTGTGGCAGGGGGCACGCGGCGAGCGCTCGGTCGCCAAGTGGCGGGCGACCGCGCGCGAGGCCGCGAAGCAGTCCCGCCGCGCCTGGATACCCGAGGTCACCGATCCCGTCTCGGCCGCGGACGTGGCGGCGATGATCGCGGAGGCGACCTGCGCCGTCGTGCTCGAGCCCGGCGCGGCTCGCAGCCTTGGCCGGCTGGAGCCGCCGCAATCCGGCAACCTGATCGTGGTGGTCGGACCCGAGGGCGGGATCACCGAGGCGGAGGTCGAGGCCTTCCGCCTGGCCGGAGCGACGGCCCGCAGCATGGGACCGACCGTGCTGCGGACGTCAACCGCGGGCGCCGTCGCCGCGGCCGTCCTGCTGAGCCGTACCGCTCGCTGGTAGCCGCGCCGGTTACTTCTTCTTGCAGTCGTGCAGGAGCTTGCAGGCCTTCTCGGTGCCGTCGCCGGATTGCGTAGACCCCGTGCTGGGCGTGCTGACCCCGGTCCCGCCGTTGCCGCCATCGGTCGGCGACGGGCTCACCGTCGGCGACGGGCTGGTGTCCGGCGGCGCCGTCGGGGTGGGCGAGGGACTGGTCGTCTTCCCGGCCTTGCCAGAGGACGTGGCCGTTGCCTCCGGCCTCGCGCTGCTGGCGCACGGAGAGGGCGACGGGGTCGCCTTGGCCGTCCGCGTGGCGCTTGCGGTGCCGGTGGCCGCGGGCGAAGTGGTCGTCAGGCTGGGGCTGGGGTCCGGATCCGGGTTCGGAGATACGGTCTGTGTCGGGGTATCGGATGGGCTTGTCGCGGTATCCGAGGGCGACCCCGAGGTCGCGGTGTCGGTGGGCGATCCCGGGGTCGTGGCGTCCGTGGCCGGGCTGGTCGTCGTGGCGGCCGGTGCGGTAGTCGGCGGGGTCGTCGTCGCGGTGGCCGACGGGCTGCTGGTCGCCTTCGGGCGGTCCGCGGCACCCGAGGAGCCGGGAGCGCATGAGGCCAGGTCGGACGGCCGCCCGCCGGGGCTCGCCGTGACGGCACCTGACCCAGTGCCTGCCGACTGGCCGGATCCCTCCGTGGTGGCTCCGCCGCCCTTTGAGTTCTGGCCCGTTATCGCGGCGGTCACCGTCGAGCTGAGCTGGCCGATCGCCGTGCGTACCGGGGGCACCGCAAGCGCCAAGCCGAGCGCGAACACGGCAAAGCCGACCGCGAAGGCCGGCCGGAGCACCGCGACCTGCCACTGCCTCGCCGTCCGCGGCGCACGCCGCGCGTGGCCCCCCTGGTGGGAT
>JBOHCG010000602.1:0-4935 GCA_050698735.1 Streptosporangiaceae bacterium | reverse complement strand
GCCGCGCACCGGCGCGGACACCGACGCGACGCCGGGCTCGCGCTCGGCGGCCGTGGCGGCCCAGCCCCGCCTGCGCACCTGGGCGAGCGTGGTCGCGGTGAACTTCGCGCCGCGCAGCCCGCGGTGCATGCGCCCTCCCTCCTCCCAGGCCAGCAGCACCTGGGCGGCCGAGCCCGCGGTCATCGGCAGGGCGGCGCCGATCGGGACGGTGTCCCGCAGCCCGCTGGTCCGCTCTGCCGCTGCCACGCAGATGCGCGTGTCCGCGTGCGGCCGGTAGAGCTGGGCGCTCTCCCCGGTGATGTCCCTGAGCTGAGCGAGGATCGGCTGGGCGACCGCCAGCAACCGGTCCTCCCCGGCCGCGGAGGCCAGTTCGCCGATCCGCGGGCCGAGCACGAACCTGCCCTGCGCGTCCCTTGCCAGCAGCCGGTGCGTCTCGAGCGCGACCGCGATCCGGTGCGCGGTCGGCCTGGCCAGGCCCGTCGCCTTGACCAATTGCGCCAGCGAGGCCGGCCCGCTTTCCAGCGCGGACAGCACGGAAACCGTCTTGTCGAGAACGCCGACTCCGCTAGAGTTGTTCATGTACTGAATATTGCCGTCTCGAAATGCGAGACGCAAGCGGAAGGGAGATCGCGCGATGGGCCGCACGCTCGCCGAGAAGATCTGGGACGCACACGTGGTGCGCAGCGCGGAGGGCGAGCCCGACCTGCTCTATATCGACCTTCACCTGATTCACGAGGTGACCAGCCCGCAGGCCTTCGACGGGCTGCGCGCGGCGGGCCGCAAGGTGCGCCGCCCCGACCTGACGATCGCCACCGAGGACCACAACGTGCCCACCACCGGGATCACCGGCCCCGGCGTGCCGCTGTCCGGCCCGGGCAGCCCGGTGACCGACCCGGTCTCCCGCATCCAGGTCGAGGCGCTGCGGAAGAACTGCGCGGAGTTCGGCGTCCGGCTGCACCCGATGGGCGACGCGGGCCAGGGCATCGTGCACGTCATCGGGCCGCAGCTCGGGCTTACCCAGCCGGGCCTGACGATCGTCTGCGGCGACTCGCATACCTCGACGCACGGCGCGCTCGGCGCGCTGGCCTTCGGCATCGGGACCAGCGAGGTCGAGCACGTGCTCGCGACCCAGACGCTGCCGCAGCAGCGGCCGAAGACGATGTCGATCACGGTGGACGGCGCGCTGCCCGAAGGGGTGAGCGCCAAGGACCTGATCCTGGCCATCATCGCCAAGATCGGCACCGGCGGCGGCCAGGGCTACGTGCTGGAGTACCGGGGCGCCGCGATCCGGGCGCTGCCCATGTCGGGCCGCCTGACCGTCTGCAACATGTCCATCGAGGCCGGCGCAAGGGCGGGCCTTGTCGCCCCGGACGACGTGACGTTCGAGTACCTGGCGGGCAGGCCGCACGCGCCCAAGGGGGCCGCGTGGGAGGCCGCGCTCGACTACTGGCGCTCGCTGCCTGGCGACGACGACGCGGCCTTCGACGATGAGGTGAGGCTGGATGCCGGCTCGCTGACGCCGTACGTGACCTGGGGCACGAACCCGGCGCAGGCGCTGCCGCTGGACGCGGCCGTGCCCGACCCCGCCTCGTTCGCCGATCCCGCGCAGCGATCGGCCGCGGAGCGCGCGCTGACCTACATGGACCTGGCCCCCGGCACCCCGCTGCGCGAGGTCGCCGTGGACACGGTCTTCGTCGGCTCCTGCACCAACGGCAGGATCGAGGACCTGCGGGCCGCCGCCTCGGTGCTGCGCGGCCGCCGGGTCGCCCCGTCGCTGCGGATGCTCGTCGTGCCCGGCTCGATGCAGGTACGCGCGCAGGCCGAGGCCGAGGGCCTGGACAAGGTCTTCACCGCGGCGGGCGCGCAATGGCGGTCGGCGGGCTGCTCGATGTGCCTGGGCATGAACCCGGACAAGCTCGCCCCAGGCGAGCGCAGCGCGTCCACCTCCAACCGCAACTTCGAGGGCCGTCAGGGCAAGGGCGGCCGCACCCACCTGGTCTCGCCCGAGGTCGCCGCGGCCACCGCCGTGACCGGATACCTGACCGCGCCCGCCGATCTGTAACAGGGAGACAGCCCCGATGGAACCGTTCACCACCCACACCGGCCGCGCGGTGCCGCTGCGACGCAGCAACGTGGACACCGACCAGATCATCCCGGCCGAGTACCTCAAGCGGGTCAGCCGCGTCGGGTTCGCCGAGGGCCTGTTCGCCGCCTGGCGCGAGGATTCCTCTTTCGTGCTCAACCAGCCCGCTTACTCCGGCGCGACGATCCTGCTTGCGGGCACGGATTTCGGCATCGGCTCCTCCCGCGAGCACGCGGTGTGGGCGCTGACCGACTACGGCTTCCGCGCGGTGATCGCGCCCAGGTTCGGCGACATCTTCCGCACCAACGCGACCAAGGCCGGCCTGCTCCCGGTGATCCTGCCGGAGGCCACGGTGAGCGCCCTGCAGGACGCCGTGGAGGCCGACCCGGCCACCGAGATCACCGTCGACCTCGACGGCCGCCATGTGCTCGCGGAGTCTGTCGGCATCGCCGCCCCGTTCGAGATCGACGACTACACCCGCTGGCGCCTGATGGAGGGCCTCGACGACATCGGCCTGACCCTCCGCCACGTCGACGTGATCACCGCCTTCGAGCAGTCCCGCCCCGCCTTCCTCCCCGTCACCACCTGACCCACCCGCACTCCCGCCAACCGCAACGATGTGAAGATGTAGCGGTGATAGGTGGTTTGACCAAGTCCCACATCGATCCTGTCAACCCAGCGCGCCGGCTCACGATCGAAGCCACGTACCCACTCTGACACGCGGCCGACGGTAAACGGCCGCTTCTGGCCACGTGCGGAGCGGCCCGCCACGGCAACCCAGCGCTACCAACCAGCAGCCACCACGCCCATGACCACGGAACCAGCAAGCGCCAGGGAGGCGGCCCACCCACCCACCCCCTGGCGGCCCGGCCCCCGCCGCACGGAACATCCACCCCGGACAAGGACCGGCCCGCCAGGGCAAGCCAAAACCACCAAAGCAGCGTCCTGCCCGCCGCTCACGCTGGACGTCGGCCCGCCGCAGGCCCGCCTGCGGCGGGGCGCGCGCCTGACGACACGCGCCACCAAGATCCGCGCCGCCGCAATGTCAGATACCGGCAGTACCGTGCTGAATGAATCAGCCGCCACGACCGCTACGAGGTAACGCAGCGGTCCTGCCAGCCGCCAGAGCCTCGATGCTCACCGTCCTGGCGCGGCGCCCTTCCGATGATCTTGCATCACGAGGTTCTTATGAGTAAACGGCGCGTCACCATGCGAGGGACCTCAGTCCTGCGCAAGGATGACCTCGTGACCGCAGGCGTGATTACTGAGCCTCTAGCCGACGTCCGTGACTCGGTGAGCTGCGTAGCCGCCTTCCCCAGGCTGCGCTACATGGGCTCCAAATACCGGCTCGTTCCACACCTGGCCGAGGCGTTCGCCGACGTCGGTGGTCGCTCTGCGCTGGACGCCTTCTCAGGCAGCGGCGTCGTGTCCTACCTGCTAAAGACCCTCGGCTACCAGGTCACATCCAACGACTTCCTCGCCTTCCCCACCATCATCGCCCGTGCCGCCGTCGTCAACCAAAGCGAGCAGCTGACCAGGGAAGACATCGACCTCATCTGTGGCCCGCCCGCAGATGACCGCGACTTTATCCAGCGCACGTTCCAAGGCCTGTATTTCACAGAGGAAGACCGAGCCTTCCTCGACTCGGCATGGTCGCACATCGACCGCATGAGCGGGCACAAGCAAGCCATCGCCATCTCCGCGCTCGTACTCGCAGCAGCCAGGAAACAGCCTCGCGGCGTCTTCACCTTCACCAACCTGCGCTACGACGACGGTCGCCGTGACCTGCACATATCACTGCGGGAACACTTCCGGGAGCGAGCCGCCGACTATAACCAGGTCGTCTTCGACAGCGGCCAGCCCTGCGCCGCGCTATGCGGCGACGTCTTCGACCTCCCGGCGCAGCACTACGACCTCGTCTATCTCGACCCCCCATATGCTCCGCCCAGGGATGACAACTGCTACATCAAGCGCTACCACTTCCTAGAAGGCCTCTCGGTGTACTGGCGCGGCCAGGAGATCATGGAGAACACCGCGACCAAGAAGCTCGTTAAGCGCTACACACCGTTCTCCTACAAGCACACCATCACCGAGGCGCTAAGACGGTCCGTGGAGCAGTTCAAGGACTCCACCATCATCTTGTCCTACTCTTCCAACGCTGTCCCGGACGCTGCCACCATCGAAGGGCTCCTGCGCGCTGTAAAGGATGACGTTGAGGTGCGGCCGATCGACCACACCTACTCATTCGGCACGCACGTTGCCGCGCAGCGCCGTGCCGTCTCCGAATACCTGTTCATCGGGCGGTGACGCCGTGCCCGACATTCCCGCCTTCGACGACTACGTCAGCTCTCTGGGACGGCTGACCGGGCACATCGATCCCACCGCTGCGTCGCCTGGAGCGGCGGAAATTAAAGAAGCCGCCGCGAGCCTGGCAGCCCTGGCGGAGGTAACAGAAGAAACCCTGACTGCCTGGGCGGCCGACCATCCTTCATGGGTCAACGTGCTCGGCCTAGCGGTCGGACTGTCCCAGGAGAAACTGAAGAACACCCTCAAGCATCACTTCGACACCGCCGGGTGGGTCATCCTCGCCCGTACCCGGCCGGCCGACCTGATCAGGATGCTCGAAACGGACTTTGACCTTGTCCGCCTCGTCACGGTACAACGAAGCCGCACGTATGACTTCGGCGACGTACTGGTCGCCCGCGCCGGGACCCGGCAGACCGCCTCTAGGTCACTGGGGCGCGAGGACTTTGACGTTTGTCTTGAGTTTTGAGGCGAGGCTGATCGGTGGGCCGGGCGTGGGCGTGGGTTCAGGCCGCGCGTCCGAGGTGGGCGGCGGCGACCGTGCTGTC
>JBOHCG010000601.1:0-4943 GCA_050698735.1 Streptosporangiaceae bacterium | reverse complement strand
CAGCGGGGCAAGCGGGGCCAGCGGGGCCAGCGGGGCAAGCGGCCTCGCGGGATCCGCCGGCGCCGCAGGGTCGGCTCCGCCGTCGGCTCCAGGCCCCGGACGCCGCGAAGAGGCGTGCGCGCCGCGGCCCATGCCGTCGGGCACGTTCCCCTGGGCTCGCCGCAGCGGCCCGGAAATGCGCGGGCCTGGCGCCTCCGCCAGCCCGGGGACCGTGCGGGGCCCGGGGATACCGGGACCGGAAATACCGGGACCGGGCAGCTCGCCGACGGGAGCGTGGTTCCCGTTGGTCACGGCCGTGGGCGTCATCGTGATCGCCGCGGGTTCGCCGGGCAGCCCGGCACGGAACGCCTCCTCGGTCCCCACCAGGTGGCGCGGGATGAGCACCACGGCGGAGGTGCCACCGTACGGCGATGCGGTCAGCGTCACCTTGATGCTGTGCCGCTTGGCGAGCTGGCCGACCACGAACAGGCCCAGCTGCTCGCTGTCGGAGGGGTTGAACTCCGGCGGGCTGGCCAGCCGCTCGTTCAGCTCGGTCAGCCGCTGCGGGTTCATGCCGAGCCCGCGGTCCTCGACCTCGATCGCGAACCCGTTGGCGACGGTCTCGCCCGCCACCCGCACCGAGGTATACGGCGGCGACAGCGTGGTGGCGTTCTCGATCAGCTCGGCCAGCAGGTGGATGACGTCGGCGACGGCGGAGCCGGAAAGCGCGGCCTGGCTCCGGGTCGCGACCGAGACCCTCGCGTAGTCCTCGACTTCGGCGATCGCGCCGCGCATCACGTCGACCATCCGGACCGGGCTGCTCCAGCCCCGGCCCGGCGGCGCGCCGGCCAGGATGATAAGACCCTCCGCGTGCCGGCGCATGCGGGTGGTGAGGTGGTCAAGGCGGAACAGGTCGTCGAGGGCCTCGGGATCGGTGGCCCGCCGCTCCATCTGGTCGAGCAGGGTCAGCTGGCGGTGCAGCAGCGACTGGCTGCGCCTGGCGAGGCTGCGGAACACGTCGTTGATTCCCCGCCGCAGCCTGGCCTCGTCCACGGCGGCCTGGATAGCGGTCTGCCTGACCAGGTCGAAGGCCTGGCCGACCCGGCCGATCTCGTCCCTGCTGTTCACCCCGGGGCCTACCTGCAGCGGCGGCGCCTCGGTGGCCACGTCGACTTCCTCGCTCCGCCGCAGCCTGGCCAGGACGTCCGGCAGCTGATCGCAGGCCAGCGCGATGGCCGAACGCTCCAGCCCGCGCAGCCGGCGGATGATGCCGCGGCCGACGAGGGTGGTCACCAGGATCGTGATGAGCAGCCCGAGCAGCGCGATGCCACCGGTGACCGCGACCTTGACCCACGCCGAGCGGCTGGTCTGGTGATCGGCCGTCAGGATCGCGTTCGCGACCGCGACGCCTCCGTTGTAGTCGTCGTTCAGCAGCGTGCCCGCGAGCTGCTGCCACTGCGGCAGGGTAACGGGCAACTGCGCCACAGGCGTACCCGCGGCGAGAGCCTGCTCAACCCCGGCGAGCGTCTGCTGCATGGACCCGGACCCGGCCAGCGAGGCGTTGTAGGTGGCCACGTTGGCCGGGCTCAGGATGTCGTCCGCGTACTGCGTGTCGGCCTGCCTGGTCGCGGCCATCCCGGTGAGCGCGACTCGGTCTTTGGCCGTCATCCGCGTCCCGGCGAGCATGCCGGACAGCAGCGCGTCCTCCTGCGAGAGCTGCTCCCTGGCCTGCACCGTCGCGATCAGGCCCATGGCCTGGCCCAGCTGGCTTGTGTCGGACTCGCTGTTGGCGATGACGAGGAACAGCTTGGGCTCGGCCGAGATGCCCTGGCTGTAGGCGGTCAGCGCGGCCAGCGGGCTGAGCGCCTGCGCCTTGACCGCGGTGCGGAGCGTGCCGAGCTGATCGATGCCGCTGACCACGCCGGTGATCGCCTTATATTCGCTCGCCGTCTCGCTCTTGACGGTGGCGGGGGAGTTCATGGCCGCGACGAATGCCGTCTCGTCACCGTTGGTGGCCGCGACGGCCGCGTTGTACGCCTGCAGGTTGGCGGCGGTGGGCTCAAACAGGTAGACGACCGCGGCGGCGCGCTCGGCCTGCAGGTAGCTGACGAATTTCGCGGTCGGCAATGAGGTCGCGTTGATCAGGCTGGGCGCCCGGTCCAGGTCTATGGCGTTGTTGATGGAGGTCCCCGCCACGTAGCCCAGCAGCCCGATCATGGCGACCAGCGGGATCGCCACCAGGAAATAGATCCGGAGCCGAATGGACCGGCCGCGCGATCCCATGACAACTCCCGTGTTTTACAAGCGTCGCGCGCCAGGGCCCCACCGCGCCCGACTATCGGTCAAGAGGGCCAGAATAGCCCATAACAGGCATCGCCCGGACCGGAAGAACGATATATCCGTTTATATGCCATGACCTGCCGATCATCGGATTTCCGCTGGTAGTGACGCGGGATTACTCCTGATACCGACGATGCGGGCTAAGCGCCGCCGTGCCGATACCGGCGATCCGGGCTAAGCTCGGCCCCCCGTTTGTCGGCCCCCCGTTTGTCGGCCCCCCGTTTGTCGGCAGGGCGCCTTACCCTATGTGGGTGGCCGCCATCGCGATAGATTCCCTGCTGTCCGGGCTGAATCCGGAGCAGCGCGCCGCCGTCGTGCACGAGGGCGGCCCGCTGCTCATCGTGGCGGGCGCGGGTTCGGGCAAGACCCGGGTGCTCACCCACAGGATCGCGTACCTGCTCGCCGCGCGCGGCGTGGCGCCGCAGGAGATCCTGGCCATCACCTTCACCAACAAGGCGGCCGGCGAGATGGCCGCACGCGTCGCCGCCCTCGTCGGCCCCCAGGCGAGGTCCATGTGGGTGATGACCTTCCACTCGGCCTGCGTCCGCATCCTGCGCCGCGAGGCCAAGCGGTTCGGCTACCCCTCCTCGTTCTCCATCTACGACCAGGCCGATTCCCAGCGCCTGATGGCGCTCGCCTGCCGCGAACTCGACCTGGACGCCAAGCAGTTCCCGCCGAAGGCGATGGCCGCCGCGGTATCGAACCTGAAGAACGAGCTGATCGACTACGAGACGTTCGCGTCCCAGGCGCAGACCGCGCGGGACCGGACGCTGGCCGAGGCCTACAGCGAGTACCAGCGCCGCCTGGTGGCCGCCGGCGCGATGGACTTCGACGACCTGATCATGGTCACGGTCAACCTCTTCCAGGCCATGCCCGAGGTGGCCGAGCAGTACCGGCGCAGGTTCAGGCACGTGCTCGTCGACGAATACCAGGACACCAATCACGCCCAGTACATCCTGGTCAGAGAGCTCGTCTCGGGCGGTGCCCCACTTTTTTCTTCATCCAGAACGGGCGGTGGTGACTCTCAAGCGGACGTGATCCCGCCGTCGGAGCTGTGCGTCGTGGGCGACGCGGACCAGTCGATCTACGCCTTCCGCGGGGCGACCATCAGGAACATCGTCGAGTTCGAAGAAGACTACCCGGACGCGACCGTCATCCTGCTCGAGCAGAACTACCGCTCCACCCAGAACATCCTCGCCGCCGCCAACGCCGTGGTCGCGCAGAACCGGGGCAGGAAGCCGAAGAACCTGTGGTCGGCCGCCGGAGCGGGCCCGCCCCTCGTCGGCTACGTGGCGGACAACGAGCACGACGAGGCCGCGTTCGTCGCCGAGGAGGTGGACCGGCTGACCGACGCGGGCGAGGCCACCCCGGGCCAGGTGGCGGTCTTCTACCGGACCAACGCTCAGTCCCGGGTTTTCGAGGAGGTGTTCATCCGGGTCGGGCTGCCGTACCGGGTGGTCGGCGGGGTCCGGTTCTACGAGCGGCGCGAGGTCCGCGACCTGCTCGCCTACCTGCGGCTGATCGCCAACCCGGCGGACGAGGTATCGCTGCGGCGGGTGCTGAACACCCCGAAGCGCGGCATCGGCGACCGGGCCGAGGAGGAGGTGGCCGCGTACGCGCAGCGGGAGCGGCTCACGTTCGCCCGCGCGCTGGACACCCCGGCCAAGGTGCACGGGCTCGCCGCCAGGTCGGCCGCCGCGATCGAGGGGTTCAACGCGCTGATCGGAGGCCTGCGCGAGCTGGCCGACACCGTTCCTGTCGCGGCCCTGGCCGAGGCGATACTCGACCGCACCGGCTATGTCGAGTCGCTGGAGTCATCCTCCGACCTGCAGGACGTCGGCCGGGTGGAGAACCTGGAAGAGCTCGTCTCCGTCGCCCGCGAGTTCGACGGCTCGCGCGGCGACGAGGGCACGCTGGCGGAGTTCCTCGAGCAGGTCTCGCTAGTCGCCGACGCGGACCAGATCCCGGAAGGCGAAGAGCACGGCGGGCTGGTCACGATGATGACCCTGCACACGGCCAAGGGCCTGGAGTTTCCCGTGGTGTTCCTCACCGGCCTGGAGGAGGAGGTGTTCCCGCACCAGCGCTCGCTCACCAACAAGAAGGAACTCGAGGAGGAGCGCAGGCTGGCCTATGTCGGCATCACCCGGGCGGAGCAGCGCCTCTACCTGACCCGCGCGCTGCGCCGGAACTGGTACGGTCGCCCGGCCTTCCACGAGCAGTCGAGGTTCCTCGGCGAGATCCCGGACGAGCTCGTCGAGTGGCGCCGCGACGCCGCCGCGGCCCGGGCGGCGGTCGCCCCTGCCCAGGAGCGGATGGCGCGGCGGCCGGACACGAGGTCGCCGGGGAACCGCCCGGTGCCGGCGCTGTCGCCGGGCGACCTGGTGACGCACGACAAGTTCGGCCTCGGCACGGTGGTGTCCACGGACGGCTACGGTGACCAGGCCGAGGCCAAGATCGATTTCGGCGGCGAGTACGGCGTCAAGCACCTGGTGCTGCGCTACGCCCCGCTGGAGAAGTTGTGAGGACGCGCGGAGCTGTGAGGACGCGCGGAGCTGTGAGGACGCGCGGAGCTGTGAGGACGCGCGGAGCTGTGAGGACGCGCGGAGCTGTGAGGACGCGCGGAG
>JBOHCG010000600.1:0-4945 GCA_050698735.1 Streptosporangiaceae bacterium | reverse complement strand
CAGCCGTACCCTGCGCACGGCTGCCGACTTGATCAGGGCAGGAACGGCTGACCTGACCGGGGGGTTAGTACTGGCTAACGAGGAGAAGATCCGGGCGAGCCCGGAAGCTGGGTGGGCACGAACTCCGAACCGAAGAACATCACGCATTGACGTCACGCCCTCATTACGGGCAGGAGCCAAGGCAGACCGAGGCGCCGAGCGGGGGCTACCATAGTGCATAGATCCTCGCCCTCCTGTGCGGGCCGGGGTTAAGGTCCGTGCCCGGTGAGTTGCGGTCACCGGGCCGGGCCGCCTCAATCTCTGTCCGAGCAGTAGCGACGTCCCGTGCGACACGACCGCGGGAATCCGCTGATCTCCCCGGGCTTCGGGCATTCGACCCTTTACCCGACTAGAAGACGCGGGACTCGGGCAGTTGGTTGTCATCCCTCATGTCGCGTATCTGTGAAATATCACGAATGGCGCGGACCGCGCCGGAATAACAGGTCATGCCGCGCTAACGATCAGGTCTCTTTAGGTCACGGCGCATCCCTGCGCACATAGCAGTGGCGCCGGCCCCCCTGCAGGGGCCGGCGCCACCTAGCTAACTCAGATTGCCGAACTCAGGTCTCTCCTAGTTCGAGACTAGTTGAGAACGCCGAAGTCAGCACCAAAGAGCTGGTTGTCGTTCACGGTGCCCAGCTGCGGCCCGGGCGGGAAGCCATGGGAGGAGCCGCTCAGGTTGGTGACCTCGAGCTGCGGGCGCGGCATGTTGGTCGGGTAGCCGGCCGACGGGTAGGTCAGCACGTACGGCTGCGAGAAGTTGTTGTCGGTCCCGTTGATCAGCGGGATGTACCCGTTGAACAGGGTCGACGGCGAGTCGAAGATGTCCGCGATCCAGACCGTCCTGGCGGAGACGCCACACGGCTGAAGGGAGACCTTCTCCTGCTGGGTGGGCGAGGCGTTCGGGACGCCCATGCACAGGCCGCTGTCCACGCCGTAAGGCGCGTACTCGATCTCGAACGCCGGGTCGTTCACCTGGAAGCCAGGCGTGTTGTCGCCGTAGCAGTCCGGGAAGTTATCGCCGGCGATGCAGCCGTAGTGCAGCGCCACGGCCGCGCCGACCAGGCCGGCGGCCTGGAAGTCAGCCGTGGTGCCCTGGAACGACACGGTCCAGTCCTCGGCCGGGTCATAGTTCGCGGTGCGGAACAGGATGACCGGCTGGCCGACCTTCTCGCCCTGACGCAGCACGTCAACCACGTAGTTCGGGCTGTGGTGCGTGCCGAACTGGTGGCTGAAGATGTCGATGCACGAGCCGCCGCACGACGGCGTGGCCGCCGACGCGGTCCCCGCACCGAGCACCCCCGCCGCACCCGCGCCGCCGACCAGAGTCAGCGTCGCCGCAGCGGCGAGAACCTTGCTCTTGATGGACATGAAAACAGTTCCTCTCGTGGAACCACAGCCGAGCCCTGCGCACGGCTGTCGCACTGGCCCCCGCAGCGCTCGGCAGCATGCCGAATCGCGGTGGCCTGATCAGGTCAGGAACGGCCCACCTGATCGGTCTTCCTTGCCAAGAGGGGAAGACCCGGGCAAGCCCGGAGGCTGGTCCGAGACGATCACTCCGAACCCAGAAGGTTCCCTGCCAACTCGGGTAACGGGGTGTTCGTCCCTATCGTCTAGACGCGGGATGCAGGTTGTTGGTTGACACGGATTGAAGATGGTTTATCCGCCGTGACCAAATCGCAACATTAAGACCATGCGTACCCCTGTGACGCCAGTGACTGACTGGACCATGCCGAGCAGGCTATCACGCTTGCTCCCGATAGGAGGCATTACGGATACTAACAGCGTGTCTGGTACCGAGATCCCCTGCGTAGGAGCCGTGGTCAAGGACGCACAGGGGCGGTTGCTTCTGATCAAGCGGGGGCATGAGCCCGGCGCCGGGCTCTGGTCGCTGCCCGGCGGGCGGATCGAGCCGGGCGAGACGGATGCCCAGGCGCTGGTCAGGGAGATGCTCGAGGAGACCGGCCTGACGGTCGAGCCCGGGCGCCTGATCGGCAGCGTCAAGCGGCCGGGCCGAGGCGGCGACGTCATCGACATCAGGGACTACGCCGCCACCGTCATCTCGGGAACCCTCCGGGCCGGCGATGACGCCGCCGACGCCAGATGGGTGAGCGCGGCCGATCTCGGCTCGCTCGCGGTCACAGAAGGTTTGATCGAGGCCCTCACCGGATGGCGAGTTCTGGGATAAAAACGGAGCCTATCGTCCTTTCTTTCCGGTTATCAAGACCGCCGCGGCGCCCTGCTGAACGCGCGGATTACGGGCCGGTGAACGTTGGGTAATCATGAGTCCTGGGCGGTTTCGGCCACGCCGGGGGTGCCTATTCTGGCGTTGCCCGACCTCGCTTGAGATCCGTACCCGATAGGTGATGAGGGATACCAACGTGCGACGTGCCGCGCTGCCCCTCGCCGCGGCAAGGGCCGCGGGACTCCTCGCCGCGTGCGGTGGCGGCGCGGCACCGGCAAACCTCATCTCGGTCTCCAACGGCGGGTGCGGAGGCACCTGGCAGCCGACCGCTCCCGGCTGGCACACGTTCCAGATTTACAACGCGGCGGCGGAATCCGGTGAGGTCGACCTCGTCGATCCCGCCAACGGCGCCATCTACGCGGAGGTCAACGGGCTCGGGCCGGGCACGAGCAGCCCGATGCGGCTGGACGTGGGGTCGGGTTCGTACGCGTTCCGCTGCCTGTTCGACGACTACGACCCGATGACCGGGCCGGCGGCGGTCATCGGCGGGCACGTTCGCGGCACCCCCGCGATCCTCTCTATCTGGCTCGCGGCCCTGACCGAGCGGGAGCAGCGGCAGGCCCGGCGGATCGCCAGGGCTGAGCGTAGGGACGGCCGCGTCGTCGCCGAGGGCGAGGCTGAGCAGCGCGAGGAGTAGCCGGGAGTTGTTGGGTATAACCCGTCCCTATGGGCGTCGGCGACGGGTAACCGATGACGATGCCGCGCGGCCCGCTAGTTCCCTGGAGACTTGCCAACCGACACGAGCGCGCAGTCTTCCGCCACCTTGATGAGCGTCATCTCGTCCTGCTGGACGGTGCCGTCAGCATTCACCACGGCCTCGATGTCCTTGGCCAGCTTGAGGCTCACCGACCCGGCAGCGTCCTGGACTGCTGTCTGGATGTCGAGGGTGTCGTCGCTGGCGATGTCCGCGTTGTAGGTCTTGCAGAGCGCAGCGTCCGCAGTGTGGTCCGGGTATGTGGAGGCCTGGGCGGCAGCGGCAGCGGTCGCGGTGCGCCGGGGCGCTGGTGGCGACGCGGTGGCTACAGCTCCGCACGCGCACAGCCCCGCAGCAGCGATCGCCGCCAGGATGACACCGGCCGACAATCTGTTGATAATCATGCTGAAACGACGCGCGACCACGCCAAGCGGTGCACCGGCGCCGTCAACTGAGAAACTGGGGCTTCCCGAGGAACGGGGAAGGTTCCCCGGGTGCGCCGCCGCACATTACCATTGGTAATGACCAAAGGGCGCTGCACCACCACCTCTGCGCGCCCCTGCCAGGAGGGCACCGGAAACCGTGAGCGAGCTAGCCGTTGAGAACACCCCGGCCGTCGCGGCATCAGCGCACGAGGCTGCCCGCGGCCAGGTTATCCGCATCACTGAGCACGGCGAGTACATAGCCGCCATCGTTCCGCCCGCGATCGCGGCCATGCTCGAACGGCTGTCGCCAGATGACTTGACGGAACTGCTTGAGGACTTCGCCGACGCCGCCACGGCTCGCGAGGCCCGCGCCAGCATCGAGGCAGGCGAGCCGCTCATTCCCTGGGAAGAGATCAAGGCCGAGGCGGGTTTGGGCTGATCGCCGTATCCTTGCCCGGTGACCTATGAGGTCAAGTGGCGCGATGAGGCACGGCAGGCCTTCCTGCGGCTCGACAAGGCCATCGCCACCGGTACCAAGTCGACGGAGACGGCCGGAGCACGGGCCCAGCTGATCAAGGACCTGGAGCAGTCCGGGATCAACGCGCAGAGGGCCACGCAGCTCGTCGACGCGTTCATCAAGAAGATCGGCCAGATCCCGGCCCACGTGGCGCTGAGCCTGACCGAGACGGCGACCGGCACGTGGTCCATCACGGGAGGGTCGGCCGCGGCGGGCACCGAAGAGGCGTCCGTCGCGGGCGGCGGCGGCGCGCGGCTCGTGCAGCGGGCCGGCGGCGGCCTGGTGAGCGGCGGCTCCCGCATCCCCCGCGCCGACGACATCCACGCGAGGCTGTCGCACAACGAGTACGTCGTCCAGTCTGACGCGGTCGATCACTACGGCGTGGGGATGCTCGATGACATCAACGCCGGCCGGTACGCCGGAGGCGGGTACGTGGGGAGCCTGCCCGGCCTCGCCGGATTCCTGGGCGCCCAGTACCTCGGCACCCAGACCCAGCTGGAGCAGGCGCTGATGGCGGCCGTCGCGGCGGCCATGGCCGCCGCGAAGGAGAGCGCCGGTTCCTCCAAGGCGCCCATCATTGCGCGGCACCGGGATCATCCCCTTCGCTGCTCGGCTGCTCCCCAGCGCCTGATTCCCACCCTAGGCGCGTGCTGCCCGTGCGGTCATGCCTTCTTGAGCGCCTCGGCGATCCCGCGGAGGATGGCCACGCTGACGGGCGCCGCGGCGGGTTCCTGCGGCCCCGGGCCCGGGGTTCGCCGCGGGAGCGCCTGAGCCCGGTGCCGTGCCGTGCTCCTCAGCGGGGGGATGATCCTGATGTCTCCGCTGCGGTGCTCACCGGGGTCCGCACCCCATCCTGACGGCATAACCGCCCCTTCCTCGTCGCTGCGTCTCCCCCCCGTGGCCGTGCCGGGCGCTCAGGGGCCGGGGCGCCGGGGTTCCCGCTCCCCGGTCGCTGCCCGTTCTCCTTGGCCAGCACGACCCGGCACGGCGCCCCTGTGGCCGCGCTGGCAGCCGGGAGCCTGGGG
>JBOHCG010000599.1:0-4958 GCA_050698735.1 Streptosporangiaceae bacterium | reverse complement strand
GAGCTTCCCGGGCCGGGCCGTGCGGGCGGCTGGCTTGTCTTGCGGGTGAGACTGATCTGTCGTGCAGGTGAACTGTAGATGAACGGGGTATGCCGAGCGCATGATGGCCGCTAGCGGGTCCCCTGCGGGAGGTGTTTGACATGACCGTGGACGATCATTTCGAGCGGGTGGCCGCCGTCTATGAGTCACTGCGCACCACCGACGAGGCGCCGGTGCGCACGATCGGTGAGTTCCTGCCTGACCGCCCCGTCACCGGCCTGGATACCGGCTGCGGGACGGGACGGTACACGCGGCTGCTGCGCAGGCTGATGCCGGAGGGGTCGCTGCTGGTCGCAAGCGATGTCTCGGCGGCCATGCTGGCACAGCTGACGGCCGGCCAGCACGGGCACGCCCCGGGCGTGGCGCCGCTGCGGGCAGCCGCCGAGCAGTTGCCGTTGCGGGCGGCCAGCCTGGACCTGGTTACCGCGTTCAACTGCGTTCATCATTTCGATCTGGCCGGCTTCCTGGCCGCGGCCGCCCGGGTGCTGCGCCCCGGCGGCCAGCTGTTCATTTACACCCGCACGCCGCAGCAGAACGCGCGAACGATCTGGGGCCGCTACTTCCCTGGTTTCACCGAACACGAGCAGCGCCTGCACAGCGAGCACGCGCTCCGCGACGCCGTCCGGCGGGCCGGCGGGCTCACGGTGATCGCCGCACAGGCCTTCCAGCACCCGCGCTCGAGCACGGCCGAGCAGCTCAGGGCCCAGGCCGAGGGACGCCACTACTCGACGTTCTCCCTCTACACTCCGGAGGAGTTCCGCGCGTCCATCGCGACTTTCATTACCCGCCTGCCCAGCCCCGAGGTCTCCTGGGTTGACGAGCACCTCCTGATCGTCGCCCGTGCAAGCCGCCGTGACCATGCCGAGCCTGACGGCCAGGCCAGCCTGGCGGACCAGGCGATCAAGGATCACGCCCCCGTCCCGAGCGCTCTGCCCTCGTCCTAATCTCCCCATCTCCCCGCGCAATGCGAGCCGGCCCTTCGTCGGGGCTTCCCAGATTCCATGTCCTGCCTGCCCGGCCAACTGGCGCGCTGAGAAGCCCCTCCGGTTTACGCCGCTGATGCCTCGTCATCCGCGGCATGGTCCGGCCTGACGTGCCGGAGCATGCCCAGCGCCGCATAGAACTCGCGCCCCTCGGCCATCCCCTTCTCGTAGGCCCATTGCCGGAGCGCGATCTGCTCGTAGTGCGCGGCGGTAACCAGCAGCCCGATCGCGCCGCCGGTCAGCAGGGCCAGCAGCAGCCCGACGTAGTAGAGCATGACCACGGCCTCGCCCTCCCTCCTAGTTCATGTCCGGTCTGCGCCAGTCGGTGTCCGGGCCCGGCCAGTCGGTCGGCTCAGACGGCAGTCCCGTGCTGGCCTCGAGCTGCCGAAGCAGGTGCTCGGCGACGGCCCGGGCGTGCATCGCCTCGCCTTGCCAGTAGCGGACCTTGCGTTCCATCTGCTCCTGAGCCCAGGAGATCTGGGTCATGACATAGCCGGTCCGCAGCAACCAGGCAGCTATGAAGCCCGTCACAAAACAGCCCAGGGCCAGGATTCCGATCATGGCGCATGCCGTCGATGAGCCGGGGAAGACCACTGCGGGGCAGAGGTTTCCGGACCTGCCCGTCTGGTAATACACTGTCGTGATTGCACGTGTGATCCCTTCATGCGAAAAACTGGGGACTGCGTGTGGCATGATCAGGGCCGGTGGATCCACCCATCGGCCCTGTCTATGGGCGGGAGTCGGCGGCCCGCGCTGGCCGCTTCCCGGTGCGGTCGCTGTCTGGGCGGGAAGGATCCCCCGGACCCGTAGAGTCCAGCGGGCCACAGCTCGGTAGCCACAGCCCGCATGGAAGGCGTCGTATGCCGGGGCCTTTCGGCCGCCGCAACGGGGGAGCCGCTGGGGAGGTAGCTGCTTTCGGCCCATGAGACGCCTGCCTTGAACTTCGATTTGCAAGTCCAATAATGGGATTCCCATCACGATGCACGTCAAAACGGTAACTTTGCGCAACTAGGGAGGACTTGGCGCTCATGGCGCGAGCGCCGGGCTGTAGTCGTTACCTGCGGTAATGTAGCGGCTTGCGGGAGGCGGCGGGCTGGTTCTCCAGCCTCCTGCGCGGTTGGGGTGCGGTCCCGGGGTGGCTGGTTGTACGGTTGCGAGATGGGAATCCCACGTCGACCAATGCGGCCCGATCTTGGAGAAGGCGAGCCGCCGTGGCTAAGGTGACGGGCGCGCTCGGGCCGCGGCGCAGCATCGCCACTGCCGTCAAGCAGTTGAGGGAAGAGCAGGGCAAGCTGCTGAACGAGGTCGCCCACGACCTGATGATGTCTTCGAGCAAGCTGTCCCGGCTGGAGAACGCGCAGGGCACGCCGCACCCGCGCGACATCAGGGACCTGATCAGGTACTTCCATATCGAGGACACGCCGCTGGCCATCCGCCTGGAACGGTGGGTACGGGCAGCCGGGCGCCGCGGCTGGTGGACGGACTATGACGACGCGGTCATCGAAGGTCTGGACGCGCATCTGGCGTACGAGGTGGACGCTGCCGTGGAACGCGTGTACACGCTGCCGTTCGTACCGGCCTTGCTGCAGACCCAGGACTACGCCAGGGCGGTCTTCCGTGACATGGAGAACAAGTCAGAAGAACAGATCCGGCAGCTGCTGGAAGTCCGTACCCGACGACAGGAGGCACTGGACCGCAGGGGAGGCCTGAAGCCGCTCAAGCTCATCGCGGTGACGTACGAGTCGACCCTGCACCAGCTCGTCGGCTCTCCGGGCATCATGCGCCAGCAGCTGGATGTCCTGGCGGAGCACTCTGCCGCTCCCAACGTAAGCCTGCACGTGCTCCCGTTCACGGCCAAGCCGACGTTCTCCATGACGTGCATGTACGCCCACTTCGAATACCAGGACGTGGGCGAATCGGATATCGTCCACATTGAGACCCATGCCGGGTATTTCAGCGTGGAAGACGCGGACCAGGTGAAGCGATACCGGGCCGCCCACGACGCCCTAGTGCGGGCCTCCTACACCGAGGAGGCCTCGCGTGAACGCATCCTTAAGATCCGCGATTCACCGCGCCCCTACGACTTATTATTCCGTGACTACGGTATATTCTGCTTCACATTAAACTGCCGGGCCCCCGCTGTTACCGACCGGTATCCTCGCGGTTTCCCTTCATACACTTGCGAGCGCCACTGTGAACGATGATGTAACACAGCACGTGTCCGACGGTCATAAGGACGTCTGGTCAGCGCTGAAGAGCCGAGGCTATGCCACCACCAACGATCAGTCTATCGGGCTTCCCGAGAAGTTCCGGCCGAATTTCCGCGGCACGTACTTCAACGACTGGACGCTCCGGCACGACGAGGGCGACTGGCCGGTCGACCGCCAGCGAGCCCGGGACGTCATCCGCTACGAGTGGCACGACGGGCGTCTTATCCTGCGACGGCACGATGCGATCACGATCACCGACCGGGCGGACATCCCGGGTCGGCGCGAGCACGCCCGGGTCGAACTCCTCGACGACCCGCAGGCCCGGGATCTCATCCGAGCCTTCCTGCAACTAGTGCCTCCCAGTCGGCGGCAAGCCGACGGCACGTTCGGCGTAAACCTCTTCCGCACGTTCACCAATGTCGTTACGAAACCGCACCGCGACAACGAACAATTTATCGTAATTTACGTGCTCGACCGGATCGGCGAAGGCGCGGAAACGTACCTTTACGCCCCGGCCGACGTCACGGACGACGGTGAGATAAAGGCGCCGCCGGTACTCCGGCAGCGGCTAGACCCCGGCGATATCATTATTTTCGAGGACGAGCTCTACAAGCACGGCGCCACGCCACTGATCAATCCGCCCAGCGGGACGGCGAGGCGTGACGCGCTCATCTGCACGGTCGACGATCGCAGTACTTATCTGGAGCCGACGAGTTGACCCGCCCAGCGCCGAAACCTAACGTCTCCTGTTCGCCGGACTGCGAAAATCCGTGGCTGCCGATACGCATGTGGGCAATTGCGGCTGGATATTACTCTTATCCGGTTAGCCCGCACAACGCCCACATTTGTTGATCAAATGCCGGAATATGCGTATTGTGTTTAGATGGGGAGCGGACAGGACATCGGCAGTTGGACGCAATGGCGGGGTAATAGCTACCGGCCGGGCGGAAGGCCGGGATTTGCCCGCTGAGCTGAGTCCGCCAGCGGCCCGCGCCGCCGTTGCGTCTGCATTTCCCCTTCTCCGCCGCGAGCTCGACCGACTGGTCCGCATACCGTCGGTCAGTGCGGCCGGGTTTGATGCCCGGCAGGTACGGCGCTCGGCTCGGGCTACCGTGGCGTGGCTGAGGCGTTCCGGGTTCCGCGACGCCAGACTGCTGGAGGTAGACGGCTGATCTCCACGCTGCACGACGGCACGGGCACCGTAGCGGTCAAAGGCCTGCACACCGGGCCGTCCAATGCCGTGAGCATAGACGCCGCCAGCTTGCGTCATCAGCCCGGTTGAACGCTGTCGGGGGCATGCCTGCCCGTACCTCGCGGCAGGCCGAGCCCGCTTGCACTACGCAGAGCGAGAAGACCCGGATGATGTGACGGACACCCGCAGCCGTGCCGCGCGGCGACCATCGTGCGGCCCGGTGACGTCCAGCCCGGCGAACCGGACTGCCTTGCGGGAGGAGGAGAACCGGCCCGCCCCGCCCAGCCAGCACGTCAACGCCAGCGCGGTGACCGGCCCGACCCCGTACAGCCGCGCGGCCAGCACCTTCGCGCCGGCCAGGTGCCGGGCGGCGTCCAGTAGCTGGTGCCGTACCGCGTGCTGCCGGGTTTCCAAGCCTGGTCCGCCAGGCTGGCCTGGCCGTCAGGCTCGGCATGGTCACGGCGGCTTGCACGGGCGACGATCAGGAGGTGCTCGTCAACCCAGGAGACCTCGGGGCTGGGCAGGCGGGTAATG
>JBOHCG010000598.1:0-4965 GCA_050698735.1 Streptosporangiaceae bacterium | reverse complement strand
ATGTCACCCGCAAGGCCGACGGCGGCAAGACCAGCGTCAAGGACTGCCTGCTGCTATGCAGCTTCCACCACCTTGTTGCCGTGCACCGGTGGGGATGGAAGCTCATCCTCAACCCCGACGGCACCACCACCGCCTACAGCCCCGACGGAACCAAGGTCCTCCACAGCCACGGGCCACCGCCCCGACCCGGGTGATCGTGCCCGCTGGCGAATGCCAGCCTGTTCGGCGAGTGCTTGGCAGGGAATGGTCTGCACGGCAGCGGTATGTTGGTCTGGTGCGTAGTGAGGAGGGCCTGTGTCCCGAATCGAGCATTCCGACGAGTGGGGTCCTGCCCAGGACGAGCAACTTCGGAGGGCATGGCTGAAGGAGCCGCCGAAGCTTGACGGGCACGTGCGGCTGGTGGACTACGACCCTGGATGGCCGGGGCTGTGTGAGCGGGAGGCGGCACGGATCCGTTCGGCGCTCGGGGATCGGGTGCTGTTGCTCGAGCACATCGGGTCGACGTCGGTGCCCGGGCTCGCGGCGAAACCGCTGATCGACATTCTGCTGGTGGTGGCCGAGCCTGGGTGATTGAGGAGATCCTGGAGCGCAGTCAGGAGCAGTGATCAGGACCCTGAAACGCAGCCGGGGGCAGTGACGAGCGGGACGACCGATCTCAGCCGGAGAAAGCTGAACAGCGGGACGACCGATCTCAGCTGGAGGACTCTGATCGGCGGGGACGGCCTGCCTCAGCTGGAGGATTCTGATCGGCGGGGACGGCCTACCTCAGCTGGAGGATGTTGCCGTTGATCAGGGCCGCGCGGTCTTCGGCTAGGCAGGCGATCACGTCGGCGACCTGCTCGGGGGTCGCGACGTGCACCATGTCCGGGCTGGCGGCAACGGCGGCGCGCACCTCGTCGGTTACCCAGCCGGTGTCGGTTACGGGGGGATGGACCACATTGGCGGTGATCCCGGCGTCGGCCAGTTCCAGGGCGGCGGACAGCGTGTAGTCGATCAGGGCCGCCTTGGCCGCACCGTAGGAGACCTCCTCGGGGAAGCCGCGGCCGTTTCCCGACGTCATGGAGATGATCCGGCCGTAGCTGGCTTGCCTGGCCAGGTGCCGCCGGGCGAACTCGGCGATCATCAGGGCTCCGCCGCGGGCATCGACGGCGAAGAGCCGGTCGAAGGTGGCGGCGGTTACCGGGGTCAGCGCCCGGCCGAACCGGTCGGTGCCTTCGGCCTTGAACGTGTCGGCCAGCCAGCCGCTGGCGTTGTTCACCAGGATGTCGACCGGCCCGAGCTCTCGTTCGGCGAGATCGAACAGCTCGGCCGGGGCGCCGGGGTCGGACAGGTCGGCCTCTGCCGCCCGGCCGGTGCCGCCGGCCTCGGCGATCGCGGCGAGCACCGCATGGGCGCCTTGCGCGCGATTGCGCCGGTACGCCTCGGGCGTGCCGGGATCGGGGGCATCGTTCAGGCGCAGGTACGTGATCACCACCGACGCGCCCCGGGCCGCCAGGGCCACCGCGGTGGCCGCGCCGATTCCGTGGTTCGCGCCCGTCACGATTGCGACATGACCGGCGAGGGCACCGCGCATGGGATCGATCATCGTCGACTGTCTCCTCGGTGACGTCGGGCCGGATCAGGAACCTGGCCGGCAGCTGGCGCCGCGGGCGATGAAGGTGAACATGCGGGCGCCCGCCTCCAGCGGGGCGGGGGCGGCGGCGAGGCGGTAGGCGGCGACGGTCCAGTCGGTGGACGGGTCGGAGATCCATGTCAGCTCGAAGCCGCGGGCGGAGAACCAGTCGCAGACCTGCGGGACCAGGTCGGGCGCCTTGTGGTTTCGAGTCCAGATCACCGTCCCGCCGCGGGCGCACAGCTGCGCGCAGTAGCCCGCCGTGCGCTGAATGTCCTCGTCGCTGATGTTGCCGAAGATGCCGCAGGCCAGCACCAGGTCGGCGGGGGCCAGGTCAGCGTAGTTGTCGGTCGGCGCCGCGTCCGCGGTCAGCACCTCGACGCCGGGCAGGCTCGCGGCCCGCGCGGCCGTCCGGGCGGACTCGGCGAGCCGCGGGTCCAGTTCCACCAGGCGCGCGGTCACGTCGCCGCGGCGGGGATGGGCGGCCAGCGTGCCGATCAGGTCGCGGCCCTGGCCCGCGCACATGCTGATCGCGCGCAGCGGGCCCGGGGGCGCCGTGTCGAGCGCGGCGCGGATCTGCTGCTGCACGGCGGCGAGGCGTTGCGAAAGGCCGGAATCCGGGTCGTCGTAGGCCTGGTGCCAGAACTGCCAGAAGTCGGTTTCGCTCACATCGGACATGCTACGTAGGGCGCCCGTGACACGGCCGCGACAGGGTGTATCAGCTGGCGGCCCGCCGCCCTCCGTGCTAGTAAGAGTTACCGCTACCTACCGAAGGCGCCGATGGTGGCAGAGAGCGAACGCCGTGCGTGACGACCCGTCCGTGGTCGCGCTGGTGGAACGCGCGGCCGACAGCGACCAGGACGCGTGGGACGAGATCGTCGACCGCTACGCACCGCTGGTCTGGTCGATCTGCGGCCGGTACCGGCTGAGCAACCACGACCGCGAGGACGTGGGGCAGAACGTGTGGCTGCTTCTTGTCGAGCAGCTTGGCAAGCTGCGCGAGCCTGCCGCGCTGCCTGGGTGGCTGGCGACGACCACCGCGCGGGAATGCCTTCGGGTGGTGACGGCCAGCCGGAGGTCGCAGCGGCTCGGCACACAGATTGATGAGGCGGCGCAGCTCAAGGACGACACGGTGATCGACGAGGAGATGCTGATGGCGGAGCGGAACGCGGTCCTGCGCGCGGCCTTCGCCGAACTTCCGCCGCGCTGCCAGCAATTGCTCGGCATGCTGCTGTCCGATCCGCCGCACTCGTACGCTGAGATCAGCGCCGCGCTGGACATCCCGGTCGGCAGCATCGGCCCGCAGCGCGCCCGTTGCCTGGGAAGGCTGCGCAGGTCCAGCACGCTCATGGCGCTTGGCGAGGCGACGGTCGGCGGCCTGGGAGGTGAGTCGCGTGCCTGACGACGGCTGGGACGACGAGCAGCTCATGGCGGCGCTGCAGGAGGCGATGCGGGCACGCGAGGCCGTCCCCGCCAGCTTCATCCAGACCGGCAAGAACGCCTACGCCTGGCATAACATCGACGCCGAGCTCGCCCAGCTCACCTACGACTCGGCCAGCGACCTGGGCCTGGCGGCGGCGGTGCGGTCGGAGACCGCGTCGATCCGCGCCCTCACCTTCACCTCCGCCCACCTGTCCATCGAGGTCGAGGTCACCGAGGACTCCCTGGTCGGCCAGGTCGTCCCGGTCCGGGCCGGGACGATCGAGGTACAGGCCAAGGAAGCCGCGGCCGGGACGATCCCGGTCGACGAGGTCGGCTGCTTCGCGGTCAGCCCGAAGCCGGCCAGCCCGTTCCGGCTGCGGTACCGCGCGGCCGACGGCACCGAGGTCGTGACCGGGTGGATCACGCTGTGACGGCGCTTGGCATGAGGGCGTTCGGCGGGCCGGCGCCGGCCCGAGCTCAGGCAGCGCCGAGCGAGACCAGCGAGGTAGCGGTGGCGTGCTGGACCGGGTCGCCGGCCAGGCCGCGGCGGACGCTGTAGATCGACTCGGCCAGGGTCTGGCCCGCGCGCAGGTGCCGGTGCAGGTCCACCATCAGCGGAACCACCGCCTGATCGTTCAGCGGCACGATGGCGGCGACGATCCCCGCCGTGCCAAGCGGGAGCAGGCTGCTGACCAGTCCGAGCAGCTCGTCGGTGCCCGCGGGCGCCAGCACGCCCGAGTCGCAGCTTGACAGGACCAGCCGGTAGGGCGCGCGCTGCAGCTGTTCGAAGTCGTAGACGGTGAGCGGTCCGTCGTGCATCCGCAGCGAGGAGAACAGCGGGCTGTCGGCGCGGAAGGTCCCGTGCGCCGCGATGTGCGCCAGCCAGGCGCCGTCCATCGCGTACAGCACCTTCTCCGCCGTGGCGGTGCCGTTCGCCAGCACCGTGACGTCGTCGTACAGCCTGGCCACCAGCGGGACCTCGGCGCCGTCGGAGGCCAGGCCGGGCCCGCGGGCGAGGGTGACGTGGCGGCGGCCGGGCGCCGGGGCGCTCCGCGCGCGCATCCAGGCGGCCGCGGACGGGGCGACGCTGACCACTCGGTCGCGCAGCACGGGCAGCACGCTCCACGGAATCGCGTGCAGCCTGCCTGGCGGCACGATGATGACGGGCCCGTCGCCCAAGGCCCGGACAGCCGGGCCAAGCAGCGCCTGCTCGAGCCGCGGTCCCGCCGCGTCCAGGATCGACAGCGCGTGGACCGGGTCATCGCCTGGCCGGCTGCGGGCGAGCCGGCGCAGGGCGAAGCGGGCGAAATCCGCGGCCCGGATGGCGTCGGCGACCCGGCCCGCCGTGAACTGGCGTACCCGGTTCGCCCCGCAGGTCAGCACCTGCAGGTCACCGTCGATGTCGACGATCTCGATCAGCTGCGCGGGGCCGAGTTCGGCCAGCAGGTCCGCGGTGCGGAACGTGGATCGGCCGGTCACGGCGCCGCCCTGAGCGCGCATCGCGCTGGCGCGCACCGCGCTCTCCAGCCGGTTGCGTTCCCGCTGCAGCACCGCGTTCTGCTTTCCCTGGCTCTTTGCCTCTTCCAGGTCCCTGGTCACCTGGCGCAGCGCGGCCAGGTCGGCGTTGAGCTCCGCGTCGGCCAGCGGCCGCACCGCGGGGACGGTGTTCGCGGTGGCACGCCAGCGCTCGCTCCAGGCCAGCAGCAGCCGCGGGCGACCGGACCTGGCGGCATGACGCTGGGCGAGCGTGGCCAGTTCGGTACCGTGCACGGTGGCCTGCGCCCGCAGTTCCGACGCGCCCAGGGTGAGCCGGTGCTCGTCGAGGACGTCGAGCCCGCGGCGGCACGCGGCGAGCATCCGGCTAGGGCGGGCCGCCGCGTCGGCGCGCAGGGCCTCGCCGAGCCAGCCGCTGACCCGCGCCAGCGCCGGAC
>JBOHCG010000597.1:0-4970 GCA_050698735.1 Streptosporangiaceae bacterium | reverse complement strand
GGCCCCGAAGACCACGAAGACCACCGAAACCCCGCCCGCCAGGCAGGACCAGTTATCCCCAGCAGTATGCACAACCCTGTGGACAGAGTGGGGATGATGCCGCGTGAACCTGGGGAAACCGCCTCCGGGCGTTGTGGATAACTTCACGGCGCCGCGGCTGGGGGCAGGTCAGCCGCGGCGGCGGGAACCCAGTCAAGCGGGCGCGGGCCCAGCGTCGCGAGCTCGGCGACCTGCATCGCGCACCATGGCGAGATGGGCTGCTGCCCGGTGCGTACCGCCTCGCAGAACCAGGTCCAGTCCACCCACTGGGTCTCTGCCACCTCCGCGGGGTCGGGGTCCGGCGGGACATCCGAGTACGCCGCGTAGACCGGGCAGACCTCGTTTTCCAGCACGCCGTTGGCCATCCGCGCCTGGTAGCGGAACCTGGGCAGGACAAGGACGAGCTCGGCGGTCCCGATGCCGAGCTCCTGCCCGAGCCGCCGCCGCACGCTGTCGCGCACCGGCTCGCCAGGCAGCGGGTGCCCGCAGCAGGTGTTGGTCCACACCCCGGGCCAGGTCCGCTTGCCGTCGGCCCGCCTGGTCAGCAGGAACTCCCCGGCCCCGTTGAACAGGTAGCAGGAGAACGCCAGGTGCAGCGGCGTCTCCTCGTGGTGCACCACCGCCTTCGCCGCGGCCCCCCGGACGCACCCGGCCTCATCAAGAAGCACAACGCTCTCCACGGCAAGAATTTCCGGCACCGCAAAAGCGTAGGGGCTACCCCCCTGCCAGCCAAAATTCAAAATCACTCAGCCGAACGGGCAGTGGTATCACGCCCGCGTCAGTGCGAGTCCCGTGGCACCTCGTGGCCGCTGGCGCCGACAAGGAAGTCCAGGTCGGCACCGGAGTCGGCCTGGCACACGTGCTCGGTGTACAGCCGGGTCCAGCCGCGGCTCGCGTGCGGCGCCCGCGGCTGCCACTCGGCGTGCCGCTGCGCCAGCTCGTCCTCGGGCACCTCGAGGGTCAGCGTCCGGGCCGGGACGTCCAGCGCGATCCAGTCGCCCGTCCGCACCAGGGCCAGCGGTCCGCCCGCCGCGGCCTCGGGGGCGACGTGCAGGACCACGGTGCCGTACGCGGTGCCTGACATCCGGCCGTCGCAGATCCGCACCATGTCGCGGACACCGCGCAGCAGCAGCTTCTTCGGCAGCGCCACGTTGGAGACCTCAGGCATGCCGGGGTAGCCGCGCGGCCCGCAGTACCTCACCACGAGCACGGTGTTCTCGTCCACGTCAAGCTCCGGGTCCTCGGCCGCCTCGTAGTAGGCCGAGGGCGAGTCAAAGACCAGCGCCCGGCCCCGGTGCTTGAGCAGGTGTGGCGACGCGGCGGACTGCTTGATCACGGCGCCGTCAGGCGCGAGGTTGCCGCGCAGCACGGCCGTGCCGCTGCCTACGGGCTGGAACGGCTCATCGAAGGTCCGTATCACGTCGCGGTTCCAGCATGAGGCATCCGCCACGTTGTCGCTCACCTGAGATCCGGTGACCGTGACCGCATCGCCGTGCAGCATGCCATTCAGGTCCAGCTCGCGCATCACCGCGGGCAGGCCGCCTGCGTAGCAGAAGTCCTCCATCAGGTACGTTCCGCTCGGCTGCAGGTTCACCAGCGTGGGCACGTCGCGCGCCAGCGCGTCGAAGTCGTCAAGGGCCAGCGGCACGCCCAGCCGGCCGGCGATCGCGAGCAGGTGGATGACCGCGTTCGTCGACCCGCCGATCGCCGCGTTAACCCGGATCGCGTTCTCGAACGCGGCCCGCGTCATGATCGCCGAGGGCCGCAGGTCCTGCCGGACCAGGTCGACGATCACCTGGCCGGCCCGCTGCGCCGTCTCGTACCTGCGCGAGTCAACGGCCGGCCAGGTCGCCGAGTAGGGCAGCTGCATGCCGAGCGCCTCGGCCATGGACGCCATCGTGGACGCCGTGCCCATCGTCATGCAGTGCCCGTTGGACCTGGCCATGCAGCCCTCCGCGAACGCGCATTCCGCCTGCGTCATCCGCCCGGCGAGCAGGTCCTCCTCGAACCGCCACACCGCGGTGCCCGAGCCGACGTCGGCGCCCTGGTACTTGCCGCTGAGCATGGGACCGCCGGTCACCATCACGGCAGGCAGGTCCACGCTGGCCGCGGCCATCAGCAGCCCGGGCGTGGTCTTGTCGCAGCCGGACAGCAGCACCACGCCGTCCAGCGGGTTGGCCCGGATCAGCTCCTCGGCCTCCATCGCGAGCAGGTTCCTGTACAGCATCGCGGTAGGCCGCAGCAGCGTCTCGCCCAGCGCCATCGCGGGGAACTCCAGCGGGAACCCGCCGGACTGCCAGACCCCGCGCTTGACCGACTCGGCGACCCGGTGCAGGTGGACGTTGCACGGCGCCAGCTCCGACCAGGTGGTCGCGATCCCGATCACCGGCCTGCCGTCGAACACCTCGGTAGTGAACCCCTGGCTCCGCATCCAGGACCGGTAGATCATCCCGCCCCGTCCCGTCGCCCCGAACCACTCAGTGCTGCGCAACCCGCTGTTCTGTGTCATAGGTCCATTCTCGTTCGGCCCAAAGACTGTTTTGCCTGTTAGGGTCGCGAACATGAGCCGTGTTCACGACATGGGCGGGCAGACCGGTTTCGGCCCGGTTCCGGTAGGCGAGGACGGTGGCCCCCCGCCCACCTCTTCCGCGCACGGGAGGCTCTCGCCCCCCGTCCCTCCTGGCCCTTCCCCCTTCTTTGCCGCCGACTGGGAGGCGCGCGTGTACGCGCTGGCCACGCTGCTGCGGCGGCGCGGCCTTTTCAACGGCGACGAGCTGCGGGACGCGATCGAGCGGCTGCCGCCCTCGCAGTACCTGGCGGCGTCGTACTACGAGCGCTGGCTGGGCGCCATCGAGATGCTCGCGACCGAGAAGGGCGTGCCGTGAGCCTCGACGCGGGCGCCAGGGTCCGGGTGCGGACCGGCGACCCGGACCACCACACCCGGGTGCCGAGGTACGTGCGGGGGCACACCGGTGAGGTCCTCACGGTCCTCGGCCGCTGGACGGTGCCAGACGACAGCGCCCGCGGCCTTGATCAGCCGCGGGTGCAGACCTGTTACGCGGTCCGCTTCTCCGCCTCGGACCTGTGGGGGAGCGGCGATCACACCGTGACCGTGGACCTGTGGGAGTCATACCTTGACCGGGCATGATGATCAGCCGGCCGCCGTGCGGGCGCGCCGCCTTGAGGAACGGCTGATCACCGCCGGGCTGGCTAGCGATGAGGAGATCGACGAGTTCCTGACCGGGCTCTACGCCAGCGCCTCGCCGGTGAACGGCGCCCGGATGGCCGCCCGCGCCTGGACCGATCCGTCGTATCACGACCTTCTGCTCTCCGACGGCAACGCCGCCGCGGCCGAGCTGGGCTTCGGCCAGCTCGGCTACCAGCTCAGGGTGGTCGCCAACACCCGCGACACGCACAACGTCATCGTCTGCACGCTGTGCTCGTGTTACCCGGTGTCGCTGCTCGGGCCCTCGCCCGGCTGGTACAAGAGCTTCGCCTACCGGTCGCGGACGGTCCGCGAGCCGCGGGAGGTGCTCACGGAGTTCGGCCTGCACCTGCCGGACGGCGCGCGGATCTCGGTCTGGGACTCGACCTCCGAGGCCCGCTACATGGTGCTGCCAAGGCGCCCGGCCGGGACCGACGGGCTCACCGCCGACCAGCTCACCGCCCTGGTGACCAGGAACGGGCTCATCGGGACCGCGCTGGTATAGCCGCCAGCGTCCGGCCCGCGGCCCGCAGCAGGTCCGGCGGCTGGATGTACGCCAGGCGTACGTACTCCCCGGCCCGCTGCGTGTCTCCTGCCCCGGAACTGAGCAGCCGGCCAGGCACCACGGCGACCCCGTGCCTGAGCGCGGCCTGGGCGAACGCGCCGCCCTGTGCACGGCGGCCGGGGTCGTGCGATGCGGGACCGACGGGTTACTGCCGGTCGCGGGTGAGCCAACAGGGTTCACCCACCCACCGGCCGGCGGCGTGCGAGCCGACCGGTTACCGGCGGGCCAGCGGCAGGTGGTCGGCTAGGGCGCGGAACGTCGACAGGGGGTCGCCACCGAGGGCCTGGACGGCGACGGCGTCCGCGCCGGCCTGCAGGTGCGCGGTGACGCCGCGGCTGATGCTGGCCGCGTCGCCCTGGGCGACCAGCGCGTCGATCAGCCGGTCGCTGCCGTCATCGGCCAGGTCGGTGTCGGTCCAACCGAGCCGGCGCAGGTTGCTGACGTAGTTCGTCAGCCTGAGGTACGGGTTGGCCACGGCCCGCCGGGCGATGGCACGGGTCCGCTCGGCGTCGGTGCCGAGCGCCACCTTCTGCTCGGGAGCGAGCAGCGGCCCGGCGCCCAGCAGCTGCCGGGCCCAGCGGGTGTGCTCCGGCGTGGTCAGGTAGGGGTGCGCGCCCGCGCTGCGGGCCGCGGACAGCTCGAGGACCTTCGGGCCGAGGGCCGCAAGCGCCCGGGCATCCTTGGGGACGTTCGCCTCGTCGAGCTGGTCGAGGTAGCTGACCAGCGTGACATAGGGCTGCCGGTACTCCTGCGTGGCCTCGGGGTGCCCGATGCCGATGCCAAGCAGGAAGCGGTCCGGGTGCCTGGCCGCGATCCGGTGGTACGCGGCGGCGATCGTCGCGGCGTCGTCCTTCCATACGTTGACGATGCCGGTAGCGACGGCGATGTGGTCGGTCGCGTCCAGCAGGTCCTCGACGATGCGGAGATCGGCGCCGGGTGAGCCGCCGATCCAGATGGCCCCGTAGCCGAGCCGTTCCACCTCGGCCGCAAGCTCGGGGGTGAGGTCCGCCGCGCGCTGCCAGATCCCGATCTGGCCCAGTTGGATTCCCATGTCACGCAACAGCTTGCCCGCCTCGCATTTCATTCCGGCCTACGGTCTGTCATTCCGTCCCGTGGCTCGTCGCTCCCGGCGCTTCGCCGCGTCCCGCTGCTCGTCTCGCC
>JBOHCG010000596.1:0-4977 GCA_050698735.1 Streptosporangiaceae bacterium | reverse complement strand
AGCGGGCAGGGCCAGCGGGCAGGGCCAGCGGGCAGGGCCAGCGGGCAGGGCCAGCGGGCAGGGCCAGCGGGCAGGGCCAGCGGGCAGGGCCAGCGGGCAGGGCCAGCGGGCAGGGCCAGCGGGCAGGGCCAGGAATACAGCCGGACAGCCAGGTCCGCGATGCCGCGAGCCTGCCGCATACCCGACGGGAGATGCAGTGATGAGCCAGCAGACCACGGCTGTATCCGGGAACCACCCCATCGCAGAAACCGTCACCGGCTGGACGACATCGCCGCTGCCGGGGGCCACCGGGATGGCGCGTCCCGAACGGGACCGCCGGCGGTACGCCTGGATGTATGAGGACGAGGACATCTGGGGCACCGACCTCGCCGACTGCGTCCCGCCGTCGACCTACGGCGACGACTGGCACGCGCCAAGAATGTAAGCGAGCGGATGAGCGGCGGGTCGGCATCTTCCTGGCCAGCGGTTTCGCTGGCGGGGGGCGGCTGGCCCGCAGCGGTCGCGGCGACCCAAGGGCCGGGATCGGGCCGGGGCTCGGCCTGGAGCGCGGTCGCCCTCGTGGTGATCGTGGTGGCCGCCGTGGCCGCCTTCATAGTGCTGCAGCTCCTCGCCCAGACGCGGCACCGGCGCGCCCACGGCGCGGCTGATCGCGCCGCTCGCTCGGTGTCCGGCTGGGACGCGCTGCCGCCCGGGTACGGGGTCAGGCCGCTCGGCGGGAGGCCGCGGGTGTTCGGCAGCCAGCCGGGCGAGCTCGCGGCTGGCCGCCGGGTCCGCAGCCGGTCCTGAGCCGCTGAGCCGCTTCGCTGCTTCGGTGTGGCCGGGTCGGCCGGCGAGGTACTGTCATTGCGGAGCGGAGGCGAGCAGTAGCGGTCGGTCCGGTGCTAGGCGGGAGCTTGGGTCATGAGGTTAGCCTGGGAGATCCTGAACGGGCTCGACGCCTACCGGATCACGCAGATACCGCGGCTTCCCGCGCGGGCGCGGCGCGCGGACGACCCCGGCCGGGCACGGCGGATCGCCGCCCTGGTCGCGGCCTATCATGCCGGCGCCGACCAGGATGGCGGGGCTGAAGCGGTGGCGGTCGGCTGGTTCAGGCCCGGTTACGGTGATCCGGTGCAGCTTCTCGCCGCGGGGGCGGGCCTCGTCGGCAGCCGACAGGAGCGGGAGGCCTTGCTGACCCTGCCGGGCGGGGCGCGCGCCCGGCCACTGCCGGGTGGCGCCCTGGCAGGCTTGATGTCCGAGCTGCCGTGCTGGCGCGCCGTCGGCGGGATCAGTGACGGTCTGCTGACCTCCGGCGAGCGCGGCGGCGCGCCTGCCCTGCTGCCTGGCCCGTCGCTGGAGGAATGCCTGCTCGCCGTCTGGCCGGGCCCGTTCGGCTGGCTGCTTGTCGCCGAGCCCGTCGGCGCCGCGGCGGCGCGGGATCTGGCCGATGGCGTGGCCCGGCGGCAAGCCGAGCTGGCCGGGGCCGAGCGGGAGGCGCTGGTCAGGCGGCTTGCGCTGCGGCACGCCGAGCTGCGCCGGGGCTGCTCGACGGGGCTGTGGCGGGTGCGGATGCTGGCAGGGGGCAGCGACTCCGGTGCCGCGGCGCGGGTGGCCGGCCTGGTGTGCGCCTCGGCCGACCTGGCCGGCCTGCCCTATGCCCTCGCCCCGGTTCCCGGCCCGGCCGTCGGGCTGCGCGAACTGCTCGAAGACCCGGCCACGCCGGTGCCGGGCGGCGATGCGGTGCTCGGCTCACCGCTGGTGGCGAGCACCGAGCTTGTCGCGGCGCTGGCCCGGCCGCCCGAGCGGGAGATCCCCGGGGTCCTGCTCGTCTCGGACCACGATTTCGACGTGACCCAGGAGCCGGGTGCCCAGGAAGCGGGAGCCCAGAGACCGGGTGCCCAGGAAGCGGGAGCCCAGAGACCGGGTGCCCAGAGACCGGATGCCCAGAGACCGGATGCCCAGAGACCGGATGCCCAGAGACCGGATGCCCAGAGACCGGATGCCCAGAGACCGGATGCAGGGCGCGAGGCGATCACGGTCGGCGAGGTGCTCGACCGGGGCCATCGGCGGGCGGGCCGGCTGGTGCTGCCGCTCGACTCGCTGAACCGGCACGTGCTCGTCTGCGGCGCGACCGGTTCGGGGAAGTCGCACACCATCCGGGCGCTGCTTGAGGCGGCCGCCCGGGCCGGCATCCCGTGGCTGGTACTGGAGCCCGCCAAGACGGAATACCGGCTTATGGCCGGGCTGCTGGCCGCCGGGGGCGCGACCGGCCCGGTGGTGCGGATCCGGCCGGGCGAATCGGACGCGATCGCGGCCGGGCTCAACCCGCTTGAGCCCGCGTCGGACGCCGAAGGCCGCAGGTTCCCGCTGCAAACGCACGCCGACCTCGTCAAGGCGCTGTTCATCGCGTCGTTCGGCGCGCCGGAGCCGGCCTGGAAGGTGCTTGGCGCCGCGTTGCGGCGAGCGTACGAGGAGGCGGGATGGGACCTGGCGCTTGGCGAGCCGGTGGTTGCCGACGCCAACCCCAGGTATCCGGCCCTCACCGATCTGCAGCGGGCCGCGGAGCAGGCCGCGCGCGAGGCCGGCTTCGGCCCGCGCGGCGCGGATGACGTGCCCGGCTGGATCGCCGCCCGGCTGGCCGGGCTGCGGCTCGGCACGATCGGCCGGTTCGTCGAGGGCGGCCATCACCTCGACTTCGGCCGGCTGCTGCGGACCAACGCCGTGCTCGAGATGCAGGACGTGGGCGACGACGGCGACAAGGCGTTCGGCATGGGCATCGTGCTGGTCAGGCTGGCCGAGCAACTGCGGATGGCGCATCGGGGCAAGGCGACAGGTCCGCCCGGGCCGGCCGGGCTGCGCCACCTTACCGTCATCGAGCAGGCCCACCTTCTGCTGCGTCGCGCGGACCCTGCGGGGCTGTTCGCGGGGCTGCTCGCCGAGGTCGGCGCCTACGGCGAGGGCCTCATCGTTGCCGAGCAGGTACCGGAGCGGCTCGACCTGGACGTCATCAAGAACACCGCGGTGAAGATCGCCCACCGGCTGCCCGCGGCCGACGACCGCGACGCGATGGGCTCGACCATGAACATGACCAGGGCACAGCGCCGGTACCTGGTCACTCTCGGGGTCGGTGAGGCCGCCGTGTTCGCCGCCGGCATGGACCGCCCGCTGCTGGTCCGGATTCCCGACCCCACGGCCGCCGAGGCCGCCGGCCAGGCACCGGGTGAGGACGCCACGACCGGTCCGGCCGATGTGGTTCGGCCGCGCAGCGTCACCTGCGGCGCTGACTGCGTGGGGCGGCCGTGCACGCTGCGGGACATGCGGATAGCCCAGCGCGCGCTGGATGAATACCCGGGGATAAGGCTGTGGGCCGAGTTGTCTGTCCTTGCCCACCTGACCGGGTGGCCCATGCCGGTCCCGGGGGCCGAACTGTTCTCGCTGCTGCAGATGATGCCGTCCCGGCTGCGTGACTGCGCGATATCGCACGGCGTCGACGCGGCTGTCGGCGTCCGGGTGCCGGCCATCATCGGGCGGGTCGGCCCGGCCGGCCTCGCCTCGCATGTCGCCACCGCGATCGGTTCCGGGCTGACCGGCGGGACGTGGCTATGCCAGCAGGAGGAGCCCAGATGGCTCGCGCCGTGCTACAAGTGGACGCTCGTCCTGGACGCGCTCAAGCGGCTGGACCGGGTGAGCCCGGGGACAGGCCCGCATCCGCGAAGCGCGGAATGGGAGCGGACGTACGGGCAGGCGATCGCCGGCGAGACCTGCGCCCGCCAGGTCGGCACCGTGCAGCGCTGGTACGACGCCGCGCAACGCGACGCGCGGCAGGTGCGGGCGGTCGCGTTCGGCATCGACGACGCCTCCGCGATCGAGGCAGCCGTCGGCGCGGGCGCGGAATCCGACGACTTCGAGGAGCGGCTCACCGGGCACCTGGATCAGTTCGTCGACTGCCGGTGGCCACGGCTCTACCTCACCGCGGAGCCCCTGGTGAGCCCCCCGGAACGGGGCTGACTTTGTCCACAGCGAAATCCACAGAGGTGTGCATGAGTTGCCAATGGCACCACCTGGCCTGGGCCGTTGCGTTAGAGATTATCCACAATGCGTGTCCTGTGGACAACGCGCTCAGGTCAGCGGCAGCAGTTCGGGGAGGCGACCGGCCGACGCCGACGATCGCGGACTCCACTGCCAGCGGCCCCATACGCACAACCAGACCAGCGCAAGCGCGGCGAGCAGCCGGACCGTCGGCGTGAGCCACGTCCCGTCGAACTGGGCGACGTCGTAGAGCCAATGAGGCTCGGCCGGGTTCTGGATCGCCTGGGCATAGACGCATCCGCCGGCCAGCAGGCGGACCAGTACCACCCAGTCCAGCCGGGACGCGGTGTACAGGGCCAGCAGCGCGATCGCCATCACGTCGTACCAGGGCCGCTGGAAGGCCGTGACGAAGAGCCACGCCAGGCTCAGCGCCAGGGCGGGGGTCACCGCGGGCAGGCCGGGAACCCGGTCGGGGAAGCGCAGCACGGCCAGCACCGCGACGGCGGCGAAAAGCAGGTACGCGACGAGTTCCAGGTGCGGCGGCTCGCTCGAGGAGCTGAACTGCGTGTAGCCGAGGACCGGACGCCAGAAGAGCTGGTACATGGTGTCCCAGGTGACTCCGGGACCGCGGGTGATGAGCACCTTGATCGCCGGTGCGCCTGCCGCGAGGTAGGCCGGGATGACGGCCACCGCGAAGCCCGCCGCCGCGGCGGCCAGCGCCCTGGGAGATCTGCGGCACGCCCAGGCGACGGCCAGGCCGAACAGGGCGTACTCCACCTTGATGCCGGCCGCGATCCCGATCAGCAGGCCGGACATGGCCGCCCCGGCCAGGCCGATGCGCAGCCGATGCCCGGCGTCGGGGGCAGCGGCGTCGGGGGCAGCGGCGTCGGGGGCAGCGGCGTCGGGGGCAGCGGCGTCGCGCCGTGGACGGGCGCGCAGGGCGACGATTCCGAGCAGGCCGAAGGCCAC
>JBOHCG010000595.1:0-4979 GCA_050698735.1 Streptosporangiaceae bacterium | reverse complement strand
CGGTCCGAGGGCAGCCGCTTGCCGTAGCCCGTGTAGGAGCCGCGGACCGGGCGCTTCTGCACCGGCGCGAATATCTCCAGGACCTCGGGCCTGGCGACGGTCTCCTTGTCGAGCAGGCGCAGCACCAGCGCGTCGAGCACGTCGCGGTACTCCACCAGGACTTCCCACGCCTCGTCGTGCGCCGACTCGATGAGGCGGCGGATCTCCTCGTCGATCGAGGACGCGATCTCCTCGGAGTAGTCCCTGGCGTGCGACATATCCCGGCCGAGGAACGGCTCGCCGTCCCCGGAGCCGAACTTGCGCGCGCCGAGGCGCTCGCTCATGCCGTACTCGGTCACCATGCCCCGCGCGATCTGGGTGGCCTTCTCGATGTCGTTGGCCGCGCCGGTGGTCGGCTCGTGGAAGATGAGCTCCTCGGCGGTGCGCCCGCCGAGCAGCATCGCCAGCTGGTCCAGCATCTCGGCCCTGGTGACGAGGAACTTATCCTCGGTCGGCAGCGCGCTTGTGTAGCCGAGCGCCCGGCCGCGGGGGATGATCGTCACCTTGTGCACCGGGTCGGCGTGCGGCATCGCGTGCCCGACGAGCGCGTGCCCGCCCTCGTGGTAGGCGATGACCTTCCGCTCCCGCTCCGAAAGCAGCACGCTCTTGCGCTCCGGGCCGGCCATGACCCGGTCGATGGCCTCCTCGAGCGCCGCCATCGTGATCTGCTTGCCGTTGGCCCGCGCGGTCAGCAGCGCGCCCTCGTTGATCACGTTGGCGAGGTCGGCGCCGGTGAAGCCGGGCGTCCTGCGCGCGATGATGTCGAGGTCGGTGTCCGGGGCGAGCGGCTTGCCCCTGGCGTGCACCTTGAGGATGCCCCTGCGGCCCGCCAGGTCCGGCTGGGCCACCACGATCTGGCGGTCGAAACGGCCGGGGCGCAGCAGCGCGGGGTCGAGGATGTCGGGCCGGTTGGTGGCGGCGATCACGATCACACCGCCCTTGGTGTCGAAGCCGTCGAGCTCGACAAGCATCTGGTTCAGCGTCTGCTCGCGCTCGTCGTGCCCGCCGCCGAGGCCGGCGCCGCGGTGCCTCCCGACCGCGTCGATCTCGTCCACGAAGACGATCGCCGGCGCGTTCGCCTTGGCCTGCTCGAACAGGTCGCGGACGCGGGAGGCGCCGACGCCGACGAACATCTCGACGAAGTCAGAGCCCGAGATCGAGTAGAACGGCACGCCCGCCTCGCCGGCCACCGCCCTGGCCAGCAGGGTCTTGCCGGTACCAGGCGGCCCGTACAGCAGCACGCCCTTGGGGATCTTGGCCCCGATCGCCTGGAACTTCGCCGGAGTCTGCAGGAACTCCTTGATCTCCTGCAGTTCCTCGATGGCCTCGTCCACACCGGCCACGTCGGCGAAGGTTGTCTTCGGCGTATCCTTCGTGATCAGCTTCGCGCGGGACTTGCCGAAGTTCATCACCCGCGAGCCGCCGCCTTGCATCTGCGACAGCATGAAGAAGAACAGAAGGAAGATCACCAGGTAGATGAAGGCGGTCGGCAGCAGGTCGAGGAGCGCGTTGCTCTTCGGGATGCTGACGGTGTACCCCTGCGTGAGGGTGCCCTTGCTCACCTGGTTCTGCAGGTCGTTCGCGAGCTGCAGGCCCTGGCCGGAGACCCAGTCCGCCTGCCACTGCGTACCGCTCAGCGTCCCGATCTTGACCGTCTTCTTGGTCGTGATCTGGATCGTCTGGTTCTTGTCGGTGATTACCGCACTCTTGACCTGGCCCGCGTTGATGAGGCTGACGATCTGGGAGGTGTCCGCCGTCTGATAGGAACTCCCGGAATTCGCGTAGTCGAGCACGAAAAGCAGCAGCAGCACCGCCACGATGATCAGCAGCAGCGGCCCGCGGAAAAAGCGCCTTAGCTCCATCGATGAGCGGTCCCGTCGGCCCGGGACCGTTCCCTCCTGACCAGCCTCACACTCCCGACGACCTCCGGCGGGATGGCCATGTTCCTCCTATTGTCGCAGCCTTCGCTCTCGCGGCGGCTGCGGGACACCAAACTCAGACGCTACACCGCCCCGGCGACACGTCCGGTTGGAGAACGCTTCCCGAAGCGGATTGTGTTCCCCCGCCGCATTACCCGCTAGCTCCTCGTGTACACCGAAGGGGCGAGCGTTCCGACGAACGGCAGGTTGCGGTAGCGCTGAGCGTAGTCCAGGCCGTAGCCGACCACGAACTCATCGCCGATGTCGAAGCCGGTGTAGGCGACCTCGACCTGCAGCCGGGCCGACCCGGGCTTGCGCAGCATCGTGCACACCGCAAGCGAGGCGGGCTCGCGTGAGCGCAGGTTGCCTACCAGCCAGGACAGGGTGAGGCCGGAGTCCACGATATCCTCGACGATCAGCACGTGGCGGTTGGTGATGTCGGTATCAAGGTCCTTGAGGATGCGGACCACGCCGGAGGACTTGGTACCCGAGCCGTAGGAGGAGATCGCCATCCAGTCCATCTCCACGGCCAGGTGCATGGCGCGGGCCAGATCGGCCATCACCATGACGGCACCCTTGAGGACGCCGATCAGCAGGAGTTCACGACCGGCGTAATCGACGTCGATCTGCGCGGCGAGTTCGGCGATGCGTTTTTGCAACTGGTCGGCCGGGATTAGCACCTGCTTCAGCTCCGGCCCCATGTCACGCTCGTCCAGTTTGATCCCCTCCTGTGAACCAGAGTTGGCCGGCCAGGCGGCGCGCTCGCACGCCTCCGGGAAGGTCGACCCACTTCTGGCCGCGCCAGCGGGTGACCAGCGCGTCGACCTGCCCGACGTGGCCCGAGGTCAACGAGCCGTGCGGACAGCCTGCCATCACCGCCGCGTCGCGCAGCACCCGGGTCCTGATCGCCGCTGGCAGCGCCAGCAGCCCCTGTGCATCGAGGCCTCTGCCGTCGTCGCGGCCTTGCTCGCGGCCTTGCTGGCGGCTTTCGGCCGAGGCGAGGTCGTCGAGGAACTCGGCGTCGGCGCGGAGCAGGCTCGCGGTGCGGGCCAGTGCCTCGGCCACCCCCGGCCCCAGCGCGGCCTCAAGCGCGGGCAGCGCCTGGTGGCGCACCCGGGCCCTCGTGAACCTGAAGTCGCTGTTGTGCGGGTCTTGCCAGGGATCAAGGCCCAGGTCGGCGCAGGCCTTGCCGGTAGTGGCGCGGCGAACGTTCAACAGCGGCCGCCGATACGGACCGCGTCTGGCCGGCATGCCCGCCAGCGACCTGCCCCCGGATCCGCGCGCGAGCCCGAGCAGGACGGTCTCGGCCTGGTCGTCGAGGGTATGGCCGAGCAGGACCGCGGCGGCAGCGCACTCCTCCGCGGCCGCGTCCAGCGCGCCGTACCTGGCCTCCCGTGCCGCCGCCTCGGGCCCTGGCCCTTGCACGCCGCCCGGCCCTTGCACGCCGCCCGGCCCTTGCACGCCGCCCGGCCCTTGTACGGTCACGGCGATGCTGCGCACCGGGTCGAGCCCGAGCTTGCCGAGCAGGGCCGCCACGTCGGCGGCGCGCTGCGCGGACCCGGGCTGCAGCCCGTGATCCACGGTCACCCCACCGGCCCGCAGGCCGAGCCGGGGCGCCGCGAACGCCGCGGCGGCCGCCAGCGCGAGCGAATCCGCGCCGCCCGAGCACGCGACAAGCACCAGGTCGCCCTCGGCGAGGTCCGAGAGGCAGCCTCGCACCGCGTTGCGGACCTCAGCGACCGCCGCGCTCGGTCCCATCGCCCGGTCGCCTGCGCGCCTCAGCCGCCCTGCCGCCTAGTCACTGAGCGCGACCCGGTCCAGCCATTCCTGCGGGTGGGCGAACTCGGCCTTGGTGGGCAGGGTCTCCGGCGACCTCCAGACCTTGTTGAAGGTGGCCATGCCGGCCTCCTCCACGATCGCCGTGACGAACCTGGAGCCCTCCGCGTACTGCTTCATCTTCAGGTCGATGCCGAGCATGCGGCGCAGCGTCTGCTCGATCCGGCCCTGCGACCCGCGCCTGCTGTTGAACCGCTCCCTGATCTGGGCAACCGAGGGAACCACCTGCGGCCCCACGGCATCCATGACGTAGTCGCCATGCCCCTCGACCAGCGTCATCACGGCGGTGAGCCGGTCCATGATCTCGATCTGGCCCGGGCTGGCCACCGCCTCGATGAGGCTCCCGCCGTCCCCGCCGCGCACCGCCCCGGCCATCGCGTCGGCCGCTGCCCGCAGCCGCTGCAGCATCGCCGCCGGGTCGAGCTCCGAGGCGAGCAGGAACTCGGTCATCTGCTGCTGCACGTAGTCGCGCAGCCACGGCACCGCGGTGAACTGCAGCCGGTGCGTCTCCTCGTGCAGGCACACCCAGCGGCGGAAGTCGTGCGAGTCGACCTCGAGCTCGCGCTCGATCATGACGATGTTGGGCGCCACCAGGGTGAGCCTGCCCGGCTGCTCACCGTCTTGCGAGGCCGTATCGGGCGGCAGGAAGAGCTCGTACTGGCCGAGCACCCGGCCGGACAGGTAGGCCAGGATCAGGCCCGCCTGGATTCCGGTCACCCGCGAGCCGACCGCGCTGATCACCGAGCCAGGACCGGATGACTTGCCGGAGGCGCCGCCGGGCGCGCGCGCCCGCAGCTGCTCGACAAGCGGCTCGAGCACGACGCGGAAACCGTCCACGTTCGCCCTGATCCAGCCCGGCCTGTCCACCACGGCGACCCGCCCGATCGAGCCGTTGCCTGTGCCGACGGCGGAAAGCCCGGTGACCTCGTAGACCGGCTGCTGGACGGCGCCGGCCAGGTCGCGTAGTTCTGAGACCGTTCGCCTGGCCTCCGCGAGGCTAACCTGCGGTCCGGGGCGTGCCCATCGGGTCCCGGTGGAAATGGCGATGTCCCAGTCGATCATCTGCGTACTGCTCACAGTCCAACCGTACGTGCTGCGGCCAGCGCCCGTAACCGCCAACCGCGCCCGGCGGCAGCCGGCAGCCGCAGCGGGCCGCCGCGCCCGGCGGTCGCCGGCAGCCGCAGC
>JBOHCG010000594.1:0-4987 GCA_050698735.1 Streptosporangiaceae bacterium | reverse complement strand
ATGTCCCTGTCGGGCAAGCAGAAGGCCGTGGTAGCGGCCCGCGCCCTAGCCGGGAGGATCCGATGACCGCCCCCCAGACCCCCCCGCCGTCACCTTCGGGGGGACGACCCCCCCAGACCCCCCCGCAGAAGGTCGTCGTGATCGGCGGCGGACTGGCCGGGATCACCGCCGCGATCGCGCTCGCGGAGTCGGGCGCGCACGTCACCCTGCTCGAGGCCAGGCCCAGGCTCGGCGGCGCGACCTGCTCGTTCAGCCGCGACGGCCTGGTCGTCGACACCGGCCAGCACATCTACCTCGGCTGCTGCGCCGCCTACCGCGGCCTGCTCGGCAAGCTCGGCATGACCGCGCACGCCCCGCTGCAGCCCCGCTTCGACGTGACCGTCCTGGCCCCAGGGGCCGCCGACTCCCCGAGGCGGGCGCGGCTCCGCAGGACCGCGCTCCCCGGCCCCCTGCATATGCTGCCCGCGCTCGCCAGGTATCCGTTTCTTTCTTTGGCCGAACGAGCGGTGGTATCACGCCCCGCGCTCGCGATGCGCGGCCTGGACCCGGCCGACCCGGCGCTCGACGAGCAGCGTTTCGGCGACTGGCTCGCCGCCCGCGGCCAGAGCACCCATGCCCGCCGCGCGCTATGGGACCTGTTCAGCGTCTCCGCGCTGAACATCGCCGGCGACGACGCCAACCTCGCCCTCGCCGCCACCGTGGTGAAGACCGGCCTGCTAGGCCGCAACAGCGCCGCCGACATCGGCGTCCCCGCCCTGCCCCTGGGCGAACTGCACGGCGACGCCGCCGCCACGCTGCTGTCCAAGCTAGGCGCCCGGGTTCACCTCGCCGCCAAGGTCGCCGCGATCGAGGTCAACGACCCAGCCGCCGAGCCAGGCACCTCCCCGCACCCAAGGTTCCTCGTCCACCTCGCCCGACCGGTCGAGCCCGCAGACTCCGTGGACACCGCCGGCGCGGGGACCGCGAAGCTGGGCGACGAGGCCCCCGCCGAGTCCGGCTACCCCGCCGTGCAACTGCCCGCGGACGCGGTGGTGCTCGCCGTCCCGCACGAGGCCGCCGCCCGCCTGGTCCCGCCGGCCACGCTTCCCGCCGGCACGGTGAACTCCTGGTCCGACCTGGGCGCATCGCCGATCGTCAACGTGCACGTGATCTACGACCGCCCGGTCACCGACCTCCCCTTCGCCGCCGCGATCGATTCCCCCGTCCAGTGGGTCTTCGACCGCACCGCCATCTCCGGCCTGGCCCTCAACCAGCGCGCCGGGGAAAGGCAGCAGTACCTGGCGATCTCGCTGTCGGCGGCGGATGAGTACGTGGACGTGCCCGCGGCGCAACTGCGGGAGCGGTTCGTGCCCGCGCTTGCCGACCTGTTTCCCGCGGCGCGGGAGGCTCAGATCACGGAGTTCTTCGTCACCCGCGAGCGGTGCGCCACGTTCCGCCAGGCACCCGGCTGCAACGCGCTGCGGCCGAAGGCGGGGACCAGGCTGCCCGGGCTCGTGCTGGCCGGCGCGTGGACCGGCACCGGCTGGCCGGACACCATGGAAGGCGCCGTGCGCAGCGGACTTGCCGCGGCGATCGAGCTGCGCCGCACTGATCTTGGACCGGAATGGAACGCTTCCACCTCAACGATGGGGGTACTTCAGTGACTGCTGTGATGCCTGAAGGCGTGGCCCTGGCGCGGGACCTGGTGGGTCCGGCGATGGAGTCCGCGATCTCGAGGCTGACGCCGGACGTGCGCATCGTCGCGGCGTATCACCTCGGGCTGGCCGACGCCGAGGGTAACCCGACCGGAGGCGGCAGCGGCAAGGCGCTGCGCCCGGCGCTGGCCCTGCTGTCCGCCCGCGCCGCGGGCGCGCCGGCCGATCGCGGCGTGACCTCCGCCGTGGCGGTCGAGCTCGTGCACAACTTCTCGCTGCTGCACGACGACATCATGGACGGCGACACCGAGCGCAGGCACCGCCCGACGGCCTGGACCGTGTTCGGCGTCGGCGCGGCGATCCTGGCCGGAGACGCGCTGCTCGCCCTGGCCCAGGACCTGCTGCTCGAGGACGGCACCCCGCAGGGCGCCTGGGCGGCCAGGTGCCTGTCCGCGGCGGTGCAGCGGCTGATCGGCGGGCAGGGCTCGGACCTGGCCTTCGAGAAGCGCGACGACGTGAGCCTGGCCGAGTGCCTGGAGATGGCGGGCGACAAGACCGCCGCGCTGATGGCCTGCGCGTGCAGCATCGGCGCGGTGCACCTGGGCGCGCCGCCGGCGCTGGCCATGGGCCTGGCCGGGTTCGGCGCGCACGTGGGGCTCGCCTTCCAGCTCACCGACGACCTGCTCGGCATCTGGGGCGCGCCCGAGGTCACCGGCAAGCCGGTCCGCGCTGACCTGCGTGCCCGCAAGAAGTCGCTCCCGGTGGTGGCCGCGCTGACCAGCGGCACCCCGCAGGCCGACGAGCTGCGCACGCTGCTGACCGACCCGCAGCCGCTGACCGAGGACGACCTGATCCGGGCGGCCGACCTGGTGGTCGCGGCGGGCGGCAAGGCCTGGGCTGAGAACGAGGCCGACGTCCAGCTCGCCGCGGCGAACCAGAGCCTGGCCGACGTCGACCTGGCCGCCGACGTCCACGCCGAGCTGACCGCCATCGCCGAGTTCATCACGGCCCGCCAGTGGTGATCCCAGGGGGCCGAGGGGGTTTGGGGGGAACGGTTTCCCCCCAAGATCGGGGGGTTCCGGGGGGTCGTCCCCCCGGGCTAGCAGAGCTCGCCCGCGACACGCTGAACCGAGCACGTGACCACGTGCTCGGCCTTCAGCACGCGGATGGCTGGTGGCAGGGCGAGCTCGAGACCAACGTGACGATGGACGCCGAGGACCTGCTGCTGCGCCAGTTCCTCGGCGTGCGGGACGACGCCACCACGGCCGCCGCCGCCCGCTGGATCCGCTCGCAGCAACGCGCCGACGGCACCTGGGCCAACTTCTTCGGCGGCCCGGCCGACCTGTCCACCACCGTCGAGGCCTACGTCGCGCTGCGCCTGGCCGGCGACCCGGCCGACGCCCGGCACATGGCCATCGCCAGGGACTGGATACTCGCCCAGGGCGGCGTCGAGGCGACCCGCGTCTTCACCAGGATCTGGCTGGCCCTATCCGGCCTGTGGTCCTGGGACGACCTGCCGGTCATCCCGCCCGAGCTGATCTACCTCCCGTCCTGGTTCCCGCTCAACATCTACGACTGGGGCTGCTGGGCCCGCCAGACCATCGTCGCCCTGGCCATCGTCCAGTCCTTCCGCCCCTCCCGCCCCATCGGCATCACCATCGACGAGCTAAAAACCGGCCGCCCCCACGGCCGAGCCCCCCGCCCGCCCCGCACCCCCGACGCCCGCCCCCTCCCAGCCGCGCGCCCCTCCACCGAGGCGCCCACTCCCACCTCGACCATGATCATGGCCAGTTCTATGCAAATAGAGCCGAATTCTGGCCATGATCATGAAAGTGCCCTTCCTCCCCAGCCCGTGCGGAGTGCCGCCCCGGGGGGACGACTGCACTCGTCCCTAGGGGGGCTCCGCCCCCCCAGACCCCCCTGGCAGCCCCCCCCGGCACGGGAGGGCTTCCCGCCCCCCCGTACCCCCCTGGGGGACCCCTGGGCGCAGGCGTTCAACGCCCTGGACCGCCTCCTTCACCATTACCGACCGGTAAAGTCGGTGAGGCGGGCGGCGCTGCGGCGGTGCGCGGAGTGGATCATCACGCGGCAGGAGCGGGACGGCTGCTGGGGCGGAATCCAGCCGCCGTGGGTCTACTCGCTGATGGCGCTGAACCTGCTCGGCTACGACCTGGAACACCCGGTGATGGCGCGCGGCCTGGCCGGGCTTGACCGGTTCACGATCACCGAGGAAGGCCCAGAAGGCCCGGTGCGCCGCCTTGAGGCGTGCCAGTCGCCGGTCTGGGACACCGTGCTGACCATGATCGCGCTGGCCGACGCGGGCCTGCCGCCGGATGACCCGGCGCTGCGCAGGGCCGGCCGCTGGGTGCTCGGCGAGGAGATCCGCGGGCCCGGCGACTGGCAGGTCCGCAGGCCGTCGCTTGAGCCCGGCGGCTGGGCGTTCGAGTTCGACAACGACAACTACCCGGACACCGACGACACCGGCGAGGTCGTGCTGGCGCTGCGGCGGACCGACCTGCCCGCTGTCCCGGCCGCCATCGACCGCGGGCTGCGCTGGCTGGCCGGGATGCAGTCCAAGGACGGCGGCTGGGGCGCGTTCGATGCGGACAACACCCGCGCGCTGGTCAACAAGCTGCCGTTCTGCGACTTCGGCGCGGTCATCGACCCGCCGTCCGCGGACGTGACCGCGCACATCGTGGAGGCGTTCGCGCTCGAGGGCAAGACCGACCACCCCGCGCTCCGCCGTGGCGTGACCTGGCTGCTCAAGGCCCAGGAGGCAGATGGGTCCTGGTTCGGCCGGTGGGGTGCCAACTACATCTACGGCACCGGTGCCGTGGTGCCGGCCCTGATCGCGGCCGGGGTCAAGCCGTCCAAGCCATGTATCAGGCGCGCGGTGGCCTGGCTGGAGGCGCACCAGAACCCGGACGGCGGGTGGGGCGAGGACCTGCGCTCCTACGACGACCAGGCGCTGGCCGGCCAGGGCACCTCCACCGCCTCGCAGACCGCGTGGGCGCTGCTGGCCCTGCTCGCCGCCGGGGAGTCTGATTCCCGCGCGGTCGAGAACGGCATCCGCTACCTCGCGGTGACCCAGCGGGAGGACGGCAACTGGGACCATGCGCTGTTCACCGGCACCGGCTTCCCGGGGGATTTCTACTTGAACTACCGCATGTACCGCCTGGCGTTCCCGCTGAGTGCTCTTGGCCGATTCGTACGTGAGTGAGGGGTAAGAGCGATGACTGAAACGGACGGCCTGCTGGTGCTGGCCGCGCTGCGCCTGGAAGCCGACGCCGTGCGGCGGGGCCTGAAACAGCAGGCCAGCCGGGTTGTCCGCGCCGGGGTGCGGGGAAACCGGG
>JBOHCG010000593.1:0-5003 GCA_050698735.1 Streptosporangiaceae bacterium | reverse complement strand
TCGACGCGCACCTGCCGCCGCCCGGCACGCCGACCCAGGGGGTGGAGGCCGGGTACATGGCCAACGCGTACGTCCGGATGCGCCATCCGGACTACGACGTGCTGCACGGCATGCTCGACACGGTGGGGCGCACGCTGCACGTCTACGCCCAGTGAAGGTGATTGTGAGGATCATCCTGCTGGGCCCGCAGCGCAGGCCCACCGTCGACGCGGCGGTCCGGCTGCTGGGCGAGCCGGACGCCCAGGTCGCCACCGTCACCGCCGGCTGGCAGGAACGCGAGGCCGACGACGGCGAGCTGAGCCGGTGCCTGGGCGAGCGGGACGTCAACCTGCGGCTCTACCAGCGCTGGCTGGACGTGCAGGAGCGGGACCCGGAGTACGCCGCCGGCGAGCGCCGCCTTTCCGCCATCCTGGCCGAGCTCCAGGAGCTCTACCTGCTGCGCCTGGACCACGCGCTGCAGGCGGTCTACGCGCTGCAGCGCCGCGAGTCCGGTGACCGGCTGCGCTCGGAATCGGTGTCCGCGGCCGTGGCCGCGGTCCGTGAGCTGGACACGGCGCACTTGCGCCGCTGCAACGAGGCCCGCCTGCAGTTCTTTGACCGGCTGCGGCCGCACGACCGGCCGGCGATCGCCGAGCACCGGGCCGCCGTGACGGCCGCAATAACGCAGGCCGGTGCCCTGGCCATCGCGGGCGGGCACGTGGGCGTGCTGGCCGAGGTGCTGCACCTGTTCAACGTGGCGGCGGCCCTGAAAGAGACACTGAACGGGACGCCGGTGATCGCCTGGTCGGCGGGCGCCATGGCCTTGACCGACCGGATCGTGCTGTTCCACGACCGGGCCCCGCAGGGCCCGGGCCAGCCCGAGGTCTGGGCCAGCGGCCTGAGCCTGGTCCGCGACGCGGTGCTGCTGCCGCACGCCCGCGCCAGGCTGCTGCTCGACGACGCCGCGCGGATGGCCGTCCTGGCCCGCAGGTTCGCCCCGGCCCGCTGCGTGCTGCTGGAGACCGGCACCCGTCTCGAGCTGGGCCCGGACGGCAGCTGGCCGCCGGGGACGCGGGTCCTCACCGAAGACGGCCACGCCGTCAGCGAGGCCGCGTGACCGCCCCCGGCCCGCCCGCCGGCCCTGGCGGCTGGCCGACGTCCTGGGCGCCAAGGGCATCCCCAACCGCGTCGACAACTGGGGCCCGGGCTGGGACCACGAGTGGCCCACCTGGCGCCGCATGCTCCCCCAGTACCTCCACGAACTCGTCCCCTGACCCCGCCGTCGGGATGGCGGCCGACAAGGTGGCTGTCCTCGAGCCTGGGCGGCGCGGCTCGTCGCGGGACAGGTCCGTGCCGTGCACGGCACCCTCTCTGGATTACATCTCGTGCCTGATCTGGCCAGCCGCTCTCAAGAGGTCGGGGATAAAGGGGAGCATCTCCTTATCCGTCCAGCGAAAGCTTGGCCCGGATACGGACAGCGCTCCCACGACCCGGGCCGCGCTATCGAAGACGGGAACCGCGAGTGCCGCGACGCTGCGAGTTGACTCCTCGTGGCTGATCGCGTATCCCGAGTCCCGGGTTGTCGCGAGCAGTGGCTCAACCGCGTGGCTGTCAGCTGCCGACAGGCCGGAGAGTATTTTCGCTTGCTCCTGATCCGGCAAGAAGGCGAGGATGGCGCGTCCGCTGGCCCCCTTGTGGATCGGCACTCTCCTGCCGACGCCTACGCTGCGGCGGATGTCGGATTTGCTCTCACATTCGAGAACGCAGACTCTGTGATAACCGTCCGGGACATGCAGCGTGGCGGTTTCCCCGGTCAGGTCCCGCAGTTGCTCCAGCCGCGGCATGACCATGCCTGAGAAGGGCAGCGATGACAGAACACGATTGCCGTAGGTAACCATTTTCCAGCCCAGGCTGTGCCGCTTGCTCACGGGATCCTGGATTGTCAGCCCGCGGGACCGCAGACTTGCCAGCAGCCGATGCGTCGCGGTTGTGCTGAGGCCGACCTTCGCCACGATGGCGGCCAACGGAAGGGGCGCGTCCGCTGACGCCAGGACTTCGATCACGTCGATGGCGTTCAAGACCGTCAAGGAGAGCTTGCCGCCATCGGAGGACTGGCTAGCCGAGCCCTGTGGGCGGGGTGCGGGCTCTTCTAGCCGGGCGAACCGGTCACGCGGGGGATCCCCATCAGGGATTTCGCTGGTAGGCGCCTCTTGCACGTATCTCTCCAGGTCGTTATCATGGCGACTCGTAATCCTAATATCGGTATCATATTCCGGTAATCGGAATATAGCAAGGAGGCGCGAGAGTGTGGGCTACAGGCATCACGGACATCGTCGAGGGCCAGGTCCTGGTTCGCGGGCTGCCCATTGACCGGTTGATCTCCGAGCGGAGCTTCGCCGAGGTGCTCACGCTCCTGCTGGTGGGACGGCTTCCCTCCACTGCTGAGGCCCGGATGGTCGACGCTGTCCTGGTCGCCTCCATCGATCACGGTGCCACCTCCCCGTCCGCGCTCACGGCTCGCACCGTGGCCTCTGGAGGCGCCTCGCCCCAGGTGGCGTCGGTAGCCGGCCTGCTGGCACTGTCTAAGTACCATGGCGCGACCGTATCTGACTGCGCAGATCTCCTGACGGAGGTCGCGCAGACCGCGCGGGGAACGTCAACGCTACAGGCCAGCGCGGAGCACTCCGTGCGCGCCCATCTGGCCCAGGGACGCCGGGTGCCGGGATTCGGCCACCGGGTTCACTCCTGCGATCCCCGGGTACCGGTGCTCTTCGGCTTGGCTGCCGAGGTCGGACTTGACCAGACCTACATCCATGCCGCCAATGCCATTGATGCCGCCCTCGAGCGGGAACTGAGCCGTTCCCTCCCCATGAATCTCGATACTGCGATCGCGGCGGTTCTCCTGCCATTCATCCCACGCGATCTCATCCTGCCAGTCTTTATGGCAAGCAGATTCTGCGGGATATACATGCAGGCTCACGAAGAGTCGACCCGCATGAAGCCCATGAGGCGGATCGACCCGTCCGAGTGGTCATACGACGGTCCGCGAGTGGGTGACTGAGGATGAGCACCAATGGCCCCCTCCGGGGTCTGACCGTTTTCGACATCGGCAGGTTCGTAGCGGGCCCGGTGTCGGCGACCATCCTGGGTGAGTTCGGCGCCCGTGTCGTCAAGTTCGAAAAGCCGGGTCACGGCGATGAGCTTCGCCACCTGGGGCCGGCCATTCTTCCTGACGAGTCTGCCTGGTGGGCCCTTGAGGGCCGGAACAAGGAGACGGTGAGTCTCGACCTTGCACATGAGGCGGGCCAGGCGGCCTTCAGAAGCATGGTTGCCCACGCCGACGTGGTGGTCGAGAACTTCCGGCCCGGGACTCTGGAACGCTGGGGGCTTGACTTCGAGACCCTGTCGGGCGTCAATCCGCGCCTGATCTTGCTCAGGACCTCGGGTTACGGGCAGTTCGGACCGTACCGGTTGCTGCCAGGGCTCAACACCGCGGGCGAGGCACTCGGAGGGCTTCGCTACATAGTCGGGTACGCGGACCGTCCTCCGTCCCGTCCCGGCGTGGCGATGGCCGACTACACGGCCGCGCTCACCGGAGCCATCGGAGTCCTGATCGCCCTGTATGAGCGCGACGCCAGGCAGGGTTCCGGCCGCGGGCAGTGGATTGACAACACGCTTTATGAAGCTGTCATGCGGATAATGGAATGGACATTCGTGGCTTACGACCAGCGCGGAATCGTCCGCGAACGCGCCGGCGCCGAGTCGGCTGGCACCGTGCCCGCGCGCGCCTACCTCAGCAAGGATAAACACTGGGTTGGCATTGCCGCGGCAGGCGACAAGCTCTTCAGGCAACTGGCGGCTGGCATAGGTCAGCCCGGCCTGGCGACGGATGACAGGTTTCTCACCAATGCGGCCAGGATCACCCACCGGAGCGAGTTGGACGAGATTCTCGAACGATGGGCCGCTGAGCGCGAATCGGAAGAGATCGTCTCCGTACTCCAGGCACGAGGCGTCCCCGTGAACCTCGTCTATTCCGTGGCGGAGATATTCAAAGATCCGCACGTTGCCGAAAGGTCGTCACTCGTCCCGGTCCCGGGCGAGGACGGGAAGCCCATCATGATGCAAGCCGTCGTGCCGCGGCTCTCACGGACTCCCGGAGTGGCTCAGTGGGCCGGCCGGCCCCAAGGGTCCGACACCGCCACGGTGTTCTCGGAGTGGCTCGATGCAGAGACGATCGAGTCTCTCTCCCGGCACGGGGTTATTTCCGGACAAGCAAAGGACTTATCGCAGGGCGGTCTGATGAAGCTAGTGAATGGCAGCGAAGTATTCTCGGAGATCGAAGAGATCCTGGATCCCCGGCATACTGCTCTTCTGATCGTCGACGTGCAGAACGACTGCTGCCTGCCGGAGGGGTGGTTCGCGCGGCACGGCAAAGATGTCTCGCGCATGCCGGACATCTTCCCGAAGGTTGCCAGCGTCCTCGATGCGGCACGACGTGCCGGGATGCTCAGAGTCTTCATGGAGCAGACCAGCCTGCCGGACGGGCTCAGCGATTCGCCAGCCTGGCTTTACTTCAAGACCCGGGACGGGCGCACCGAGACCGACTACACGCTGGATGGGTCCTGGGGACAGCAGACCATCGACCTGCTGGCTCCGCAACCGGGCGAGGTCATAGTAAAGAAGCACCGCCCCTCGGCGTTCTTCGGCACGAATCTCGATATTGTCCTGTCCGGCCGGGGCATCAAGTCGGTTCTGGTTTGCGGAACCATCACTCAAGGTTGCGTTCTCGCGACGGTCCTGGACGCGTCCTTTCACGGCTTCTACACGGCCCTTCTGTCGGACGGCGTGCAGTCCTACAGCCAGGAACTTCATGAAGTCGCCCTCACGTTCCTCGCGTCGCGGTACGACCTGATCAGCTCTGCGGAAGTCACGGCGCTGTGGAATGTTGCTGCCCGACCGGCCGGAGGTACCCGCGATGCAGGCTGAACTGGCTATCAATCACGGCGACGTCGTTTTTCCATGGG
>JBOHCG010000592.1:0-5014 GCA_050698735.1 Streptosporangiaceae bacterium | reverse complement strand
GCACCGCGCTGCCTCGGCGGGGCGCAGCGCGGTGCAGGCTGCCTGGCGGAACAGCTCGTGGCTGACCGCCCATCCCCGCGGCCCCGGGCAGGCCAGCCCGGCGCTGCCCAGTCCTTCCAGGGCGTCAAGGACGGTGCGCGGGCCCACGGCGGTTACGGCGGCGAGCAGCGTCGGCGGCGCGGGACGACGCAGCAGCGCGAGCAGGCCCAGCATGTCCCGCCACCGGGCGGGCAGTCCGGCCAGCCGGTTCCCGGCGGCCTGCTCAATCCCGGCAGCAACGATCCGTGGGGCACCCGCCGCGTCGCGGCCTGGGCGCAGATGCCACCGGTGATCGCCGTCGCGGGTGATCAGCCCCTGGCGGGCCAGGGCGGCGATGACCTCGGTGACAGTGAACGGGGTACGGCCGGCCTGCCGCAGGATCGTCTCGGCCAGCAACTGATCGCCGAACAGGTCCCTGATGACGTCGGCCGGCAGCGGCCCGAGCGTGATGACGGTCATCTCGGCGGCCGGTATCCCGAGTGCCTCGGCCGGGTCGAAGCCGGTGCTGGCGGCCGGCCGGTATGCGGCCGCCAGGCTGACGCCGTCCAGGCGGCGCAGCAGCAGGCTCAGCAGCGTCAGGCTGGTCGGGTCGGCCCACTGCAGGTCATCGGCCACGATGAGGCAGCGCGGCCGTGCCATGGCCGCGATCAGGCGCACCGCGCCTTGCAGGGCGAACGCCCGGCGGTCGTGCTCGTACAGGCCGCCGAGGGCGGCACGGGGCGGTCCGGCGAGGCCGGACACAGCCTCGGCCAGTGCGCTGGCCTCCGGCTCCGCCAGGATCTCCGCTGGAGGTACGGGCAGCCGTCGGCCGGCCTGGCCGAGCAGCCGGCCGGCCAGCGACCACGCCTCGTCCTGGTCCGAGGCGAACGCCCGCGTGATCAGCACGGGCATCTCCGCCCGCGGCGCCGCCTCGGCCAGCAGCGCCGACTTGCCGATGCCGCTCGGCCCGGTGACCAGCACGACCCGCCTGCCGCGGCCGGCCGCTGCGTCCGCGATCACCGCGCACTCCTCCTGGCGGCCGAGGAACGGGTACTGGCGGCGGGGGGACGAGCCTTGCGGCCTGGCAGACCGCGCCGGATGGCGGGGGTCCGGCTGCTGGCCGGGCCGGCCGGCCAGCAGCGCCTGGCGGGCCTGGCGAGCCTGCGGCGTGGGCTCCAGTCCGGTCTCGGCGGCGAGATGGTCGCGGTACTCATCGAACGCGGCCAGCGCCCCGGCCTGGTCCCCGGCCGCGGCGAGCGCGCGGACCAGCAGCAGCACCGAGCACTCCCGCAGCGGCTCGGCAGCCAGTGCCTGCCTGGCCCAGCAGGCGGCCTCCGCGCCCGCGGCAGCGCCGGTGCCCTCCAGGGCCGCGGCCGCGGCTCCGTCCAGCGCCTCCAGGTAGCTCATGAACAGCTGCCGCCGGCCGGCTTGTGCCCAGTCGGCGTAGGTGTCTTCCGGCAGCGGCTCGCCGTGCCAGATGTCAAGCGCCGCGCGGAACGACGCGAGAGCGTCGGCCGGGCATACGGCCAGGCTGGCCCGCCCGGCCTGCACTGCGGAGAGGAACTCCTCGGCGTCGACCCAGCACTGGTCGCCGTCAGCCAGGACGTATCCCCCGGGGCCGGTGCGGATCAGCGTCCGGTCACCTAGCGCCCGGCGGATCCGGCTGACCAGGACCTCGATGTTCCCCCGGGCATCTGCCGGAGGATCATCCGGCCACAGCGCCTCGGCGATCTGGTCCTTCGCGACCAGCGTGCCGCGCCGCAGGGCCAGCAGCCGCAGCAGCCGCCGCGCCAGCCTGCCGCCGAACGCACGCAGCGCGATCTCCCGGCCGTCGCGGTCCACCGCGAACCGGCCGAGCAGCGTGATCCTGATCACTGCGGCGCCGGCTGACGGCCTGCCGCCGGGGGCGCGCATCGCGGACGAGCCGGGCGGCGCGGGGACGCTGGTCGGCGGGGAACTGGCCACGGGCGGGTGCTGGCCGGTGATGACTGTCACAGCGGGTTCGCCGGCCCGGCCGGGAGGCATGCGGAGGTTCTCAGGCCGCTGTCGCTTCGCAAGTGCACCGCCTCCTTCGTCCTGCCGGGGTGCTGCCAGCCCGGTTTCCGCGATGACGCTGCCCTCAGGCGGCATGTCTGCGGCGCACGGGTGCGCGGCCCAGGCCGCGGAAGAACGCCACCCGCTCCGCCGCCGCCAACGTGGCGTGCGCGACCCTGGCCACCACGAAGATGGCAGCCAGGCCGCCGACCCAGACGGCGGTCGCGAGGACGAGCACGGCCGTGAGCGAGGCCTCGGCAGGGCGCGGCAGCGCGAGCGCCGCCGCCGCGCCGGTGGTCACGACGCGGGCTCCAGCGCGACGTTGACCGTGATCTTCGCCCCGGCGAACAGCCGGGACACCGGGCACAGCTCGCTGGCCTCGCCGGCCACCGCGTCGAAGGCGGCCTGGTCCAGCCCCGGGACCCTGGCGGTCACGTCAAGGTGAGACGAAACGATGGTAGGAACACCGCCCTCCTCGTCGAGAGTGACCGTGGCCGAGATGGCCAGCCGTTCCGGGACGGCCTTGTGCTCGCCGAGCCGCAGCGCCAGAGCCATCGCGTAGCAGGCGGAGTGCGCCGCGGCCGCCAGCTCCTCCGGGCTGGTCTTCCCGCCCGCCCGCTCGGTCCGGGACGCCCAGGTCACGGGCAGCTCGCCCGCCGCGCCGCTGCCCATCCGTACCGTTCCGGTGCCGCTGGCCAGCGGGCCCTCCCATGTGGTCTCCGCCATCCGTATCGCCATCGCCATCGCTACCTCCTCGTGCGTGTCCGAACCTTCTTCCGCGCGTGCCTGATCGCTTGCGCCCCCCGTAAGGGTGCAAGCGCGCGGAACACGCGCCGCGCTGTCAGTCAGCCGGCCACCTGGCGGCTGGTGACCAGCATCCGCCACCGGCCCGGCCCCTCTTCCACGCTGACGAACCAGTAGCCGCCGGGGCTGAGTTCGTTCATCTCCCGCCACACCGGGCTGATGTCCGCGCCGGACTGTAGTTCGACCCGCTCGCCGCGGCGCATCCGCAGCAGCCGGTCCACGGCCGCGGCGACCGCCTGGTCCTGGGGGAGCGCGTCGAGGTCGACCACGGGACCCTCGGTCAGCGGGTACCACTCGTGCGGGTGGCCGCCGAGCGCGACGGTGGCGGGCACGCCCCGCGGTGCTCGTCCCGATGCCAGCAGCTTCTCCTCTTCGCGCAGGTGGCGCTCGAGCTGGGCGACGAAGTCGCGGGCCGCGGCTGCGACCTGTGCGGGGGACATCGGCGGCTTCCCGGCTGCCGCGCGCGTCAGAAGGTCGGCGGCCGAGCGCAGCCGGGCGTGGTCCCTGGCCAGCCCTGTCACTTCGGTGGCCGGGGCTGCGGGAAACAGCAGCGTCTCCTCGTCAGACACCTGGCGCAGCACCTCGGCCTCGGCGTAGCCAGCCAGCGCCGCCAGTTCGGCGCCGTGCGGCTGACCATCCGCGACCGCCGTCAGGAGTTCCTCGGCGCGCGCCGAGACCTGCCACAGTAGGAGCAGGTGCTCTTCGGCCAGCGTCAGCGCCGGATCCGCAGGCAAGCCGGTGGATCCCGGCTGCCCGTGCCTGGTTAGCTCAGCCATCGACGACCTCCATAGATAGTTATTACTAGATTTATAGTAAGAATTATCTCGCGCCCTGTCAATGGACGCGTTCAGAACCGGCCGGGCCAGTCCCGGGAGCAGCACGGCGTGGTGCTGAGTTCAGTGCAAGGCGCCGTAGGGGAGGCGGCATCCCGGCACGCAGGAAGAGATCAGGCCGCTGAGTCCCTCGGTGAGTCCTTCAGCCAGGCCGAGGTGCAGCCGGCAGATCGTGTCCGGCCCGGCGGCGGCCACCTCGGCGAACGGGCAGCGGCCCAGCGTGAACTCGATCGTCCGTCCCCGGTCGGTGCGGGCCGGCCGGAACCCGCGCCGGGATATCTCCTGCTGCAGCAGGTCAGCCGGGTCCCCCGGGCCGGCCATCCCCGGTGAGCTCGGCCACGGTCACCGGCGCCCGCGCGTCGGCGATGTAGCGGAACAGGCGATGGCGCGTGGGATCACCCAGCGCCCTGGCCTGAAGCTGCATGTCCGCAGCCATCGTCGGCAGCCTCCCAGGAGATTCTCTAGCGTCTGACTAAATAACGCGCCGGTCGGCGTCCCCGTCGCCTGGCGGTGACGATCACATGACGCGGAAGCCGAGCGCCGAGGCGGGGCCCTCGTCCATCATCGACGGGTCCCACGGCGGGTCCCACACGACCCGGACGTCGACGGGGAGGCTGTCCCCGGCCGCCTGCCACACGGCGGCCTTCGCTTCCTCCGGCAGGCTTTCCGAGACTGGGCAGCCGGGAGTGGTCATCGTCATCTCGACCACGAGCATGCCGTCGTCGACACGCACGTCGTAGACCAGGCCGAGCGAGACAACATCCAGGTACAGCTCCGGGTCGTAGACCCCGGCGAGGGCGTTCCACGCCGCGCTGACCGGGTCGTCCAGGCGGGGAACGCCCGGCCCGGCGGCGGGCGTGCTCACGGCTCCCGCCGGAAGGTGACCCGCCAGTCGCCGTCGCCCAGGTCGGCGGCGTCGTAGCTGAACCCTTGCGAGCCGAGCACTCCCTCCAGCGGGACCGGCTCGAACGGCGCCAGCACGACCAGTTCCTCGCTGTCGGCCAGGGCTGCCACGGCGGCCATGATCGTGTCGAACGGCTCGCCGCCGGCCGCGATGATCGGCCGCGCGTCCACAGTCGCCACGCTGCACCTCCTCCCCGGCCAACAGCGGCCGGGCTAGTATTTCCAGCAGACACTGGAAAAATACCATACGGCAGGCACTTACGCCTGACGTGCCCGCAGCAGGGCCGACGCCAAGGGCCCGGGGAAGGTCCGCCGGGCCGCGCCGGATCGCAGGCCCGCCCAGCGCGTTGTCGTTGACCTCCTGGTCCACGCGCGCGGTGCCTGTCCCGGTCGGCAGTCCCGGGCCGTCCCCGGTGCCGCGG
>JBOHCG010000591.1:0-5027 GCA_050698735.1 Streptosporangiaceae bacterium | reverse complement strand
TACGGCGCTGAGTCGGCGCCGTTGCGCCGGTCCGGGTGCCCGAACTGGTAGGAGAAAACCGGCTGACCCCAGCTGACGGCTCCCTCGATCGCCTTCGCGTACGGGTCGAGCAGCAGCTTGGCCGGGTTGCACCGGCGCCCGGACGCCGGGTCGCAGGGCCCGTGCACCCGGTACCCGTAACGCTGGCCGGGGCTGATGCCTGGCAGGTACCCGTGCCAGACGAAGCCGTCCACCTCATGCAGGTCAACCCTGGTTTCCTGGCCGTCGCCGTCGAACAGGCACAGCTCGACCCGGGTGGCTACCTCGGAGAACAGGCCGAAGTTGGTCCCGGCCCCGTCGTATGTGGCTCCCAGGGGATAACTGTCGCCCGGCCACGCGGCAATAGCCGCCAAATGTTTCCCGTCCCTCCTGCTCAGCACGCGCTCCGACCATGACGCACCTTCCCATGCCAACTCCGATCACACCGGACCAGTCTCGCCCGGCCACCCGCGCGGTGTCAGGCGGCCACTAAAAGCCGCACCGCGCCCGCGGGTCCTGGCAGGCAGGGGTTCGATCTCCGCGGTCAGCCGGCTCCGCCGCGCGGCCGCCAGAGCCTGCGGGTGCTCGGCGGTCAGCGTCTGCGCGTACCGGCGCAGCGCGTCGGTGAGCAGCCGGTCCGCCCGCACCTGGTTTCCCGCCGCGGCCTCGTCCAGGGCCAGGTTGGACGCCGCGATCAGGGTGTCCGGATGGTCCTCACCGAGCGTGGTCCTGCACCTCGCCAGGGTGTCCCTGCCGAGCCGGATCGCGGCCGCCAGGTCGCCGCACGCGGCCAGGTCGGAGACGTAATTGACGCCAACCAGCAGGGTAAGCGGATGCGCGTCACCGTAGCTGTCGACGAGCCCCTCCCTGGCCTGCAGGTCGTATCGCCGCGCCCCCTCCGGCTGGCCGCTGACCCGCAGCACGGACGCAAGGCTCACCAGCGCCGTGTAGCCGAAATCCACAGGGAGGGCGGCCTGGAGGTATCGATCCCGGACCTCGCGGCCCAGTTCGAGCGCGGCGGCGAGATCGCCCACCGCGCGCCGGTCGTTGACCAGGTTGATGGCCGCGCGCAGCGTGTACATGTGATCGGCGCCCAGGTATTCTCTGCAGCGCTGAACTACGTCCTCGCTCTCCCGCAGCGCGTCCCAGTGATGGCCGGCCTTGCGCAGCGCCGCGGCGAACCCGATCCGCGCGTTCAGGTAGCCGGGGTTCTCTGGGCCGCCCATGGTGGCAAACGTCCTGACCACGGTCCGCGCGATGTCCAGTGATTCGGCGTAACGGCCGAGGCTGCGCAGGTCGAACGCCATCACGTTCTGCGAGATCAGGGTAATTGGAGCGTTGTCGCCCAGAACACGCCGCCGGTCGGCGCAGATCCGCTGCTCGACCTGGAGAGCCTCATGCAGCCGGCCCAGACGCCGGTAATCGGAGGCCAGGCCCGCCAGGACGCCCAGTGTCCGCTCGTGGTCCGGGCCGTAAACGCGCTCAAACCTGGGCAGCAGGTCCAGGTCCAGCTCAAAGGCCTCGCCGAACTGAGCCCTGGCCCGCAGGTCGGTGCCGTGCAGGCTGGCGCACAACAGGGTTATCTCGTGTTCTTGCCCGTAGTGCTCGGTCAGCAGGCGGAGCGTCTCCCTAGACAGTTCGCGGGCCTCCGCGGCCGACCCGAGCACCCGCATCGCGGTCGCCACCTCGACCGCCAGCGTCAGCACGTGCAGGTCATCGTGGCCGAGCCGCTCCCGCCACACCTTCAGCGCGTCTTGCCCGAACTGCACCGCCTCGACCTGTCCTCCACCCAGGTGAAGCCGTCGTACCTGGTCGATGACGAGGCGGCGCAGGGCCGCGTTGGCCGTGTAGAGGAAATTCCGCTCGGACCTGATGTGCGGCCAGGACAGCTCATATGCCATCTCACTGCCGGGATGGTCTGGGTCGCCCGGGCTGGATTCGGCGAGCAGGGTGTCCACGGCCGCCTGGTAGGCCTGGAACACCTCGCCCCGGTTCTGCCTGAGCTGGCCCCTGGTGATGGCCTGGACCGCCCTGGGCATCCGGATCTGGTCGCGAGCCCCGTCGATCTTGACCAGCGACAGCCGGTGCAGCTGGCCGACGGCAGCGCGGAACCGGCGGGCGGACCGAAGGAAATCACGCAGCCCGGCCGGATCATCGACGGCTTCGGCATACTGCAGGAACAGTTCGGCCGCAATCGGCTCCGGTGAGAAGAACGCGCAGAGGTTGGCCAGGTGCTCGGCGTCGGCGGTCAGCAACGCGCTGGACACGGCCCAGGTGCCGGAGACCGAGGCGGGAAAGTCCGGCAGCTGCTCGCTGAGCCGTTTCGCGTGCTGGCCGAACAGGGTGAGGTACTCATCGACGCTCTGGCCGGTCTCCGCCAGGTAAGCGGCGGCGTGCTCGACCGCGATGGGTAGCAGGTCCAGCGCGACGGCCAGTCGCTGCGCCTCGCGGCCCCGCCGCTCATCGTCTTCTCGGCTGCCTCGCTCCCCGTCCTGGGCACCGTGATCGTCGTCCGCGCCGAGGGTAGGCACCCTGCAGCGGAGGAAGCCGATGGCCTCGTGCTGGCTGAAGGGCGAGACCTCGACGCCGTCCGCTCCCATGTAGCCCGGCCAGTTCTGCACCCGCGATGTGATGACGATGTGGCCGCTCGGCGGCGGGCGGGGCAGGTACCTGTTCAGTTCGAGCGGCTGGGTCGCGTTATCGTACACCAGCAGCCAGCTCGGCCGGACGCCGGATTCCAGCGCCTCGAGTACGGCCGCGATGGCCCCGGCACGGCCTCCGGCCGAGGCCGCCGACCGCAGCTCCAGCCGCTGGCCTAGGCGGATTAGCGCGTCCCCGACGCGATCGTGGTGCTCGGCCCGGATCCACCAGATGATCTCGTAGTCATCCCGGTGGCGATGCAGGTACTCGGCGGCGATCTCGGTCTTGCCCACCCCGCCAGGACCCGAGATGACCTGCGCTGCGGGGTGCGGCCGGTCGCGGCGAACGAGGTTGGCGCGCAGCGCCTGGAGTTCTGTCTCCCTGCCGGTGAACAGCGGATTGGGCGCGGGGATCTCGGCCGACCAGATCCGCTGGTAACGACCGGACACGATGGCCTGTGTCGGGCCGGTGCCCGTCGGCGCGGCCTGCGCCGAGCCGGACCCGGGTATTCCGGCAGCCCTGTGCGTCTCCGGCTGGCGCTGCGCCTGCCAGGCGGCCTGCCACAGGACGGCGAAGGCCGCGGTGTCCCCGTTCAGCGCGCGGACTATTTCCTCGAGAAAGCTCCAGCGCGGTACGCGAGCCCTGCGGAACACGTTGTGCACGGTCGAGGAGCTGATCCGGCCGCGGCCGACCCGGGCGGCGATCTCCCGCATCGACGGCCGGCCGGCCGCCAGGTGCAATCGGTCGAGTTGCTCGAAGAGCTCGGTGACCGGCCCGGGCGGAGTAGGCCCGCGGTCGATCGTCGTCACTGCCTGGTTCTCCCCTTCCTCCTGATCAGTCCAACGATGTCCACGCCTGTCAAAAACAGTACACAACCGCAGCTATGGGGCGCCGCCCGGCACGGTCGCCGCGGCCGGCACGGGCCCGTCCACCACACCGGCGCCGATCCAAAGGCGTCCACGGCAGTCAAGGCTTGTTTACCCGCAGGTAATAAGACGCGTCCGGGCCCCATCATGGAGAAATGCACGGCAGATCAGGAAAGGGAGGGTCGATGAGCGGTCACCTCGCGGCGGCGGTGCGCGCGATCGGCGCGCGGCCGTTCGCCTGCCCGGTCTACCGCTCGATTGTCGTGGTCGACCTGGAGGGATCCACCAAGCGCAGCAACATGGCGAAGGGCGAATTGCGGCGGGTCATGTACGAACTGCTCGACCTTGCGTTCATGGCCGCGGGGATCGGCCCGGACCATCTGGAGGAGTTGGCCGATCGCGGCGACGGCGTGCTGATCTTGATCAGGCCGCACGACGACGTGCCGAAGACGGCGCTGCTCGGGCGGCTTATACCGGTGCTGGCCGGGCTGCTCGCCGAGCACAACGCCGCGGCCATGAGACCAGAGCTCAAGCTGCGGATGCGGGCGGTTGTGCACGCCGGCGAGGTGCATGACGACGGCAGGGGCTTCTACGGCGACGACCTCGACGTGGCTTTCCGGCTGCTGAACGCGCCTGCGGCCAAGAGGGCGCTCCGGGAGGCAACCTCCTCGCCACTCGTTCTCGTCGTCTCCGAAGAGATCTTCACCGCAATAGTCAGGCACGGCTACGTCGGCACGGACGGCTACGAACCGGCCGTCCGGGTCAGGGTCGGCGAGCGGCTTTGCCGGGGCTGGGTACACATCCCGGTTCCCGCCGACACTGGCGGTCCCGCCGTGATCCGCCGGGCCAGCGGCCAGCTCCCGCCGACCAAGCCGCTGACCATCGCCGCAGTGAACGGGCACGGCCGCGATCAGCAAGCTGGCAACCCATCAGTAACCAGCATCAGTGGGCACGGCCGGGAACAGCCACCCGACCACCCGCCGGCGACCACCATCGACGGTCACATCCCGGATCAGCCACCCGACCACCCGCCGGCGACCACCATCGACGGTCACATCCCGGATCAGCCACCCGACCACCCGCCGGCGACCACCATCGACGGTCACATCCCGGAACAGCCACCCGACCACCCGCCGGCGACCACCATCGACGGTCACGTGCCGGATCGGCTATCCGGCCGCCCCCCTTGTGGCCAGCGTCAGCGGGCCCGGAGGGCCGCGATAAGCGCGGGGATGACCTGGTGCAGGTCGCCGACGACGGCGTAGTCGGCGTGGGCGAGGATGGGCGCGCCGGGGTCGGTGTTGATCGCGATGATGTGCTTGGCGCCCGCGCAGCCCGCGATGTGCTGGATGGCGCCGCTGATGCCGCAGGCCAGGTACAGCTCCGGGGTGATCTTGGTGCCGGTCTGGCCGACCTGCTGCTTGTGCGGGCGCCAGCCCTCCGAGGTGACCACCCGCGACACGCCGACCACCCCGCCGAGCAGGTCGGCAAGCTCCTCGAGCG
>JBOHCG010000590.1:0-5034 GCA_050698735.1 Streptosporangiaceae bacterium | reverse complement strand
CGCGGCGGGCGGCCGCGGCCCCGCCGCCGGGGCGGCCTGGGATTGGGCCGCAACGGTGCGCCTCGCGACGCGCGCCGCCATCTTCTTCGCGGCAAGCTGCTGCGTGGCCGCGCGCTGCGCGGAGACGTCGCGGATCTGGTCCGCGCGCTGCGCCAGGCTGAAGGTGATCTGTGAATCGGTTTGGGCCTGCGGTAGGGCCAGCCGGTCGGTGAGTTCCGGCTGCGACACGACGGTAGCCGCGTATGCGCTACCGCGTGCGGCCCCGCCGGCCCCGGTGGATCCCGAGGGCCATGTCGCCGCTGTGGCCACTGAGGCCGCGGCGACGGAGAACGCGCCGGCCGCGACGAAGGCGATGGCCCTGGATCGACTGCATTGAGCAGTGCGGTGCCGTGACAAGGGGACCTTTCGGTGGTTCGCGTGTCACGCGATGTGCGTCACCCCTGATCGCAACCGCCACCGCGACTGTCGCTGTGACTGTCGCTGAGGCGTGCATCTGCACGTGGGATCTGGCGCGGGTCAGGGCGCCGGGCTGCTCAAGGCTGCCACCCAGGTGCGGGGTGCTGTCAGTTTTCAACAATGCCCGACAATAATTGCACCCCGGAGCCGAAATCCTGTGTGAGGTAGATCACCTGCTACCGGCGTGTCGCCCGCAAGATGCCGGAAATTCGGCATTTACCTACGCATTCATCGCTCGGCGAACGGCCGGGATTGCTTGTATGACGAAACTCACACTAACACTAAAACCTCGCATCAGGGTCGGAACCGGGCACGGCATTTTGTCAGTAGTAGCCGTTGGCCAGCTCGAATGACCACGCGGCGCATGGGCTCCCGTAGATCGCCTTGATGTAGCCCAGACCCCATTTGATCTGGGTTGTGGGATCGGTCTGCCAGTCCGATCCTGCGCTGGCCATCTTGGAGCCGGGCAGCGCCTGCGGGATGCCATAAGCGCCGCTGGGGTTTTCCGCGTCGTATGACCACCCGCTTTCCCTGTTCCACAGGTCGAGCAGGCAGCCGAAATAGGTGGTCGGGCTCCACCCGAAGCTGGGCAGCATGTTGTAGGCAATTGACTGCGCCGTGTGCGGATCCGGCGGGGCCGAGGACACGTAGACGATTCCGCCGGTGCCGCTGCCGGAATCGCCGAGGGCCGCGGCCACCCGGGTGGGCGAGGCCAGCTTGGGCTTGGCCACCACGTCCATCGTGTTGGCCGCCGCCGTCATTGTGATCAGCTGCTCACGCTCGGCCTCCAGGAGGGCAATCGTCCGGCTTCCCGGCACCGCCTCGATGGCCTGAATGGCGCTGAAGGCGCTGGTACCCGGGGCGAAGATCTCGGCGCCGACCGCCACGCCCACGACCGCTATCGCCGCGACAACCGCGACAGGAAAGACAATGCCGAAACGCCGGATCAGGCCCCGTTTCCGCCTATTGCTGCGGGCCCCGGTCCGGTGTCGCGACAAGGCAGTCCTTTCGTTCGGCCATGCCCGCGTGACGTCAGCATCCGCTCGAAGCACTCCCTGCGTTCCGGCCGCGGGCCTGCGCGGTAACCGTTGCCGCGCCGCCGACAGCTGCACCTGACCTGGTGCGCCTCCTGGCCCGCCTCGCGCAAGTACCGCTGGCGCATAAGAATGCCAGAAAGCGGGCATGACCGCGCAGAACTTCCGCAAGAAACACCATGGGCGGTTTACCGGACTGCCTGTGACGATTATCACAGCGCAATAACACTTATTGTAACCGGAATGGTAGCGGTCCGTCATGGGCGGCGGCGGCTGCGGGGGCCGCCTCGCCCGCCTCCCGTCGCGGTCCTATCCTTCGACCGCGCCGGCCGACCGCGGGCAACCCCTTTGGGCAATCGATTTCCTTGTGTGCGGTACCGCGCTAGGTTGTCGAGTTGAGTCCATCCTTGTCCAAGCCCGAAGGGAATCCGATGAAGAGACCCATGGCTCCGACGGCTCCTCTGCTCCGGCCTCTGCTCCGGCCTCTGCTCCGGCCTCTGCTCCGGCCTCTGCTCCGGCCTCTGCTCCGGCCTCTGCTCCGGCCCGGTTCCGGCGTCGGCTCGCCCAACGTGAACCTCACCCTGTTCAACTTCGAGGGCACCGCGCTGCCCTCGATCGGCATCTTCCAGAACCCCGCGCAGGTCTGCGAGGAGAACTTCCCGTCGACGACGGCAACGTGTTCGGGGGGAGCCTAGACGCCGACGACATCCGCGCGCTTTTCACCTGACCGCCGCCCCCGCCGCGGCCGGGTACCCGCCGCCGCCAGTGCACCCCTTCTCATCTGACCGCTCCCCCGCCGCACAATCGCTACCCGCCGCCCTGGCTTGGCTCCTTTTATTAGCCGAACGTACGGTGGTTCCCCTCCTCCGGTCGCGGGCTCGTGACGCGGGGCTTGCCTGGCTGACACAATCGGAGGATGGAAACGCCCTTGTCCCCCGTTGACTTCGCCCGCCGGACCCGTCGCCTGCACGGGCACCGGGAGGCGGTCGTCGACGGCGATCTCCGCCTGACCTATGAGCAGTTCTTCGACCGCTGCGACCGGTGGTCGTCGGCGCTGCAGGGACTCGGGGTGGGGCCAGGTGACCGGGTGGCGACGATCGCGCCGAACACCCACGCGCAGCTCGAGTCCTTTTATGCGGTTCCGCAGATCGGTGCGGTGCTGGTGCCGATCAACTACCGGCTGACCCCGGAGGACTTCGTCTACATCGTGAATCACTCCGGCTCCACCGTGGTCTGCGCCGCGGCCGAGTACGTGGCCGCCGTGGATACAGTGCGCGACCGGATGCCGGAGGTCAAGCACTTCGTGGCGTTCGAGGGCGCTGCTTCCGAAGACCACGCAGAGGGCTGGATCGACTACGAGGCCGCGATCGCGGCGGCAAGCCCGGACTTCATCCGGCCGGAGATCGGCGAACGGGACCTGCTCACGATTAACTACACCAGCGGCACGACCGCGCGCCCGAAGGGCGTGATGATCACTCACAGGAACGCGGCGATGAACACCATCGGCACCCTGCTGCACCTGCCGATCGCGATCGGCGAGCGGTACCTGTGGACGCTGCCGATGTTCCACGCCAACGGCTGGACCTACACCTGGACGGTCACCGCGGCCGCGGGCACCCACGTCTGCCTGCGCAAGGTCGACCCGGCCGTCATCTTCGGCCTGATCTCCGGCGAGCAGGTGGGCTCGCTGTGCGCGGCGCCGACCGTGCTGATCACGCTGGCCAACGCCCCGGCGGAGGCGCGCGGCGAGGTTCCGCCCGGGGTGCGCGTCGTCACCGCCGGGGCGCCGCCCGCCGCGGCCACGATCGAGCGGCTCGAGGGCCAGTTCGGGTGGGAGGTCACCCAGGTCTACGGGCTGACCGAGACCGCGCCCTTCATCACGATCTGCGCGCCGCTGCCCGAGCACGAGGGCCTGCCGCCGGCCGACCGGGCGGTCATCAAGGCGCGGACCGGCGTCGAGCTGCTGACCTCAGGCGAGCTGAAGGTGGTGGATCCCGAGGGGGACGAGGTGCCCTGGGACGGACAGACGGTGGGCGAGATCGTGGTCCGCGGCAACGTCGTCATGGACGGCTACTACAAGGACCCGGAGGCGACGCAGCGCGCGATGGGCGACGGCTGGTTCCACACCGGCGACGCCGCGGTCGTTCACCCCGACGGCTACACGCAGATCCGCGACCGGCTCAAGGACGTGATCATCAGCGGCGGGGAGAACATCTCCTCGGTCGAGGTGGAGGGGGCGCTGCTGCGGCACCCGGCCGTGCTCGAGGTCGCGATCGTCGGCCTGCCGGACGAGAAGTGGGGCGAGGCGCCGTACGCCTTCGTGGTGCTGCGAGATGGCGCGAGCGCCACCGAGGCCGACATCATCGCGTTCGCCCGCGACCAGCTCGCCCACTTCAAGGCACCACGCGGGGTGGCGTTCGTCACCGAACTGCCTAAGACCGCGACAGGCAAGATCCAGAAGTTCGTGCTGCGCAAGGGCGCGCCTAACATAGCCGCCCAGTAGGCGGCCGGCCGTCTCGGGGTGCTGGTGATGCGGCCGGCCGTCTCGGGGTGCTGGTGATGCGGCCGGCCGTCTCGGGGTGCTGGTGATGCGGCCGGCCGTCTCGGGGTGCTGGTGATGCGGCGGTCGGTTCGGGACGTTGCCGGGGCGGCCGGTTTGGTGACGCGGCTGGCCGCCGTGAATGATCACCAGTCGAACGCGTCGGCCAGGGTCTGGTAGTCGAACAGCTCGGCCTGGTCAAACCAGAGGTCCACCTCGTACTTGGCTTCTTCCAGGTTGCCCGAGGCGTGGACAAGGTTCGCGACCGCCCTGCCGGTCGCGACCGCGACCGCCTTGGACTGGTGCGCGAAGTCCCCCCGGATCGAGCCGGGCTGGGACTCGTTCGGATAGGTGGAGCCCACGATCTTGCGAACTGCGGTCACCGCGTCCTCGCCCTCCACGACGAACGCGATGACCGGGCCGCGCTGCATGAACGCGGCGGTCGCGTTGTAGACGCCTGCCCCTAGCCGCTGCTCCAGGTCGAAATAATGCTTGCGAGTGAATTCCGCGTCCAACTCGCGCATCTTCACGCCGATGATCTTCAATGCCGCATCCTCGAACCGCTGGATGATGCGCCCGGCCAGGCCACGGGTTACGGCGTCCGGCTTCAGCACGACAAGCGTGCGCTCACGCAACTGCTGAGAGTCGACCACTATGATCCTTTCCCCTTTTTACGATGGACACAGGGTAGCGGTCGCGACGAGCAGCAGCGGCGTTGTCAGGGGCGGGGCCGAGCCCGGACAGTCCGGCGGCCGCGCGGTCCGGCGGCCAGGCGCGGCCAGGCGGCCAGGCGCGGGCCGACCGTGCACCACCGGCACGGGAGCACCGGGCCGAGCTCGGGAACCACCGTTCGTTCTGATTAATAAAGATCTTGAATTTATGCGTGCTTTGTCGACAGGCACCGGCCGTCAGCGGAATGTAAGCTTCCGGACGCCGGGCGTGCCTTGACAGGGCCGGAAGGAGCGCTGAGACTAAGCCGTGGTCTGGCGCCGGGTGGTGCTGATC
>JBOHCG010000589.1:0-5046 GCA_050698735.1 Streptosporangiaceae bacterium | reverse complement strand
CCGGGCATGGTTGGATGGCCGCTATGACCGTCGCGCTCGAGTTTCATCCCGCCTTGTCCCGGACAGACCTGCTCGCCGCGCCGGTCGCCGCGGCACTGCAAGCGTGGCCCGGGGCCGATGAGGTCCAGGTGGCGGCGATCGACCCGGCCCTGGCGGACACGGCGGCCTTCTGCGAGCACTACGGCATCTCGCCGGCCGAGTCGGCGAACTGCGTGGTGATCGCTGCCCGGCGCGGCAGCGAGACCACGTACGCGGCCTGCATGGTCGCCGCGACCACCCGCGCGGACGTCAACGGCCTGGTGCGCAGGCACCTGGGCGCGCGGAAGGCGTCGTTCGCGCCGGTGGACGAGATCACCGCCGCCGCGGACATGGAGTACGGCGGGATCACGCCGGTCGGCCTGCCCGCGGGCTGGCCGGTCCTCGTCGACGAGGGCGTGGCGAAGACCGCCACGGTGATCATCGGCTCCGGCATCCGCGGCTCCAAGCTGCGGCTCCCTGGCCGCCTGCTCGCGGCGCTGCCCGAGGCTCAGGTCCTGCCCGGGCTCGGCGTTCAGCTCGCGCCGAGTTGACACTCAGCTACCCGGCCGGGCATCCTTTGGATGGTTGAAATACGGGACACCTCGTTCGGTGAGGCGTCTTCATGGACATAGGCCACTGATCCCAACCGTCGAGAGACGCTCCGGATCAGGACACCTCTCCCCGGCTTAAGGGGTGAGGCCAAGTGGCTGGCGGCGGCTAGGCCCTCGGGAGCGGGAACCGGCCCTCGCAGTACGCCGTGGAGTGCCAAAGCTCTCACGAGAGAGGTTGCCAGGGATTTTCCCGCTCCTGGTGGTTGTTTCCTTAGGTGTCACGCGGAAAGTGTGGCCTGGCGCCCCCGTGCGTCGCGGACAGGAGGGAGGCACGCGATGGACTCTGATAGTCCGGGCCGAAGTTGGCCCTTCTCGCTGCTGTCCCATTCTGTTCCGGCACACGTCAGGTAGCCCATCCGCCACTGAGTTAGCTTCTGAGCCTATCCCGCCCAGGCCCGGCGCCTGCGCACTACCAGTCGTGTGCCCCGATCCCGTCAATTTCGTGACGTGAAAGGGGTGTTCACCATGGCCACCATCACTCGGGCCGCCTCTTCGGCGGCAAACCGCTCCGCCGTCCTCGACGACGCGCACGTCGGCGACATCCGCGGCGCGCTCGGCACGATCGCAGCCGACGACTTCGCTCCCCGGGCCGGCTTGTCCGCCAAGCTCAAGACGCTGCTGGCCATCGTGGGCCCGGGGCTGATCGTGATGTGCGGCGATAACGACGCCGGAGCGTTCTCCACCTACGGGCAGGCCGGCCAGAACTACGGCACCCGGCTGCTGTGGACGCTGCTGCTGCTCGTCCCCGTGCTGTACGTGAACCAGGAGATGGTGCTGCGGCTCGGCGCGGTCACCGGCGTCGGCCACGCCCGGCTGATCCTCGAGCGGTTCGGCAGGTTCTGGGGCGCGTTCTCGGTCATCGACCTGTTCATCCTGAACGCGCTGACGATCGTGACCGAGTTCATCGGGATCACGCTCGCGGCCGGCTACCTGGGCGTGCCCAAGCTGCTCGCGGTCGCGCTCGCCGCCGTGGTGATCATCGCGGCCGCGTTCACCGGCAGCTTCCGCAGGTTCGAGCGGATCGCGATGACGTTCTGCGCCGGGTCGCTGCTGCTGATCCCGCTGGCCCTGCTCACCCACCCGAACGTCGGCCAGGTGGCACGCGGCTTCGTGGTGCCCGGGCTGCCCGGCGGCTCCGGTCAGATGGCGACCGTCATGCTGCTGATCATCGGGATCGTGGGCACGACAGTCGCGCCGTGGCAGCTGTTCTTCCAGCAGTCCTACGTGATCGACAAGCGGATCACGCCCAGGTTCATGCGCTATGAGAAGGCCGACTTGTGGATCGGCATCGTGATCGTCGTGGTCGGCGCGGCGGCCGTGATCGGCGCGACCGCCGCCGCCTTCGCCGGGACCAAGGGGGCGGGCAACTTCACCGACTCCGCCGGGATCGCGCACGGCATCGCGGCCTACGCCGGCCGTGCCGCGGGGGTGGTGTTCGCGGTCGCGCTGCTTGACGCCTCGATCATCGGGGCGTTCGCGGTCTCGCTGTCCAGCGCGTACGCGATCGGCGACGTGCTCGGCCTCAAGCACTCGCTGCACCGCGGCTTCCGCCAGGCCAAGGGCTTCTACGCCATCTACGCAGCGCTGATCGCGGGCGCGGCGACCATCGTGCTGATCCCAGGCACCCCGCTCGGGCTGCTGACCGAGGGCGTCCAGGCGCTGGCCGGCGTGCTGCTGCCCAGCGCCACCGTGTACCTGCTGCTGCTGTGCACCGACCGCGCGGTGCTCGGCCCGTGGGTCAACGGGCGCAAGACGACCATGTTCGCCGCGACCGTGGTCGCGCTGCTTGTCGCGCTCTCGGTGGTGCTGACCGCCTCGGTGCTGTTCCCGAACATCACCGCCAGGCAGATCATCGAGATCATCTGCGGGTGCGGCGCCGCCGCGGCGATCGGGGGGGCCCGGACGCTGGTCCGGGCGCGCCGGTCGGTCGGCGGCGTCCCCGTCGACCGCACCGGCCGGGAGAGCTGGCGGATGCCGCCGCTGGCCATGCTGTCCAAGCCGGCGATGTCGACAAGCCGCAAGGTGGGCCTCACCATACTGCGGTCCTACCTGGCCATCGCGATGATCCTGGTCGTCGTCAAGCTCGTCCAGATGGCCCTGGCGCACTAAGGCTGACCGGCCGCGCCGCTGCGGGTTCTTTTATTTTGACCGAACGAGCGGTGGTACCAGTTATGGTTACGACGGTCCCCGGTAACCGCCGTAGTCGTCGCCGCCGGGCGGCTGGGGTCGTCCCACTGCTGCTGCGGTGGCGTGGCCCACGGGGAGGCATTGGGGTCGTAGCCGGGGGACTGCCCGCTGGCGCTCCACGGGGTCGAGCCGGTGCCGCTCATCGGCGGCGAGCCGGCCAGCCGGTAGTAGATGAGCGTCACGACAAGGGCGATGAACGGCGAGACGATCGTCCCGGAGATGACCGAGGACAGCCCCTGGCTCAGCGAGGGCGGCAGCGCCAGGAAGATCGCGGCGAGCACATATTGCACCACGATCAGGATGATGAACGTCAGCACCAGCGTGCCGAACACGTGCCAGCCATGGCCCCTGACCAGTTGCCTGCTGCGCTCGAAGGCCGCGAACACGCCGGCCTGCTCGATCACGATGGCGGGCACGAGCACGGCCCAGATGGTGATCAGGAACAGGCCGGGGACGATGATAAGGAAGAGCCCGATAGCGATCCCGATGGCGGCCAGGATGGACGCGGCGAACACGGGCCAGATGTACGGCACGGCCGCGGTCACCGTCTCGCGGATGCTCATGTCGGCCCGGCCGTCCCTGACGTCCTGCACCGCCTTGACGAGCGCGGCCTGCAGCAGGAAGGTCGCGACCAGGTCCAGCAGCAGGGCGAAGATCGCGCCGATGAGCGTCCCGGTCAGGGCGAGGAGCGCGACGATGATCGCGGTGACCAGGTAGATGACGAAAGCGATCGCGAGCAGGTGCTTGGCGTACGCCTTATACATCCGCCATGCTTCGTCGAGGACGCCGGACAGTGGGTTCATGGCCGTGATGGTACAGTCCGCTGCCTGCCCAGGACAGGCTCAGCCTGCCGAATAACTGGTGAGCCCACAGGCTGAGCAGCTGCGCGGGACTGATGTTGCCGCCGCTGCAGACTACCGCGACGGTCCGGCCCATGAACCGCTCGGGCGCGGCGAGCACCGCGGCGAGGGCGGCCGCGCCGGCCGGCTCGACCAGGTTGCGGGTCTTCTCGATCATCGTGCGGGTCGCCGCGGCCAGCGACCAGGTCCGGCTCGTTGCCGGAGTGGAGTGGTTCTCGTGCTTGACCCACACGCGGGCTGCTACCCGTTCTACGAGCTGCACCCCGGCACCGGCGACGATCCGTGGACCGCCGCCGAGCGCCGCACCGTCACCGTCCGGTTGCGGAGCAGGGAAGTCCGGCTGGCGCTCACGACTCTCAGCTAGCTCTCAGGTTCCAACACAAATACATTTGCCCCATGGGGAGTGATTCGGGCCGCGCATCGGCCGCGCGTCGCCTGGAACTCCTCGGTGATCCGGTGCGGGAGCTCCAGGCCGCGCTCGCGGACGGCGCCCGCGCGCAGTGGACAGACGGCGACCTGCGCGCCAGCCGCCAGCACTTCGAGCGGGCCTACCGGCTGGCCGAGCGGGCCGGCGACGTGCAGGCGATGGCCCTGGCCGCGCTGGGCCTGGCCGGTCTGTGGGTCTCGGAGCGCCGCACCGTCACCGGCGCGGTGCAGCAGGAGGCACGCCTCGAGCACGTGGCCTCCCTGCTCGATCCGGGCTCTTCGGTCGCGCTGCGTATCCGGACCCGGCTGGCCGGAGAGTCCGACTACCTCCGCGGCGGGCACGAGGCGATCCTCGCCGCGCTGCAGGAGGCCCGGTCCGCTGGGGATGCCGAGCTGCTGGCCGAGGCCCTGAGCATGGCGCATCACTGCCTGCTTGGCCCGGACCACGCCAGGCACCGCAGGGAACTGGCCGTCGAGCTGATCAAGACGAGCTTCCGCACCGAGCGCCGCAGCGACCTGCTGATGGGACTGCTGTGGCAGACGGTCGACTCCTACTCCGAGGGCGACCGCATGCCGGACGGCACCTGGGCGAGCTGCGGGACCAGCTCGGCCAGCAAAACCACCTGGCCGTCGCGTTCGTGGTCAGCGCCATCGACGTGATGCTCGCGATCCGCGCGGGCCGGCTCGACGAGGCGGAATCCCTGGCCCGAGGCTGCGCCGCGAGCGGCGCGCTCGCGGGCGACATCGACCACGGCTGGTGGTCAGGCGCCCAGATGGTGACCATCCGCTGGTATCAGGGCCGCCTCGGTGAGCTGCTTTCCGCGCTGCACGATCAGGTGCGCTCCCCCGACCTCAGCGCGGTCGACAACTCCGCGGTGGCCGCCCTCGCCGTCGCCGCCGCGCTGAGCGGGGACCTGCGGACGGCCGCAAGCTCGCTGGAGGAG
>JBOHCG010000588.1:0-5067 GCA_050698735.1 Streptosporangiaceae bacterium | reverse complement strand
CCGGGCGCCGGGTCCTGCGATAGGGGAACGCCCGGTGCCCAAGATCGCCGAGGAGGCGCGCACCGCGCGCCGGGACCAGATCATCGCCGCCGCGGCGCAGTGCTTCGCCCGGTCCGGCTACCACGTCACCACGATGGCCGACATCGCCGAGGCGGCCAGGGTGTCCAAGGGAACCCCGTACCTGTACTTCCCCGGTAAGGAAGCGCTGTTTATCGCGCTGTACGAGGAGTGGGACTGCGGCCTGGCCGCCCGGGTCGACGCCGCGGTAGCCGGGCTCGCCGAGCCCGCCCGCAAGTCTCCCCGCCGCATCCTGGCCGCGGTGGCATCCGCGATCGCCGCCCACGTCACCGGCAACCCGCAGACCTGCCGGGTGCTCATGGAGGCCACCACACTTGCCGCCTACGAGCCCGCGATCGCCGCCAAGGTCCAGGCCGCCAGCGCCAGAACCCAGGATCAGCTCACCGGCCTGTTCCAGGCCGGCGTCACCGCGGGCGAATGGCCGCCGGGAACCGACCCGGCGTTGCAGGCGCGCCTGTTTACCGCGGGCCTGTACGGGCTGATGGCCCAGTGGCACACCGCGCCCGGCTCGTTCTGCCTGGAAACCGCGATGGCCGCGCTGGCGGGCACCGGCGCAGCCGGGCACAGCGAAGACGGGGGCAATTCACAAGCGAAAGGAGTCGGCCCATGAGCCAGGCCCTGACCATCTCCGGCGCGCCGCCGGTCCGGGCGTCGGACGCCGAACGGGATCAGGCCGCCGAGATCCTCCGCGCGGGATTCGCCGAGGGCCGGCTCAGCCGCGCCGAACTCGACGAGCGGCTCACCGCGGCCTACGCCGCGAAGACCCGCGCAGACCTGCGCGACCTGACCAGCGACCTGCCCGGCACGGTCGCCGCCTCACCGGCACCTGACAGGCAGCCGACCGCGATCCTGCCCGTCCCCTATCCGGACCCGCAATCCGGAACGTGCCTCGGCCTGGACCGGTGCCTGCTGCTGTGCCTGCTGTTCGCGTTCCCGCCGGCCGGCATCGTGTACTGGATCCTGACCGCCTGCCGCCAGGCGCAACTGCCCGGTGCCCAGGCCCCGCGATGACGGGCGATGCCAGTCAGGAAGGCTGCCCGCCAGTATGTCGCGACCGGTGAACTTCTGGATGCTGCAGCCGGACTCCGCGGCGTTCAAGGCTCGTCCCACAAAGTCACCAGAAAGTGATCTGCGTTCGCCGGGGTGCCACCGCTCCGATTCCCCAGTCCGGTCTGCGCGGCCTCGGCGTCGCGCCGCAGCTGGCGTCGCCCGCGCCCAGGACCCGGGCGGAGCAGCTGCATGCAGCTCGGGCGAGAGTAAACGTCTGGCCGAGGACTCGTGAACGGCTTATGCGTCGCTCCGGTTGGCCGCCGCTGCCGAACCAGTACCGGTCCCGGGGGTCCGCGGAGCATCAATATGCCGACTCTGGACTGGTCGCAGGTTCAAATCGGCGGATCACCGCGGACCCGGCGCCCAGGAGTCGCGGCTGCCGCCGCGATTGATCACGCGCTGGCGTCCGGCAAGGTGGATCAGGTGCGCCCATGTCTCGCTGATGGCGCTCTGCCGGGCCGCCCCACGGGTCTGCTCCCACCCGCGCGACCAGGTCAGCGCCGCAGAGATGTCCCAGGTCGACAAGCCGGGATCGGACGCGACGGCGTGCTCGATCTCCGCCAGCCTGGTCCGGTGGTGGCCAAGAAGCACCTCGATGCGCTCGCCGAGGTCGGCGAACCGGTACTCGTGCGCCGGCAGCACCTCGGCCGGGTTATACCTGGCCAGCGCGCGCAGCGATGCCTGATAGTCGCCGAGCGGGTCGCCCTCGACTGTGGGCGGCAGCCCGATATGCGGCGTGATCCGCGGCAGCACATGGTCGCCGGTCAGCAGGATCTCCTGCCGCTCGTCATAGAAGCACAGATGACCCGGCGTGTGCCCAGGCGTCCACACCGCTCGCAGGCTGGTCCCGGCCCCGAGCGGCAGGCTGCCGTGCTCGACGTCGAAGTCGGCACGCGCAAGCCTTGCGTGGAACGCGACCGCTCCCGCCATCAGCTCGGTGATCTCGGCCCGCTGGTCCTCCGGTGCCCCGCGAGCGCGCAGCCAGCTGGAAAGCCGCTCCCGCCAGGCCTGCGGCCCGACCCGGTGCAGCAGCGTGGCGGACTCGGCCGGGTGCATGCCGACCAAGGCGCCCGAAGCCTCGCGTACCCGCCCTGCCATCCCGAGATGATCGGCGTGCGCGTGCGTGACCAGCACGTGCCTGACGTCGGCGATGTCGTGCCCGGCGAGCCTGACGCCGTCGCTTAGCGCCGTCCAGCCATCCTCGGTCGGCCATCCCGTGTCGATGAGCGCCAGGCCCGACCGCCCGCTGACAAGATAGGAAAGCGTGTAGCGCAGCCCACTGCGCGGCCAGGCCACCGGAATCGACCACAGCCCAGGCCGGACCTCCTCCACGGGCGGCAGCAAGTTCTCCAGCCATGCATAACGCTGTGCCGCCCCGACGCCGCCCGATTCCGCCGGTCTTACCCCGCCGCCGCGACCCGGATCCGCCGGTTTCAGGCCCACGCAGGCGTGTCCTTGCCCGCCGCCCTCGTGCCCCGCGTCCGGCTGCGCCGTCATCTAGCTACCTGAAGCCCCTTCACGGACGTAGCGCCGTTGACCTAGCCCAGTTCCACGCGTTAGCGTGACGCATAGGTCGACGCTTGTCAAATAGTCAATGAGTGCTTGATGCCGAGGAGAACCGATGGCGAAGTCGATGTTCATGGCGTGGTCCAGCCCGGTCGACGATGCAAGCGATAGCGAGTTCAACGCCTGGTACGAAGGAACGCACGTACCTCAGGTACGCGCCGCCATCCCGGCCATCACGTCGGTCCACCGCTACCGGGTCGCGGACGTTCCCGGGGTCGGCGCCGCGCCGGCCCATCGCTACCTCGCGGTCTACGAGATGGACACCGACGACGTGGCAGGCGCCATGGCCTCCCTCGGCGCCGCCGGGGCCGACGGTCGCCTTGACATGAGCACCACCATGGACCTCGCCGCCAACCCGCCGGTCCTCCAGTGGTACCAGGCCATCACCGACTAGCGGCCCACCGCACCGACTAGCGGCCCACCGCCGGGTCAGCCGCCCGAAAACAGCTCAGGGGCTGCTGACCCCGGTACCCCGGTAGCCCCGGCCGGCCAGCACGTCCTCCACGGTCATGCCAAGCCGGTCGGTCCGGCCCTGCGCCGCCTGCCGCCGCATGAGCTGCAGCAGCACGCCGCCCGAACGGCGCGGATGGACGAACATCTGGAACCACTCCTGGTCGGCACCGAACGGCTCGTACCCCCGGGCGGCGAACCGCTCGAACGCGGCCCGCACATCGTCCGCCACGAAGGTCAGGTGGTGCATCCCGCCCTCGGGACGGCTCCGCAGGAAGCTGTCGAGGAACGTCGAACCGGGCAGCGGCTCGATCAGCTCCAGGCACCAGACCCCGCCCAGCTCGAGCCGGACGGCACGCCAGCCGACCGCTGGGTTGTCCGCGCCGACGACGAACTTCCCGCCTAGCGCGTCGCGCCACAACGGCAGCATGTCCCTGATCCGGCGCCCGGCGATCGCCACGTGGTCGAAGGTCGCGCCGAGTTCGCCGGCCAGGTCGGCCCCCTCGCCGCCGAGTTCGGCGGCTCCCGGCAGGTGAGCGGTCATGTCCATCCCTCAGTCGTCCTCGACGTAGCCGACCAGTCGCTTGCCGAACATTACCGAGACGGTGTACTCCCCGTGCTGCACGGCCAGCCCGTACAGGTCGGGCGTCGGCTGCACCGTCCAGCCATGCAGGTCGAGCTCCCGCGTCGCGAACTTCCCCAGCCGCCCGGCCCGCTCGGCGGGCCCGTGGTAGAAGATGTCCTGGTCGTCGAGGTCCAGGGAGAGCAACAGCTCGAGATCGTCGCCGGCCCGCAGTTGCTCAAGCCGCCGCTCGATCGCGATGAGGACCGGGGCAAGGGCAAGCTCGGACGGCGAGTGGGGGAGTGGCGTGGACATGCTAGTTCCGCTCCTCCCGCCAGCCGGCCTTGAAGGACGCCAGGCTCTCGTCGGAAAAGCCCCACGGCGACCGTGTGGTAGCCCCGCCGTCCACCACGAGCGTCTGCCCGGTCACCCGAGCCGCCAGCGAGGAGGAAAGGAACAGCGCGCCGTTCGCGATGTCCATCGGCCGCGGCGGGGCAAGCGAGTTGACCACATCCTGGCCGAACGGCACATCAGGCTTGTCCCATACGGCGCCGCCCACGTTGCCAGGAGCGACGCAGTTAACCCGGATGCCGTACCTGCCGAACTCATCGGAATACGTCTTCACCAGCGAGATGATGCCCGCCTTGGCCGCACCGTAGGCGACGTGGAACCGCGAGGAGGAAAAGCCGTCGACCGACGTGATCGCGGTGATCGCGCCGCCGGTGCCCTGCTCGACCATGTGCGGGAGGACCGCCTTCATGCAGAAGAAGAACTGCTTGAGGTTCTTCGTCATCTGATAGTCCCAGTCCTGCTCGGTCTGCTGGTCGGAGGGGGCGAAGATCGCTTCCCCGACGACATCCACGAGCACGTCGACCCCGCCGAGGCCGGCCACCGCCTCGCCGATGATGCGCCTGGCCTCGGCCTCGGTGCGGACGTCCCCGACCACCGCGAACGCCTTCCCGCCGGCCTGCTGGATCTCCGCGGCGATCTCGTTTGCCCGGCCCTCGTCCATGTCGACGCAGGCGACCGTGGCGCCGGCGGCGCCCAGCCGGAGCGCGCTACCGCGGCCGTGCCCGGCCCGGTAGGGAATGAACCCCGCACCGACGACGATGGCCCGAGCCCCGTCCAGTCCAAGATCGATCATGCGCCCGTCTCCTCTGCCACCCAGAACCACTTAGATATCCATACAACTATAGAACGGGGCTCCCGGCCGCGGATAGCCTGACCCCCGCAGGCCCCCCCCGGAGCCAACCATTGACGGTAAGGTAAAGATTCGATAATTCTATAAGTAACCTCGTGCCGAGCTGAGGAGAGGTCATGGAGCTGCAGCTCACCCCGGCGCAGAACCAGTGGCGTGAGGA
>JBOHCG010000587.1:0-5069 GCA_050698735.1 Streptosporangiaceae bacterium | reverse complement strand
GTGCCCAGGGGCCGGTTCACGGCCGCCTTCCTGGCCCGGCTGGTTTACCAGAAGTACGTGCTGGGCCTGCCGGTGCACCGGATCGTGCGGGCGCTGGCCGCCGACGGCCTGGAGGTGGCCGAGGGCACCGTGAGCGGCGCGCTGAAAGCGGTCGCGGACCTGCTGGTCCCGCTTGAGGACGCGATCAGCGCGCGTAACGCCGAGGCCGTGCACGTGCACGCGGACGAGACCAGCTGGCGGGTCTTCGAGCAGGTAGAAGGCAAGGACGGCCACCGCTGGTGGCTATGGGTCTTCATCGCCGGCGACACGGTCGTGTTCCGGATGGACCCCACCCGCTCCACCGCGGTCCTGGAACGCCACTTCGGCATCGACCGCGCCGACGGGGCACTGGCCGAGGGCCGGCGCCTGCTGCTGTCGACGGATTTCTACACCGCTTACCAGTCCCTGGCCCGGATGGAGGGCGTCGACCCGCTCTGGTGCTGGGCCCATATCCGCCGGTACTTCATCCGCGCCGGCGACGCTCACCAGCAGCTGCGGTACTGGCGTGACCAGTGGGTCGCCCGGATCGCTGACCTGTACCTGGCTCACCAGGCCATGGCCGCCGCCGAGCCTGCCACCGAGGAGCATGCCGCGGCGCGGGCCAGGTTCGGGCAGGCGCTGGCCGTGATCGACACCGCCCGCACCCAGCCACGCGGGCCCGGCCTGCACCCAGCGGCGAAAAAGGTCCTGGCCACCTTGGACCGCGAATGGGACGGCCTGGCCCGCCACCGCGACTTCCCCGGCCTGGACCTGGACAACAACAAGTCCGAGCGCGCCCTGCGCACCCCGGTCGTCGGGCGGAAGAACTACTACGGCAGCCACGCCGAATGGTCCGCGCACCTGGCCGCCAGGGTCTGGACCATCACAGCCACCGCCGAACGCCACCACCTCGAACCGCTGGAATACCTGACCAGCTACCTCAGCGCCTGCGCCGACGCCAGCGGCAAGGCCCCCGCGGGACCGGCACTGGACCAGTTCCTGCCCTGGCTCCCCGGCGCCGTCGGCAGCCGAGACCACGACCCGCCCAAAATCAGCCAATCCGGCTGACCCGCGCACCGGAACCCCGGACAATCCCGAGGCGAACCGCGCACCCGGCCATCAACACGGCCGGGCCTTCACCATGCCATCCCACGGGATCACCGAATACTTACAGACCTTCGTGCAGCGCGAATCGGTTATCGAGCGCGAGGTCTGTTCTCGGCCGTTCAAGGTGTCCATGAGGGTGCCGTTCGCGGTGCCCGCGGGCTGGCGTGTGGAACCCCGCCGGGCGGGGTGCCGGGCGGGGTTCTGGTGGCCGGGGTGGCGTGGTGGTGGTCAGTCTGTCGCGGTGTCCTCGGCGATGGCGGTGCGGGCGGCGGATTCGTCGGCGATGGTCTTGCCGGCGGTGTAGGCGGCGAGCAGCGCGTTGACGGCGAGCCGGTTGATGGCGCGTGGCATGCCGCGGGCGTGGGCGTGAATGGCGCGGACGGCGTCGTCGCTGAACAAGGTGTCCGACCGCCCGGCGGCCGCCAGGTGCGCGCGCAGGTACCCGTCGGCTTCGGCGGCGGTGACCGCGGGGGCGGGGATGGCGCAGCGGAGCTGCACGCGCTGGTCCAGGGCCGCCATGTCACCCACGCGCAGGCGGCGTTTCAGCGTTGGCTGGCCGATCAGCAAGATGGTCAGCGGGGATCCGGAATCGAGGTTATGGTTCGTGAGCATCCTGACCGCCTCCAGCTGCTCGCCGGTGAGCAGGTGCGATTCATCGATTGCCAGCACGACGTCCCGGTTCCGCTCGTCTGCCTCGGCGGCTAGTGCCGCCTCGACCTGCGGGATGAGGGTGGCGTGGTAGAAGCGGGGTGCCTGGCCCAGCGCCATGGCCAGGGCGCTGTGGATGCCGCGGACGCCTATCTGGGGGTTGGGGAGGTAGATGAGGGTGTGGCGGGAGGCGTCCAGGCCGTCGGCGGCGGCGCGCAGCGCGACGGTCTTCCCGGAGCCGACTTCACCGGTCAAGACGCCGAGGCCGCGGGCGGAGATGAGCCAGCGGAGCCTGGCGACGGCTTCTTTGTGGGCGGCGGAGGCATACAGCGCCGGGACGGGGACGGCGGAGGTGAATGGCATGCGGGTGAAACCGTAGTGCTGCTGCAGGTTCGCGATCATCACAGATGTCTTTCTGCTGGGTTCTCAGCCGTTGGCGGCGGTGATGGCGTCGGTGACCAGGGTGATGTTGCGCTGGTCTAGGTTGCCGAGGCAGTCGCGGAGGCTGATGGCGATGCCGGGCTCGGCGAGGCTGGCGGCGATTTTCAGGATCGCCTGCTCGGACCCGGAGCAGGGCAGGTGCCCGGTCTGCAGGGCGTGGACGGCGGCGTTCCACCGGATGACGGCCAGCGGCTGCCCGGTGGTGATGCTGCTGCCGGCGGCGATGATGCGGCGGAAGGCGGGGTCGCCCAGGAAGCGGCCATGCCGGCAGATCAGGTCGACGGCCGCCGTGTCGGCGAGCATGCCGGCCGCGGCGTCGCGCAGCAGGCAGGCCAGCTGCCCGGGGGGGATGGTCTCGGCGTTCACTGCAGTTCCCCCTCCTCGTCCTGGCTGGCGTCCGGCACGGCAGAGCCGCTGCTGTCCGGCGCGGCGGGGTCGCTGTCGTCGAGGGCGGCCAGGCGGAGCTGCCCGGCCAGGGCAGCGGCGTCGGCGCTGGCGACGAGCTGCAGGTAGTCGATGCCGGTCAGCGCGGCCGGCTCGGGGTCGTCCTGGTCGGGCGGGGCCTTGGGATGGGCGTGCCGGCCGATGACCTGAGGGAGCGCCTTGCCGACCTTGCGGCCCTGCCAGTAGACCGTCATCTCGCTCATGTCGAACGGGTCGAAGACGCACTCTATTTTCCGGCCCGTCAGGAACGGGTCGACCGAGTACACGTTGCCCTCGACCGAGACGGTGGCGGTCTTGCGGACCTGCCGGATCACGCTCCACGAGAACGCTTCCTTCAGCAGCGCCGGGTCCGGCAGCCGCGGCTGGCCCGCGGCGAGCCGTGCCTGCGGCGCCTGGCCGGTCTCGGAGTGCGGCCGGGCGTGGTACTCGGCGCGGAGCCAGGAGGTGAGCAGGGCGTTCAGCTCGTCCAGGCTGGCGACCGGGTGCCGCGCGGGATGAGCGTCGTCGCCGGCGACCTCGGCCAGGAACTGCTGCTGGATAGTCTCGAATACCCGTTCTATCTTGCCGCGGCCCATCGGCCGCCCGGGCTGGCTGTGGGTCAGCTTGATGCCGAGCACCGCGCACGCCCGCTCCAGCGACGAATCGATAAAGGCCGATCCGTTATCGGCGTAGAGAGACCGCGGGATCCCGTATGCGGCGACCGCGGCGCGCAGCACCCCGGCGAACCGGACAGCGTCGGTGCGGCGGACGAACCGGGCCCCGGTCAGGAACCGGGACCGGTCGTCCACGATGCCAGCCAGGAAGGACGGCTTCCCGCCGACCCGCGGCCCGTTCATGAAATCCGCGGTCCAGATCTCGTGCACCTCATCGGCCTGGAACCGGCCGAACGCCTCCGGCGGCTGCCCGCCCGGCCTGGTGGTCAGCTCGCGGGCCTCCAGCCACCGCTGGATGGTGCGCAGCGACGGCACGGCCCCGCCCTGGACGGCCAGGATCCGGCGGACCTGCGCAGCGGTGCGGGCCGGGTTCTCCATCTTCAGCCCGGCCGCGAGCTCCTCGGTCCCGTTCCCCAGCCGGGGCGGGCACTGCCGCGGCGACGGCACCAGCGCCTCGAATCCCCCGTCACGGCGGGCGACGACCCACCGGTCGATCGTCCGCCGCGACACGCTGACCCTCCTCCCGTCCGGGTCCTGGTGCTCGCGGGACGCCAGGTCCCGCACGACCGCGCCGCGCTGGCGCGATGTCAGGGCAGGGTCCATCGCCGGCTCTGCCAGCGCCCACCGCCACAGCGCGATGGTGTGCCGCCGCTGCCGGGCGGCGGCCGCCTGCCTGTCTGCTGCTGTCATCTCACATCTCCTCGTATGGCCCGGTTCATGACCGGATGTCCCGACCATGGCCCGCCGGGCACGATCACGAGGCCGCGATGACGCCCGCGGTATCCCAGGTCGTGTTGACGTTCAGCAGCGGGACCGCCGGAGCCAGCCACAGGCCCCCGGTCAGGTGCGCAGCCGCCTCATGAGCCGCCACCGCGGCCATCGGGCCGAGCCGGGCCAGCCCCGCGGTGACCGCCTCCAGCACCGCCAGGCAGTCCCCGCCCGGCGAGCCGGACGGGACCAGCGGCCGGGCCGCCTCCGCCCCCGACACCAGCGGCAGCAGCCGCGCCAGCTCCCCGCGCAGGACCGCGGCCCGCCCGGCGAACCGGGACCGCCACGCATGCGCCGTCGACGCCGGGACCAGCCGCCGCCCGCCGCCCGGCGCCGCCGCCCACGGCCGCGCCACCGCACGCCCCGCCGCAGCCGCCTGCGCCGCCAGCATCAGCACCGTCATGATCACCGCCGCGCCGTACCTGCGCCGCGACCACAGGTCAGCAGGCAGCAGCACATGCGTCCGCCCGCAGCCCCGGCACCGCGACCTGCGCGGCCAGAACTCCTCCCAGCCCGAGCCCATCGCTACCAGCCGCCGCCGCGCATGCCCCCACCGGGCCAGCCGCCCGCCGCAGCACGGGCACCGCAGCAAACCGGCCGTCAGCCGCGACTCGACACTGTCCGCCGAACCTCGTACCGTCACCATCAGGTGCCACCTCCGGCACCACCGGGCGGCCCTTCCCGAAGTCCTGTCAAAGATCACGGGAAGGGCCGCTGCCACCACCTACATGGCCACAGTGACGCCGCCCACCACCCCGCGCATCGCGAACCCGCCGGACTACACCAGATCGGCACCGTCAACGGCACCACGCACCCGCCCCACAGCCACCCTCAACGGCGCGTGACAGCACCGCCGTCGAGCGCACCATCAACCATCACATCGACGGCCTCCCCGACGGCATCGCAGGCGAGGTCCGCCAGTGGGTGAAGGTAGTACGCGGCGAAGGCCGCCGGGCGCACCGGGAACTGCCGTTCTCCTCGGTCCGCAGC
>JBOHCG010000586.1:0-5075 GCA_050698735.1 Streptosporangiaceae bacterium | reverse complement strand
AATGGGACGACGCGATGGGCGCCAACCTCGCCGCCGTCATCGCGGCGCAGGACGCGGTCATCCTCGGACATCGCAGCTACCGCGAGTGGGCCGAGTTCTGGCCGGGCAGCGATATCCAGCCATTTGCGGCGTTCATCAACGGGGTCGCGAAGTTCGTCGCGGCATCCGCGCCGCTCCAGCCGGAGTGGGCCAATGCGACCGTGATCGACGGCGGGCTGGCCGAATTCGTCCGTGACCTGAAAGCCCGGCCCGGAGGCGACATCGGAGTCCACGCCAGTATCTCGGTGGCCCAGGCACTGCTTGCCGCGGATATTGTCGACGAGCTCAGGCTCGTGATCGCACCGAGGATCGCCGGCAGCGGACGAAGGCTGCTCGACGGGCTGCCGCCGATCCAGCTCGAATCGATCCGGAGCTCCACCTCACCCAGTGGCCATCTCCTTGTCGACTACCGCGTCATCCGATAGCTGCCGCCGTTCACGACGACACCCGGCCGGAGAACCTCGAGCTGTGGACGCGTCCGGTTGCGGCATCCGCTGGCATGGCTCGCCTAGTTGCCTAGGCCGACGAGCTTGCCGCGGACCTGGTCCGCGTCGGGATGCTGCATATCCTCGAGGATCGCGAGCGCCTGCCGCCAGGCTTCCCTGGGATGTTCGATCAGGTGGCACTCGATCCAGTCATCGTCATTGGTCGCGAATCCGCACGAGCACAGACGGATCATGGCGCTAGCTGTCGCGCCCGGCTTGCCGGGCAAGCTCGGCATCTATGGCGCTCATGTGCGCCAGGATGGGCTCACGCACGGGCGAGCCAGGCCAGGCCAGCGAGAGAGAAACCTGTAGGTCGCGCCTGGCTCGCTCAAGCTCGCTGGCCGTCATCCCGTTTACGTCATGAACACGGCCGAGGTCATCCATCGGCAAGCCTCTTGCGTGACTCCTGCTCGGCAAGCACGGCGTCAAGCGAGGCTTGCATGCTGGCCCGTACCGGGGGCACTGGGTCCTTGGCGTCGAAGAACGCGATGGCGCGTTCAAGCTCACGGCGGCGGTCGTTCAGTTCGTAGGTGGTCATCGCGTGCAGCGGATGCTTCGGCTGGTCTACTGCTGGCGTCTGCTCTGTGGTGTCGGCGGTCGGCATCGGTGGCGGTCCTTACGGGGGTATGTTCGCTACCTGAGTCATGGCGCGGGGTTATCCGATAGCCAAGATGCCAGGTCAGCGGTAGCGTGATCTACGCATCTGACCCCGATACCGGACCTATGGAATCTGACGGCCACGTGTGGAAACCCAGGTGGAGCGATGGCAACCGACCCGTACTCAAGCCCGCTGGCGTTCTTCGGCAAAGAGTTGAAGCGCCTTCGTGAGCGTGCGGGTAAGACCCAAGGTGACGTTGCCAAGGGAACCAACTACGCGCTGAGCACCGTGAGCGCATACGAGACAGGGCACCTGATACCGCCGACCGATTTCGCCAAGCGAGCGGACAAGTTCTTCGGGACGGACGGTGACTCGGAAGATGACGAGGGTGATCTGACACGGCTACAGCATTTGGTCGAGCAAGTATCGGTGCGCCCGTGGTTCCGTGACCGTGTGGAAGTGGAGCGGAAAGCAACTGAGATTCGAGAGTACGACGCCTATCAAATTCCTGGTCTTCTCCAGACGGAAGACTATGCTCGCGCCGTCATTAGCGCTGGGCGGCCGAGGATGTCAGACGAGGAGATAGAGCGCGCGGTCGCCCTTCGTATGACTCGGCAGCAAATACTTGAACAAGACGACGACTTGCCGCTCGACCAAGACAGTACTCCTAGGCTGTGGGCCATCATAGATGAGGCGGCATTGCACCGTGTTGTGGGCAGTGCCGAGGTTATGCGAGTGCAGCGCGAGCACCTGATCGAGATGGCGCAGCGGCCTAATGTCACGATTCAAGTGATACCTAATAGCGAAGGCGTCACATGCGCTTATGGGCGTGCGTTTACCATCCTGACATCGAACAACGGCTCATCGGTGGTTTATCTTGAAGACCTCATCAATGCTCACTATGTCCGTAACCGCGACGAGGTAGGGCTATTCGCGCTGAAATTTGACCACCTGCGTTCAAGCGCGCTGACCGACGACAAATCACTCCAGCTCATCAAGGGTTGATACATGGAAAGTAATTGGCGGAAGTCGAGTTACTCGGGAGATCAGGGCAACTGTGTTGAAGTAGCCGGTAACAATGGCCGCGTATTGGTGCGTGACACCCAAGACCGTACCGGCCTGGTGCTCCGGTTCACGCCGGAAGGATGGCGCATGTTTGCCGACATAGTGAAGCGCTCGTGTTAGCGCCTGACCCCGGACCTGGGATCCGGCCGACGCCTGTAGGCGTACTCGCGCGTCTCAGCGTGGGTGCCCCTTTGGTGTGCTCGGCGTCGGCCGCGATCGTTACTCGGTTGATTAGCCGCCTATCGGAGGATAATCTCAAGATATGGCATCAGATTATCGCGGAATTGAAATCGCAGCCGATCAACTTCAGTTCGAGTTTGACGGTATAGCGCCATTGACGGTACAGCAGCGTGTAACAGACTGGCTAAAATGACGCTTCCGCCAAAGGTGTTAACGTCGGTGCCGGTACCCGGTACCAAGCTGGTAATACCCGCCCGAAGTCGAGACCTGACCACGTGCGGCAAGGGCCGTAATGATGCCGAGAGGCTGGCCGGAACCAGTGCCCGAAATTGCCAGCGCGGCAATCTCCCGACCGATTGCCTCGCCGAAACTATCGGCGACGAATTGGTCAATATTGAAGGCACTGTCCTGAATTAGCTGCAAGCTCGTCAGGAGTGGCCCGCAATAGAGTGGAGCTTGTGCCGAGGATGCGGCCGGGCGGCCTGCTGCTCGCCGACAACGCGTTCCGGGGCGGCGAAGCCGTCGGTTCGCCCGCGACGGCCGGGTTATGTACGTCCGCGAGTTCAACGACCGGGCCGCCGCGGACCCGCGTGTCGACCTTGCCCTGACCCCGGTCGCCGACGGGCTCCTTATGGCGTGCCGGAAGGCAACTGATCCTGCCAGCAACGGACCCAGCACGCCGAACCACATCCCGTCTCCTCCGCTGGCCGACCTCCAGCCACCCCCCCGGCCGCCAAGCCGCCCCGCCAGGCACCCGACAGCTTCCTCCTGACATCACCGGGCAACCGACCGTAGATCCCAGGGTCCCGGCTCAAAATCGTGTGCGAGCCACCGGGAGGGGTCCTTACCATCCAGGCATGGAGCTTCGCGAAGAACTTCCGGGCGACAAGGAGCCTGTGCGGGAGATCCACCGGCGGGCGTTCGGTGGTGACCACGGCCTGGTCGTGGCCGACCTGGTCGATTCCCTGCGGGAGACCATCACGCCTAAGGATGGCCTCTCGCTGGTTGCCGGGCGCGACGGGCAGATCGTCGGGCACGTCATGTTCACCCGCAGTCTGCTCGACGCCCCTAGGCGGCTGGTCGACGTGCACGTGCTCAGCCCCCTGGCGGTCATGCCCGGGGACCAGAAGCGCGGCATCGGCTCGGCCCTGGTGCGGAAGGGGCTGAGGGCACTTGCGCAGCGGGCCGTCCCCCTGGTCTTCCTGGAGGGCGATCCGGGTTATTACTCACGCTTCGGGTTCGCGCCCGGTGGCGACCTGGGGTTCCGGAAGCCATCGCTGCGCATCCCGGATAGCGCCTTCCGGGTCATCAGGCTCCCTGAGTACGAGCCGTGGATGACAGGGACACTGGTCTATGCAGAGCCGTTCTGGCGGCACGACTGCGTCGGTCGCCGTGACCCCAGCGCATAGTGCAGCGACCGGCGGGCCCGGCGCGGTAACGATCGTTCGGTCCCGCTACGGCGGCATTTACGAGCCGGGTGAATGGGTCGCCTTTGCCTGCTGGCCCGACGACATTCCGCCGGACTGGAACGCTGACGACGTGACCTGCGCCGAGTTCTTCGCGGCGCGCAGCGGGGAGATCGGCGGCGGCGCTACGCCCCAGGATGCCTACGAGAACCTGCTCCAGCTACTCGCTAGGCGGCGGCGCGGCTGACTGGCCAGCTAGGCGGCGGTCCCGCCTGGACAGGCGGATTCCGGGGCTGCCGAGTCGGGCGAGCGGGGCTGGAGGCGGGCGGTCCATCTTTCCTCGATGCGGCCGAAGCGCCAGATCAGCAGGACGGCGAGCCAGGTCAGGATGAACATTCCGACGATGACGAAGCCGACCGTGTTGATGTTGAAGTTGTACATGAAGCCCCAGAAGCCGTGGGTCTGGCTCAGGCCCTTGATCTCCTGAGGCAGCAGGCTGAGGGTCTCGATCCCGCCGATGAAGAAGCAGATCGCCACCGACAGGCCGGTGATGGCCAGGTTGTAGTACACCTTCCTGACCGGGTTGAAGAACGCCCAGCCGTAGGCCAGGTTCATGAACAGGCCGTCGGTGGTGTCCATCAGCGTCATCCCGGCGGTGAACAAGATCGGCAGGCACATGATGGCGTACCAGGGGATGTGCTGGGAGGCCAGCAGCGCGGTGGTGGCGAGCAGCGCGACCTCGGTGGCGGTGTCGAAGCCCATGCCGAAGACGACGCCGACCGGGTACATCTGCCATTCCTTGGTGATGGCCTTCATCCAGCGGCCGAAGAACCGGTAGAAGAAGCCGCGGTTCTCCAGTTGGCGCTCCAGCTCGGCCTCGTCGTACTGGCCGCGCCGCATCGAGGCGAAGATCCGCACGATCCCGGCCAGGATCAGCAGGCCGATCAGGAACAGGAACGACGCGGACACCACGGTGCCGAACACGCCGCCGAACTGCTCAAGTCCTGAGTTGTTGTTCGACACCGCGGCGAACACGGTCTTCTCCGCGAGAATGATGCCGATCCCGATCGCGACGACGATCGTGGAGTGGCCGAGGGAGAAGAAGAAGCCGAACCCGAACGGGCGCGGTTTGCCCGTGCCGCGCCGTTCGCCGACAATCTTGCGGCACCGCCTCAGTCGCACGCTAGTGCAGTTGCAAGTCATTTGCAAGTACATGATAGACGCATCTAGAAGGGCGCACCCGGGGTCAGCTTGTGACGTCGGCGGTGGTGAAGCGGGCCCAGGCGAAGGAGCAGAACAGCA
>JBOHCG010000585.1:0-5075 GCA_050698735.1 Streptosporangiaceae bacterium | reverse complement strand
GCCGGGACCCGGGGAGCCGTTGGTGCCGTGCCCGCCTTCCCCGGCCGACACGTTGTCTACTGGACCCCCCGGGTCCGCCGTCCCACGTTAGCGACCTGCCGCCGGGTGGCGCAAAGCCGGGGTCGGCCACCGGACAGCACATGATCAGCGCACGATCATTAGCTGATAACTCGCCGTTTACCCAGGTGATCGAGGCCATTTCCGGACTCGCCGGGAACCTGGTCCCTGATCAGGCAGGTAAGCCGGGACGTGCACACGCGGTGGCCTGCGGCGTCAGTGATGACGATCTCATAGCTGACCAGTGTCCGGCCGCCATGCGCCAGCGTGGCGACGCCGGTGACCTCTCCGTCCCTGGCGCCCATGTGGTGCGTGGCGCTGATCTCGATTCCGACCACGACCCGGTCGAGGCCGGCGTGCAGGACCGCGCCGAGCGACCCGATGGTCTCGGCGAGCACGCAGGACGCCCCGCCGTGCAGCAGTCCGTACGGCTGGGTGTTGCCGTCGACCGGCATCGTCGCCACGACCTGCGCCGCGGAGGCCGAAAGGATCTTGATGCCCATACGGTCGGCGAGCGTGCCCTCGGCAACCGTGGTCGCCACGATCCTGTCGAGGATCTCCTGATCCATCCGTACCTCCGCTAGGGCTTGTTCACCTACAGGTTCCCACGGGCCGCGCCTGGTGGGCACACCGCACGCACGCTGGACGAATCCGGAACCCCAGATCCCGTTGCAATATTTTGTGCGATAAGGGGTGACTTTCATGTTGTTAGCGCTCACAATTTGGTGTTGGACACTTCTCGTGAAGGGAGCGCACATATGCGCGAGGACGGAAGACAGCGGCGTCTGTCCAGGCCGGCCGTGATCGGCCTGTCGGCTATGGTGGCGCTGGCTCTCGGCGGCTCGCTCGCGGCCAGCCAGGCGGTGGCGGCGAGTGCCGCCAGTACGCGCCCGGCCGGCGGCTACGGCTCGCTGTCCCTTACCAAGGCATTCTTCGGCGACACGGTCGAGCCGTACACCGGCAGGGAAACCCCGACCTACCGCTACACCATGACGAACGCCAACGGCATGTCGGTCAGGCTGCTGACCTTCGGCGCCATCACCCAGGCGATCGATGTACCGGGCGCCAACGGCCAGGTTGCCGACGTCATCCTCGGCTTCAAGACCCTGCAGGACTACGTCACCTACGCCAGCCCGCCGGTGACCGCCAACGGCGGCCCCTACTTCGGCGAGACGATCGGTAGGTACGGTAACCGGATCGCCAAGGGCGAGTTCACCCTGGACCAGCCTGGCGTCGGCCCCGTCACCTACACCGTGCCGGTCAACAACGGCGTGAACAGCCTGCACGGCGGGCTCGTCGGCTTCGGCAACCACGTCTGGCAGACCGTGAACGTCATCGACAACGCCAGCGAGGTCGGCGTGACGTTGCAGCTGGTCAGCCCCAACGGCGACAGCAGCGGCGCGGTCGGCAGCCCTGGCTGCCCGAACGGCTGCACCGGTTACCCGGCCCAGCTCACCGTGGACGTCACGTTCACCCTGAACAACAACAACGAGTACCGCATCCACTACTCGGCGCACAACGACTCCTCCAACCTCAACACCGTCCTCAACATGACCAACCACAGCTATTTCAACCTGGCCGGCGAGAACTCGCCCGCGGGCTCGGCGTACAGCCAGAAGGTGTACATCAACGCCAACAAGTACACGCCGACCGACACCACCCAGATCCCGCTCGGCTACGAGGCCAGCGTGTTCGGCACGCCGTTCGACTTCACCAGGCCCGGCGGGACCGCGATCGGCGCCAGGATCGACGACGTCAGCGCCCCGGATCACTCGCCCGGTTACAACCAGCTGCTCCTCGCTCAGGGCTACGACCACAACTGGGTGCTGAACCCGCAGACTGCGGCCACTACCGGCCCGGACAGCCTCAACCTGGCCGCCCGCGCCTGGGACCCGGCCAGCGGCCGTGAGCTGACCGTCTGGACCGACCAGCCCGGCGTGCAGTTCTACAGCGGCAACTTCCTCAACGGCACGCTGGTAGGCATCAGCGGCCACACCTACCGGCAGGGCGCGGGCTACACGTTCGAGACCCAGCACTTCCCGAACTCCCCGAACCAGCCCAACTTCCCGTCCACTGAGCTGGGCGCGGGCAAGACCCTCAACTCGACCACCATCTTCCAGTTCTCCTCATAAGGGAGACCCCCCGCCCGCCACACCGCGACTCGCGGGTGGCGGGCGGGGACTCCGCGCGCCATAGGATCGATGGGTGGCGTCACAAGAAACCGCTCAGGACCGGTTGCTGCTGCTAGACGGTCATTCCCTGGCTTACAGGGCGTTCTTCGCGCTGCCGGTGGAGAACTTCTCCACCACCACGGGGCAGCCCACAAACGCGGTGTACGGGTTCACCGCCATGCTCATCAACGTGCTGCGGGACGAGCGGCCGACGCACATCGCGGTCGCGTTCGACCGCGGCGAGCCGACCTTCAGGCACGAGCAGTGGGTCGAGTACAAGGCGAACAGGCGGGAAACCCCTCAGGACCTCCGCAGCCAGCTGAGCCTCATCTTCGAGGTGCTCGACACGCTGGGCATCCGGCGGCTGTCCGCCCCCGGCTACGAAGCCGACGACCTCATCGCCACGCTGGCCACCCAGGCCGCCGCCGAGGACATGGACGTGCTCATCGTCACCGGCGACCGTGATGTGCTGCAGCTGGTCTCCGACCGCGTGACGGCCCTGATGACCCGCCGTGGCATCACCGAGATGACCCGCTTCACCCCGGAGGCCGTGCTGGAGAAGTACGGGCTCTCGCCGACTCAGTATCCCGACTTCGCCGCGGTCCGCGGCGACCCGAGCGACAACCTGCCGGGCATTCCCGGGGTGGGGGAGAAGACCGCGACCAAGTGGATCGTCGAGTTCGGCTCGCTGGCCGCGCTTGTGGACCGGGTGGACGAGGTCAAGGGCAAGGCGGGCGACGCGCTGCGCGAGCACCTGGCAAGCGTGCTCCGCAACCGCCAGCTCACCGCGCTGGTCACCGACCTGCCCGCGGAGACGGTCGGTGCCGTGCCGCACGACCTGCTGCCCGTCGCCTGGGACCGGGAGAAGATCCACCAGCTCTTCGACACGCTCCAGTTCCGCGTGCTCCGCGACCGCCTCTACCAGACCCTGCCGCACGGCCTGATCAGCGCGATCGGCTCCGATGGCGCCGTCACCCCGCCCGAGGCTGGCGAGCCAGGAAAAGCGGCTTTCGAGGTGGTTGCCGTCCTGCTCGGACCCGATCAGGTCGGTGCCTGGCTGGCCGCCCATTCTTCAGCCGAACGAGCGGGCGTGGCAGTCACGGGAACGTGGGGCCGTGGCACGGGGAACCTGACGGGCGTGGCGATCGCCGCTCCGGACGGGCACGGTGCTCACATCGACCCGGTGGAACTCACCGAGGATGACGACCGGGCGCTGGCCGCGTGGCTGGCCGACACCGGGCACCCCAAGGTCCTGCACGACGCCAAGGGCCCCATGCACGCGTTCGCCGCCCGCGGCCTGCCGCTGGACGGCCTGGTCTGCGACACGGCGCTGGCCGCCTACCTCGCGCTGCCCGGCCAGCGCACCTTCGACCTGGCCGACCTTTCGCTGCGCTACCTGGGCAAGGAACTGCGCGCCGAGCCGGAAGACGGCCAGCTGACGCTGGACGGGTCGGTCGAGCGCGATGCCGCCGCGGGCCTGGTGATGCGCGCTCAGGCCACGCTCGAGCTGGCCGCCGCGCTTGAGGAGGACCTGGACCGGCGCGAGGCCGGCGCGCTGCTGCGCGAGCTTGAGCTGCCGCTCGTCTCGGTGCTCGCCAAGATGGAGCACACCGGGATCGCCGCCGACGTGGACCACTTCGCGTCGATGTCCGCGATGCTGCACGGCGAGGCCAAGGCGGCCGAGCAGGCCGCGTTCGCCGTCATCGGGCACGAGTTCAACCTCGGCTCGCCCAAGCAGCTGCAGGAGGTGCTGTTCACCGAGCTGGGCCTGCCGAAGACCAAGCGGATCAAGACCGGGTACACCACGGACTCCGAGGCCCTCACCAGCCTGCTGGCGCAGACCGGCCACCCGCTGCTTGAGCACCTGCTGCGGCACCGCGACGTGGCCAAGCTGATGTCGATCGTGGACTCGCTGATCCCGATGGCGGGGGAGAACGGCCGGATCCGCACCACGTTCAACCAGACGATCGCGGCGACCGGCAGGCTCTCCTCCACCGACCCCAACCTGCAGAACATCCCCATCCGCAGCGACCTGGGCCGGCGCATCAGGGAGGGTTTCATCGTCGGCGCGGGCTACGAGTGCCTGCTGTCCGCCGACTACAGCCAGATCGAGCTGCGCATCATGGCGCACCTGTCCGGCGACGAGGCGCTGATCGCCGCGTTCGAGTCCGGGCACGACTTCCACGCCGCGACCGCGTCCCGGGTATTCGGCGTACCGCCGGACGAGGTGGGCCCGGAGATGCGCGCCAAGATCAAGGCGATGAACTACGGCCTTGCCTATGGTCTTTCCGCCTTCGGGCTCTCCCAGCAGCTGCGGATCGGCACCGAAGAGGCACGCGGCCTGATGGAGGAGTACTTCGCCGAGTTCGGCGGGGTCCGCGACTACCTGCACGAGGTGGTATCCCGCGCCCGGATGGACGGCTACACCGCCACCATGATGGGCCGCCGGAGGTACCTGCCCGACCTCACCTCGGACAACAGGCAGCGGCGCGAGATGGCCGAACGCATGGCGCTGAACGCCCCGATCCAGGGCTCCGCCGCCGACGTGATCAAGGTGGCCATGCTGGCCACCGGCAGCTCGCTCGCCGCCGCCGGCCTGCGCTCCCGGATGCTCCTGCAGGTGCACGACGAGCTCATCGTCGAGGTCGCCCCCGGCGAGTACGAGACCGCCCGCGACCTAGTCTGCGCCGCCATGACCGGCGCCGTCTCCCTCCGCGTTCCGCTAGACGTGTCCGTGGGCACCGGCCACAGCTGGGCCGAAGCGGCGCACTGAGTTGGCCCGGGGGGACGACCCCCCGGAACCCCCCGGTGCGCTTCGCGCCCCGCTGCGGTACCTCGCCGTAGTAT
>JBOHCG010000584.1:0-5075 GCA_050698735.1 Streptosporangiaceae bacterium | reverse complement strand
ACGCACAGCAGGCTCGTGCACGCCGCGAGGCCCCCCATGGCGCCAAGCGCCAAGTTGACCACACCGAGCATCTGGTACATCAGGACAATGCACACGGCAAGCCCGGCGTAGACTCCGCCGGGCACCAGCCCGGCTAGCATTTCAGCGACCATGAGGGGTCCTCTCTTCTACAGCAGCACCGCGATGGTCAGGAGTTCGCGGCAGGCAGCAGGCCGTGCACGACGTCGTAGTCGCCGTCGTTCTGGCCGGGTGCGACAACCCACGTGCCGTTCTGAATCAGCAGCATCTGAGATCCGCGGTTACCGGGGTGGCTGTTGCCTGGGCCGAAGTCCAAGGGGTTCGCAGCGAAACCCGAGTCGTAGGGAGTCATGTGCTGCAGGGCCTCGAGGACGCCGGCGGCCGTGGTGATGTTGTAGTGCGATGCCCCGTCCTTGAGGGCCGCCACGAACGTCGCCGCGCTCACCCAGCCGATCTCTGACCAGAAGTTGGCTGCCACGTTGTCCGCCTTGAACGTGCTGGCCATCAGCTGCACCTGGGGGTTCGTGGAGTTGACGGCGGCTAGCTCGGCGCCGACGAACACGCCCTTGTCGTTGGGCCCGAGCGCACCGGGGTCGCCAAGCGAGCCGAGCGTGCCGGGAACCGAGGTGTCATAGCCGCTGCCCAGGGTGATGAACGTGGCGTCCAGCCCGACGGCCTTCGCCGCCTTGACGAACGCGACCATGTTCGGGGCCACCGTGGACAGCTCGATCAGGTCGCAGCCCAGGGCCTTGGCGTGGGCCACGGCCGGCGTCGGGTTCTGCGTGGCGTCGTTGGTGTAGGTGATCTCCTTGAACTTCGCGGCGACACCCGGGTTCTGGGATTCGAACCAGGTGCGCAGCTGGTTGTAATAGGGAATGGACGTCGGGTCGTTCTGCTCGATCTCGCAGACGGTGGTCGGCTTGAGCTGGTCGAAGGTGTACTGCCACTGCACGACCTTGCCGTAGTAAGGCCCGGCGTTGACCGGATCCCAGTTCGGCTGGGTGAAGCACAGCGGCTCGGTTCCGCCGCCGATCACGCCGATGTGGTTCGCGGTGTAGAAGCCCTCATTGGTGTTGCAGTCGGCGAGGCTGGTGTTGCCCACCATGGCCACCACGTGGTCCTGCAGGACGTAGAGGCGGGCGAGTTCGGCCGCTTGGGAGGCGGTGCCCTTGTCATCGCCGTACATGAAATCGATCTTGTGGCCGTCAATCCCGCCCTGGGAGTTGATCAGCTTGAAGTACGCCTGGGTGCCGGGGACCACGTCGCCGAAGGGGTAGCCGCCGGAGATGGTGGTGATCTGCGCGACCTTGATGGGCGCACCCCCGGCGGAGGCCGCCGTGGCCCCTGACGTGCCGCCCGACGAGCCGCTCGACGAGGAAGCACAGGCTGAGGCGCCGATCGCAAGTGCCACGGTGGCCGCCAAGGCCAGGGAACGACGCGTGGCGCGTCTATTGAGTTTGGACATAATGAACCTCCAGGTCTGCGCCGTACCGCAGATGTTGAGTTACTTGCGGAATTGTGGATGTCTCGTGGACGATGTGGTGTGGTATTAGACAGGGGTGTATCCGGCGAATTTCCATCGTTCGAAAAAGGCGTCCCGGCCCGCGGTATCGCACAGCTCGAGGCGTATGCCGATTGCGGGCACCCGGAAGTAGGCCCAGTTGCCGCCCCAGACCGAGGTGCCGCCCGCCTCGCGACGCAGGCCCATGCCGTCCAGGTGGGTGCAGTCCGCCTCGAAGGCCTCCGTCCAGTACGCCAGGTGATCGACCCGCGGGCCGGCGGCGGCCGGCCACAGACCGCCGGGGTTTCCCTCGATCAGCTCGATGTACGGGGCCGTCTGCGAAAAGCAGACGCGGACCACGCCGTCCCCGTCCGGACGCTCCTGAGGCACTAGCCACTGAGCGCCCGTCGCCTGCTCCAGTTCGGTCATCGCCTGCTCGAGATCGCTCACCACGATCCCGGAGTGCCAGAACGATGCCTTGATGCCGGCCGGTCCCGTCCCGGTCCCGGATCCCATTGCTACTCGGCCTTTCCGCGCCAGGGCCGCTCGCGCGGAATCTTGGCGATGCTGGCCGTCGAGTCGAGGAAGGTCGCTTCGAGCGTGATCGGCACGTCGATGACGTAGGGGATCGGGCTGGTGCGCGCGGCCTGCAGGGCCGCGGCCACGTCGGCGACCGATTCGCACCGGACGCCCTCGCAGCCCATCGCCCGGGCGATGGCGGCGTGGTCGAAGTCGTGGAACTCGAAGAACTTCTTTACCTCGTCGGCCATCACGTGCAGCGGCCAGCCAAGCGCCCGGTTGTTGGACACCACGACCGTGAAAGGCGTGCCTTCCTGCAGCGCATTCATCAGCGTGTTCATCGTCATGGGGAAGCCGCCGTCGCCGCAGATCGCTAGCACGGGACGGCCCGGCTCGGCGATCTTGGCGCCGAACGCGGCCCCGATGGCGTAGCCCATGCCGCCGCCCCCGTGCGGCACCAGGTAGCGCCCGCCGCCGGCGCTCTTGAACCAGTTGAGCATGTAGGTGCGGCTCTCGCCGGCGTCAGTGGTGATGATCCCGTCCTCGGGCCAGTACTCCTGGATAAGGGACACCAGCCGCTCTGGCCGCAGCGGGAACTCATCCGAGGTGTGGGTGGGCTTGGCCGGCAGGTCGTACCGCTCGATGGCCGCGGCCGTGCGGTCGGCGCCGGACACCGCGCGGGCGCTCCCGGTGGCCAGGCAAGCCTGGGCCAGTGCGCCGAGCACGGCATCGGCGTCGCCGAGCAGCAGATGCTGAACCGGCAGGGTCCAGGCGCTGTTCAGCGGGTCGATATCGATCTGGATCAGGGCCTGGCGGGCCGGGTCGATCAGGGACGGGATCTGGTCCACGGTGTCGAGCGGGCCCAGCTTGGTGCCGACCGCGATGATCAGGTCGGCGTCGCTGACCAGCGCGTTGGCGCTCTCCCTTCCCCACTCGCCGAACACGCCTCCGGCCAGCGCGTCGGTCTCTGGGTAGGTTCCCTTCCCGCCCTGGGTGGTGACGACGGGGGCGTCGGCGGCGTGGGCGAAGTCGAGCAGGCTCTCGTAGGCCTGACTCATCCGCACGCCGTTGCCTGCGATGACGATGGGGCGTTCCGCGCCCTGGATCGCGTCCGCGGCCGCCTGGATGGCGCCGGAGTCGACCGACCTCGGCCGGTCCTTGATGTAGCCCGAGGCGTGGTAGATGCGGGGGAAGGAGTCCGGGCCCACGTCTCCCTCGAACGCGGCCGAGTGGTAGATGACGGCCACCGGCCCGGGGTCGCCGGCCAGCGCGTGCTTGACCGCGAGCTGGGTGTGCTGGACCGCCTGGGCCGGGTAGTGACTGACGAACACCTTCTTGCAGATCGCCTTGAAGGCCGCCACGGCGTCATAGCTGGCGTGGTCGCCGACGCCGGAGTGGTACGTGCCGTGATGGCTCATCCGGCCGCCGTCGAACATCTCGGTCAGGATCAGCATGGGCGCGCTGCCCAGCAGCGACTCGATAATGCCCTGCGTCCCGGTGCCGAGCATGAACTCGCCCTCGCCGCTGATCACCGCTGGCTTGCCGGTGAGGCGTCCGTAGGCGTTGGCGGCCAGCGATCCGGCCAGCTCCTGGCGGACCTGGACGGTCTTGATCGAGGGGTGGCGGTAGAGCGCCTCGAAAATCGCCGTCGTGTGCCCGGCGCAGATTCCAAGCACCAGGTCGATGCCGGCATCCTCGAGGGCCTGGGCGATAGCCTCCGGCACCGAGACGTTACGGGAGAACAGCAGACTGCTGCCTTCCGTGACGGCGGGCGCGGCGGGGTGGTCGAGCGAGGTCATCAGGGTCACTCCGAATCGGTGGAAGGTGCAGGGGGGACGGGTTGCGGGTCGGGGCGCAGGCGGAGCGTCACCGTCTTGAGGTAGGTGTAGTCAAGGGCCCCCGCGATGCCCTTCTCGCGGCCGTAGCCGCTGTTCTTCACCCCGCCGAACGGGGTCTCGACGCCGCCGGCCCAGAATTCGTTGACGTAGACCTGCCCGGCCTCGAGCTGTGCCGCTACCCGATGAGCGCGGCTGAGATCGCGCGTCCACAGGCCGGCGACGAGCCCGTACTCGCTGTCGTTGGCCAGCGCGATGACCTCTTCTTCGGTGTCGAACGGAATGACCACGAGCACCGGGCCGAAGATCTCTTCGCGCGCGACGCGCATGTCGTTGGTCACCCCGGTCAGCAGCGCCGGCCGGGTGTAGCTGCCTGGCGGCAGGTCAGGCACCGGCTGGCCGCCGACCCGCACCGTCGCGCCTTCCTGCTCTGCGAGCTTCAGGTAGAAGTCCACCTTTTCCTTCTGCTCGGCCGACGCGAGGGGGCCCATGAAGCAGTCGGCCGCGCCTGGCCCGATGCTGAGCGTGCTGTTGAGCTGCTCGAGGCGGCTGACGACCTCGTCGTGCACGGACCGGTGCACGAAAAGCCGTGACCCGGCGGAGCAGATCTGCCCCGTGTTGACGTTGATGCCGAGCCACGCGCCCTTCGCGGCGGCCTCTATATCGGCGTCATCGAAGATGATGTGCGGCGACTTGCCGCCCAGCTCGAGCGTGACCGGGATGAGCCGCTTGGCGGCGGCGATGGCGACGAGGCGGCCCGTTTCGACCGAGCCGGTGAACACCACCTTGCGGACCAGGGGGTGTTCCACCAGGGCGGCGCCCGCCGTTTCGCCGAATCCCGGGACCACGTTGAAGACTCCCGCAGGGACCCCGCACTCGAAGGCGAGCCGCGCGAGCTCCAGGCAGGACAGCGGCGTCTGCTCGGCGGGCTTGGCCACGACCGCGTTGCCCATCATCAGCGCCGGGGCGACGCTGCGCGCGGCCTGGTTGATCGGGCCGTTCCACGGGATGATCGCGCCCACAACGCCGAACGGCTCGTGGCGGGTGTACGACACGTAGTCATCGCCGAGCGGAATCGTCTCGCCCTGCAGCTTGTCGGCCATCGTGCCGTAGTACTCGAAGTAGCGGGCGGAGCCGCGGACGTCGCCGAGCGCGATGGCCGTGGGCTTGCCGCTGTCGCGGACGTCGAGCTCGGCGAGCGC
>JBOHCG010000583.1:0-5085 GCA_050698735.1 Streptosporangiaceae bacterium | reverse complement strand
CGGCCGCGGCCCGGGCCGGGGCCAGCGGCACACCCCGGCTGGCGATCGCGATCGCCGCGGTGATCGTGCTCAACGCGGGCTTCTCTTTCGTTCAGGAGGTCTAGGCGGAGCGCGCCGTGGAGGCGCTGGCCGGGTTCCTGCCCGAGCACGCGCGGGTGGTGCGCGACGGCTCGCGGCAGGAAATCGAGGCGCGACTGCTCGTCCCCGGCGACGTCCTGCTGATCGAGGAGGGGGAACGGATCTGCGCGGACGCGCGGCTGATGACCGGCACCGTCGAGGTGGACATGTCCGCCCTCACCGGTGAGTCGGCGCCGGTGATCCGGTCCGCTGAGGCCGTGGATGGCCAGATCCCGCTGCTGCAAGCCAGGGACATGGTGTTCAGCGGGAGCGAATGCACCGGGGGGGAGGCGCAAGCCGTGGTCACGGCGACCGGGATGGGCACCGAGCTTGGCCGTATCGCCGCCCTCAGCCAGCGGGTGGGACGAGAGGAAAGCCCGCTCGAGCATCAGGTCAAGCGGGTGGCCTGGCTGATCGCCTTCGTGGCGGTGGGGGCGGGGGTCGCGTTCCTGCCGATCGGCCTGGCCGCCGGGCTCGGCCTGGCCGCGGCGATCAGCTTCGCCATCGGGCTGCTGGTCGCCAACGTCCCCGAAGGACTGCTGCCCACGATCACGCTCGCGCTGGCGGTCGGAGTGCGGGACATGGCCCGCCGAGGCGCCCTGGTCAAACGGCTGTCCGCGGTCGAGACCCTCGGATCTACCTCCGTCATCTGCACCGATAAGACCGGCACGCTCACCCAGAACAAGATGCACGTCACCAGGGTCTGGACACCGGCAGGCGAGGCGGATCTGGAGACGCCGGGTGCCAGGGCCACCCAGCCGGCCGCTGTCGCGGCCGGTACCGAGCTGCTGGCCCAGGCCGCGTTCGCCTGCAACTCAGCCGAACCGGCGGCCAACGGCACGAGCCCTCCCGCGGGCGACCCGACCGAGGTCGCGCTGCTCGAGCTGGCCGCCGCCTGCGGCTTGGACGTCTCGGCGAGCCGCCGGGAGGCCCCGCGGCGCCGGGTGTTCCGCTTCGACCCGCGGATCAAGCTCATGACGACCGTCCACGAGCAGGACGGCGGCCTGGTGATCAGTACCAAGGGCGCGCCCGAGGAAGTCCTGGCCCGGGCGAGGCGGATCGGCCGCGGTACCGAGGAGCCGCCGGTAACCGAGGCAGACCGGACCACGGTCGGGCGGATCATGAACGACTACGCGCGGCAGGGCCTGCGCGTGCTTGCGGTCGCCCGCCGCGAGCTGCCCGCGGGCGCCCCGGTTCCCGGCCAGCGCGAAGACGCGGAGCGGGATCTGTGCCTGCTCGGGCTGGTCGCGATGCTCGACCCGCCGCGGCCCGAAGTCCCCGCCGCGATCGGCCGGGTGCACCGGGCCGATATCCGGATCCACGTGGTCACCGGCGACAACGGCCTGACCGCCGCCGCTATCGCCCGCCGTACCGGCATCGGCGCCGGCGGAATGCGCGTGGTCAGCGGGACCGAGCTGGACGCGATGACCGAGCAGGACCTGGACGAACTGCTCGGATCGGGAGCCGAGGTGGTGTTCGCCCGCAGTTCGCCAGAGGCCAAGCTGCGCATCGCCGACGCGTTGCGCGCGCAGGGCCAGGTCGTCGCCATGACCGGCGACGGCGTCAACGACGCGCCAGCGCTGCGCCGGGCCGACATCGGCGTCGCGATGGGCCGCTCGGGTACCGACGTGGCCCGCGAGGCGGCCACCATGGTCCTCACCGATGACAACTTCGCCACCGTAGCCGCGGCGGTCGAAGCCGGCCGGCGCGTCTACGATAACGTCCGCAAGTTCATCTGCTACATCTTCACCCACGCGGTCCCCGAGGTGATGCCGTTCCTGGTCTTCGCGCTGGCCGGCGGGGTGGTGCCGCTGCCGCTGACGGTGATGCAAATCCTCGCCATCGACCTGGGCACCGACACGCTGCCGGCCCTGGCGCTCAGCCGGGAGCCCGCCGAACCCGGGCTGATGGACCGCCCGCCGCGGCCGCGCAGGCAAGGCGTGATCAGCGCGGGGATGCTGGCCCGCGCCTGGGGATTCCTCGGTCTCATCTCCGCCACCCACGTGATGGCCGGGTTCTTCGTCACGCTGCGGCATGCCGGCTGGCACCCGGGCGCCCCCACCGGACCTGGCACCCCGCTTTACGACGGCTACCGGCAGGCCACCACCGTCACCTGGCTGGGCATCGTCACCTGCCAGGTCGGGACGGCGTTCGCCGTCCGCACCGACCACGCGTCCTTGCGCCAGGTGGGCCTGTTCACCAACAAGCTCCTGCTGGCCGGGATCGGCGTCGCGCTGGCGTTCGCCGCGGCGCTGGTGTACCTGCCCGCCCTGCAGGGCGTCTTCGGCACCGCGGCCCGGTCCCCCGGCCAGCTCGCGACCGTGGCCCCCTTCCCCTTCATCGTGTGGGGAGCCGACGAGATCCGGCGCCTGCTGGTCCGCCGCTATCACGCCCGCCGGGATGTTGTGACCATTGGCCCTGGCGGCCTGGCGCACGGTGGGATGGCGTAGCCGCCAAGGCAGTCCTCCAGGCGGAGGTGGCGAGATGCTCTTCGGCCTCGGCGACTACCGGCGCTCCTGGCTCCGCGGTGACCTGGTGGCCGGGGTCACGGTGGCGGCTTACCTGATCCCCCAGGTCATGGCGTACGCGGCGGTCGCGGGCATGCCTCCGGCGACCGGGCTCTGGGCGGCCCTGCCCGCGCTGGTGATCTACGCGGTTATTGGCTCATCGCGGTCGCTATCGCTCGGGCCGGAGGCCACGACCGCGCTGATGACCGCGACCGCGATCGGCCCGCTGGCCGCCGGCCACCCAGCCCGGTACACGGCTCTGGCCAGCGCGCTGGCGCTGCTGGTCGGGCTGATGGCGGTGCTCGCCGGTTGCGCTCGGCTGAGGTTCATTTCCGACCTGCTGTCCCGGCGGGTCCTGGTCGGCTACCTGGCCGGCGTCGCGCTGATCATGATCGCGGGGCAGCTCGGCCCGGCTACCGGCGTTCACGTTGCGGGCCGGGCCTTCCCAGCCCAGGTGGCATCGTTCGCCGAGCGGATCGGCGGAACCCGGCCGGTCACCGTGACCATCGCCGCGGCGGTGCTTGCCTTCCTGTTCCTGATCCAGTGGCACTGGCCCCGTGTGCCCGGGCCGCTGCTCGCGGTGCTGCTGGCCACCGCCACCGTCGCTGCGTTCGGCCTCGCCCGGCACGGAGTTGAGCTGGTCGGCCCGATCCCGGCGAGGCTGCCATCTCCGGCGATCCCCCGCCTGCGGGACGTGCGGGAGCTGCTGATGCCCGCGTTCAGCGTATTTATCGTCGCCTTCAGCGACGACGTGCTGACCGCGCGCGCGTTCGCCCGTCCCGGCGAGCGGATCAGGCCCAACCGGGAACTACTCGCACTCGGTGTGGCCAACGCCGCAGCCAGCGTGCTGCGCGGGTTCCCGGTTTCAAGCAGCGGGAGCCGGACCGCGATCGGTACCGCCGCCGGCAGCCGCACCCAGCTGTATTCGGCGACCGCGGCCGCGGTGGTGCTGGCCGCCTTGCTGTTCCTGCGCCCGCAGCTGGCCGCGTTCCCGGTCGCCGCGCTGTCCGCAATCGTCATCTACGCGGCCATCAGGCTCATTGACGTGCAGGCGTTCCGCAAGCTGGTCGCGTTCCGGCGCGGCGAGCTGGTCATCGCGGTGTCGGCCCTGGCCGGAGTGCTGGTAACGGGCATCCTCAATGGCGTGCTCATCGCGATCGCTGTGTCGGTCGCCGACCTGCTGATCCGGGTGGCCAGGCCGCATGACGCGATCCTCGGCCTGGTCCCTGGGCTGGCCGGCATGCACGACGTCGACGACTACCCGGAGGCCAGGACCATCCCCGGCCTGGTCGTGTACCGCTACGATGCACCGCTGTTCTTCGCGAACGCCTACGACTTCCGCCGTCGCGCGCTCGCCGCCGCCCGCTGTCATGGCCCGCCGCGCTGGTTCGTGCTGAACGTCGAGGCCAACGTGGAGGTGGACATCCCCGCAGAACAGAAGGCTCCCGGCTCGGTATGGCGCAGGCATCTACGGCCGGTCCTGGACCGAGCGCACATACCAAGAGCTGCTTCACCGGACGCCGGAGCTGCTCTCGCAAGGCGAATCAGTGATTGCCGAGGCCTCGTGGGTTACCGCGGACCACCGTGCCGCCGCGGCAGCCATGGCCGACAGCGTCGCAGCCGACATCGTCCAGCTGCGGTGCACGGCTCCGGCTGAGCTGACCGCGCGCCGGATGAGCAGCAGGACAGGCAGCGCCTCGGACGCAGGCCCGGAAGTGGCCGAGAGAATGACAGAAGAGCAGGCACCATGGCCGGAAGCCATCACCATCGACACGGACGCCGACATGCTGTCCGGATCGGCCGTCGCCTCAGCCGATCCGGTCCAGCGGGCATTCGAAGCGCTCCGCCCGCATGAGCCGCCGCACCTCTGGCGGCCTGCGCATCCTTACAATCTTCCCGACTGAACCGCTGCTTCACCCGGCCCCTCTTCCGCGCGGCCGTCGGCAGATGCCCATCAACGAAGCGGCAGACCGGCCCGCATCGGCTGGCCGGGCCGCCGCTCACCCTGGGTGATCTCCTAAGCCATCAGCAGGAATCTGGCTCCCGCGAACGGGACCGGGATCAGTGCTCGTGCTCGTACTTGAACGAGAGCTGCAGCTTGGTCCGGAAAGTGAGCCCGCCGCCCTCGTCCAAGTGGATGTCCCGCTTGACCACCTCAGCCACCCGGAGGCCGTGGAGGCTCTCGCCTGCGGTCTTCACCGCCTGCGCTGCCGCGTCTTCCCATGACGCAGTGCTCGTCCCGATAACCTCAATTACCTTGTAGGTGCTCATGACATCTCCTCGTGGCGGCTTCCAGCACATCACGTCGTGCAAGGCAACATGGGGTGCCGCCTGATCTGCCCCAGGGTGTCCCGCAAAGTCTTTTGTGCTGGTCATGAGGGGTTCTTGAGGCCGAGGATGGTCAGGAGCAGGGCGGTGTCGTACTTGATCCTGCGGATGGTGGCGGCGATTTTTGTGTAGC
>JBOHCG010000582.1:0-5093 GCA_050698735.1 Streptosporangiaceae bacterium | reverse complement strand
CGTCTGGCGTTGTCGGCGCAGAGCATCCGGGTCAGACGCACCACGGTCCGTTCGGTATAAAGATCTTCCGCCATGCCGTTGCGGAGGAACGCCGACAAAGCGGACCGGAACAGCGCCGCGCCCAGGTAGTACAGCTCCGGCAGCCCGAACGCGTCCGAGGAATACAGGAACTTCCCGTACGGCGCGAGCTCGAGCGCCTCGGCCAGCAGCGCCGGTGCGCGCGCGCCCAGGTTGTGGGTGGCCAGCCCGGCGTCGACGTACACGTGCGGGAACACCTGAGCCAGGTAGCCGGCCTCGCGGTGGTACGGGTAGTTGTGCAGCAGCATCACCGGGACCCCGGTGGGCTGGATGGCCCGCAGCAACGGCGTGAGCAGCAGCGGGTTGCAGCGGTGCAGGTCGACGTCGCTGTCTCCGTAGCCGACGTGGAACTGCACCGGCAGCCGCAGGTCCACGCCGCACCAGATGAGGAACCGCTGCAGCGTCTCGTCCGCCACTCGCGGCGAGCCGGGCCCAGAAGACCCAGAAACCCCTGAAGGCCCAGCGGCCCCGTTGCGACATCCGGCCAGCCAGCGCCCGGCCGCCGCCGTGACCTCGAGATCCGACGGCCGTTCGGCGCGCAGGTCGAGCCCGGTCCGGTAGGCGGCGATCGACTTCACGCCCACCGCCGAGGCGGTGCGGGCGGCCAGTGCTGACCGTACCGCGTCGGCGAAATCGGCCGCGCCCACCCCGGCCGCGACCACGTCCTCGGCCACCCGCTCGAGCCGGACGATCTCGTGCGCGGTCGCGCCCGCCAGGTCGCCGAGCTCGGCCGGGGAGGTCAGCGGCTCCGGGGTGAAGCCGGTGTCCACGCACAGCACCGAGAGCCCGGCGGCCGCCAGGAACCGCTTGCTCACCTCGGTCGCGCCGAGCTCGGCCCGGCGGGCGGTGTAGTCGTCAAGCTCGGCGTGCGGCGGCAGGCCGAGGACGGGCGGGCAGAGCCGCCGGAACGCGAACCCGGCCTGCGAGTCGAACACCGAACCGCCCGTCCAGCCCGCACCCTCGGTCAGCATCGACTCGAGCGCGCCCTCGTCCGCCTCCCGGCACAGCACCCCATGGCAGTGGTGGTCGACGAGGGATTGTTCGGCGACGCAGGGGAGCAGTTCGGGCACTAAGACGCCTCCATCACTAAGACGCCTCCACCACTAGGGCGCCTCATCCCGTGCGGCCGCGAGCCCTCGGCCGGCGCCCGCTTCCACGTCCTCGGCGCCCGGCGCCGCTATGCCCTCGCGGGCGGCCAGCGCCGCCCCGAGCTTGCGCGCCGTGCCCGGCGCGAAGATCACGGCCAGCACCGCGACCGCCAGCCAGATCCCGGACACCACGGGGAACCACGCGCCCGCGCCGGTCGGGTACGGGATCACGTTGCGGTACAGCGTGTAGCCGAGCACGACCAGCGCCGCGATCGGCACCACGACCTGCCACATCGGCACCGGCAGCTTGCGCCGAACGAACACCAGCATCGTGCAGCCCAGCGTGGCCAGCACGTAGACGACGAGCAGGATCAGCGTGCCGATGGTGCCGGACCACAGGAAGCTGTCGAAGGCGGTGGCGTGGAAGGCCGCCGTGTAGACGATGACGATCACGGCCACCATGGCCACGATGGCGACGGTCGCCCAGGCCGGCGTGCCCCAGCGCGAGCCCCGGCCCAGGCCCCGCGGCCCGGCCGTGTCCCTGGACAGCGCGTAGAGCAGCCGGGCCGCGCCGACCACGCAGGCCAGGCAGCAGCCGAAGGCGCTGACCGTGGTGCCGAGCGTGATCACGTCGCCCACCCAGTGGCCGACGTAGGAGGAGCCCAGGTCGCCCAGCAGCGACGGCGAGCCGATGAACGCCTTGACCCCGGCCGGGCCGGCGCCGAAGCCCATCATCTCGACCGCTGTCACGATCACGAAGTAGACGCCGCCGAAGATCGCCGTAAACAGGATCGCCCGCGGGATGTCGCGGGTCGGCCGGTTGGCCTCCTCGCCCAGGGTGGCCGCCGCCTCGAACCCGGCGAACGACAAGAAGCCGAACACCACGCCCAGGAACACTGCGGAGAAACTCGTCCCCGGCGTCACCTGGAACACGCTCCAGGTGAAGTGCTCGTGGCCCGGCGCGTTCCCGGCCAGCAGCCGGACCAGCACCACCGCGGTGACGACCAGGATCAGTGCGACCGTGGTGCCCTCGACGGACAGCAGGACGCTCGCGCCGCGCCTGACCGGCATGATCGCGAGCAGCAGCGCCAGCGCCAGCACGACCGCAAGCAGGACGAACGGCGCCCACGACGGCGGGTGCGGCCAGATGCCGACGGCCTGCAGGAACGCGGTGCCGAAGATGCCGGCCGCGCTCGAGGTGACCACGGCGTAGAAGGTATAGGTGCCGAGCAGGCCCCAGCCCGCGACCACCCCGGCCCGCGGGCCGAGCGTGGCGCCGACGAACGCGTAGACCGAGCCGGAATGGTGGAAGTACTGGCACAGCCGGACGAAGGAGTAGGCCACGAGCAGGACGCCGACCGCCGCGATGAGGAAGGTCAGCGGCACGGCCCGGCCCGCCGTGGTGGCGCTCGCCTGCGGGTTGATGTTCGCGGCCATGCTCGGCGCCATCAGCGCCACCGACAGGCCCACCGCCGCCCACACCGACAGCGAACGCTTAAGCCCAGGTGTGCTGGAAGGACTCGCTTCCATCTGCTCCTCCTGACTGTGCCTGATCCCCATAGTGTCCCTCCGACCCGTCCGCCACGGAAGATCCGAAATGGTGATTTAACCAGCGATTTTTCCGAACGGACCGAGTGCGTGCCCCGGTCCGCCACTCCCCGTCTCGCCCTCGTTCCCGCCCCGGCCCACTCGCCGTCCCGCCCCGGCCCACTCGCCGTCCCACTCGCCGTCCCGCCCCGTCCCGCTTCGTCCCGCCCGAATGAAGTGGGCGAAGGCCCGATTGAACCACTTTGCGCCTTCGTGCGTCACTTACAGTAGGAGCTAGTTGTCAGGGGGTGACCTACAGTGACAGGTCCCCACCCGGTGCTTCACTTGGGTCCAGTCCGATCGACGCGTCCGTGGGCCCGCACCTACCGGGGCACGCCCGCGTCCGTACCGGAAGCACGCAGGTTCGTCGGTGAGCTGCTGGCCGGCTGCCCGGCCCGGGAAACGCTGATGACGTGCGTGTCCGAGTTCTGCGCCAACGCGATCGCGCACACCGCCTCGGGGCGCGGCGGCGTGTTCACGGTCGAGGTCGACCGCCCGCGAGACGGGGTGGCCAGGGTGGCGGTCACCGACGACGGTGGCGCGTCGGTCCCGGCGGCGGGGTCGCTCGACCCGATGGCCGAAGGCGGCCGGGGACTCGCCATGGTAGCGGCATGCGCCAGTCGCTGGGGTTTCACCGACGCCTACCCGGGCCGCATCGTCTGGGCCGAAGCCAGTTGGCCGGTCGCCGTGCCGTCGCCCGATCGCCCGGGGAAGACCACCCGCCGGACGCGTCCCGCCTCGCCCCCCGACTCTGCTCCCTGGCCGCCCCGCGACTCCGCCTCCTGGACGCCCCGCGACTCTGCTCCCTGGCCGTCCCGCGGCCCGGCAGCATAACCGCGCGTCCCGCGGCCCGGGGCACATCGGTCGGCGGCGGACCGTCAACGTCGGCGTCAGCCCGCCGTTGGGTCTGACTTGAAGGTTTTGACTTACGCGTCGCGCTTGCGGAACAGGTAGGCGCCCACGGCGACCAGGGCCGCGGCCCAGAGCACCGTCACGCCGAGCTGCGGCCAGGCCGACCACAGGTGCAGGTTGGCGTTGCTGCCGATGGTGACCGAGACCGCCTGGTTCGCGGCGTCCGGCAGGAATCGGTGCCGGAGAACACCGCACGGACGCGCCGGAGGAGCCCGCGATGAACTCCGGCATCGGGCAGTCGGCGATCAGCTTGCCCCGGCCGATCACGATCAGGTGGTCGGCGGTGTACTCCATCTCCGACATCAGGTGGCTGGAGACGAAGACCGTGCGCCCCTCGGCGGCCAGGGCCTTCATCAGGTTCCTGATCCACACGATGCCCTCGGGGTCGAGCCCGTTGACCGGCTCGTCGAGCCCGAGGATGCACCGCATCGTGGTGGTCTTGCCGGCGCCGTAGGCCTTCTCCGCCTGCTACCGCCTGACCGGGCAAACCTGGCCATGACCGCTGAGGAGCGCTGGTGACAACCGGCGGCCACGGTAATCACCAGCGGCAGGCCAGGGCCGTTCAGCCGAGCTGGCCGACTCTTCGGATGGTCTCATCGACGGGGTAGCCGTCGGCGATCTCGATGTCGTCGGTGACGGCGCCGTCCCTGAGCCTGATCAGCCGGTCGCAGCGGGCGGCGATCTGCGGGTCATGGGTGGCGATGATGACCGTCATCTGGTTCTCTTCGCGCACCCTGGCTAGCAGGTCGAGGACTCCGGTGGCGCTGCGGGAGTCCAGGTTGCCGGTCGGCTCGTCGGCGAGCAGCAGATGCGGGCTGTTGATCAGGGCCCTGGCGATGGCGACCCGTTGCTGTTCGCCGCCGGACATCCGTGACGGCAGCGACCGCTCCCGCCCGCCGAGGCCGACCGCCTCCAGGAGCTGCCTGCCGCGAGCGGCCTTGTCCCAGCCGGTCCGGTACGGCAGCACCGGCGCGATCACGTTGTCCAGGGCGGTGAGCGCGGGAAGCAGGTTGTAGCGCTGGAACACGAACCCCACCGAACGGCGGTAAGCCGCCAGCGCCGCGCCGCGCAGCGCGGTGACCTCGGTGCCGTCGTTCACGATCGTGCCGGAGTCCGGGCGCTCGATAGCGCCGATCAGGTGCAGCAGCGTCGACTTGCCGGAACCCGAGGCGCCGGACAGCGCGATGAGGCCGCCGTGCTCGATGGCGAAGCTGACGTCGTCGGCGGCAGCCACCGGCTGGCCGCTGCCTGTTCCGTAGTGCTTGCTGACGCCGCGGAGCTCGATGACGGCGCGCTGCCCGGCGGCGGCGCTGACGGGATCGGTGTCGGTCATGGCTCACTCCTGGGCGAGTAGCTGTGCGGCGGGCAGCCGGCGGAGCAGGTGGGCGGGCAGCAGCGCGGCCGCGCAGGTCACCAGCACCCCGACTG
>JBOHCG010000581.1:0-5104 GCA_050698735.1 Streptosporangiaceae bacterium | reverse complement strand
GTGCCAGGCCGTGCGGATGGCGCAGCAGGCGCCCTCGGCCACGACACCGTGTGGACCTTGCTCGTGGTGCTCAGCGCGCTGGTCAAGCTAGTGCTGAACAAGGCCGCGGTCATGACGGCCATCAAGGGCACCAGCCCGGCGGCGAGCCTGCGCCAGACGATGCTGACCAGGGAATCGATCTACAACGACATGGCCGAGCTGTGCATCGGCGTCCTTGTCACCTACGGCGTGGCGGGAAACCCGCTGCTTGTCCTGGCCGCGCTGCCCGTCGTCACGCTGCTGCAGCGGTCGCTGCGGCACGCCCAGCTCGTCACCGACTCGCGGGCCGACTCCAAGACCGGCCTGCTGAACGCGGCGACATGGGACCGCGAGGCGACCGCGGAAGTGGCGAGGGCGGTCAGGACCAGGTCGCCGCTCGCGATCGCGCTGCTTGACATCGACAAGTTCAAGGTGATCAACGACACCTACGGTCACCTGGTCGGCGACCAGGTGCTCAAGGAGATCGCCCGTACGCTGAGCGCCATGCTGCGGGATTACGACGTCGCCGGGAGGTTCGGCGGGGAGGAGTTCTCGCTGCTGCTGCCGCAGACCCGGGCGGTCGACGCGTTCCGCATCGCCGAGCGTGTGCGCGCTAACATCGCGGCCCTGAGCGTCATCGCCCCCGGCGAGACCGGCGGGGAGCGGGTTCAGGTCACAGTGTCGATCGGGGTGGCCGCGCTGGACAGCGGCAGCCGGCGTGAGCTGGTCCAGCTGATGGCGGCGGCCGACGCGGCGCTGTACCGGGCCAAGGCAAGCGGCCGTGACCAGGTGCAGATGATCAGCACGACAAGGGGCCTGAGCGCGGTCAGCGGCCCCGGTGCTGCGGGCGCGGCGTACGGCGCCAACGGCGGCGGCACCGAAACGCCGAGCGCCTTCCGCCGGGCACAGAACTCCTGACCGGATGGATCAAGGACCCCTGGCTGAGAATGCCTCTAGGACCAGCTACCGGTACGCATGGCGCATTCCTTCCTGTCTCGCTGCCTGACTCATCTGGTGTCTGTTAGGACCAGCTGCCGGTACGCATGGTGGCACTCCTCCCTGTCATGGTGAGGTAAGAGTCGAGCCGCACCAAAAAGCTGATGATAGAAAACCCGGAGGGCATAACTCCGGCGGGTCCGGGATTTGGGACTAGTCTGTAGCCCATCCGGCACGGAAGGTTATCATACGTAAGCATAGAGTAACACAGACTGACAAATCAATCTCGGGGAGTAGCAGAATTTTGACGTTCGGCAGTCTCATTCGCCGCAATCCGGGACACTAGGGGATACGTGCTCCCGCCCATCGAGGTTCAGGATGCTGTCGTCGAGGAGATGCCGTGGATGCCACTTGCCAGATAGTAGGGCGAACGGTGGGCTCCTGGCAGATCTGGCAGCTTCCGCGTCGGCTGGCCGTCTTCGTGCTCGTCGTGGTGCTGGCCGACGTCGTGGTGTTCGCGGCCGCGGCAAGTCACCTAACCATACGCGCACACGACCTTGAGCTGTTCGCCGCGCTGCTGGCCTGCGGCGTGGCCACGGTGGAGCTGACCAGGCGCGCGGGCGAGAACCTCGGCTTCGTCAAGGACGTGTACGCGATCTGGGAGCTGCCGGTCGCCTTGCTGCTGCCGCTGGCGTACGCGCCGGTGGTGCCGGTCGTCCGCTTCGCCCTTACCCAGTGGCGGGTGAAGCGGGTGCCGGTGTACCGGCGCGCGTTCAGCGCCGCCGCCATCGGGCTGAGCTACGTCGCCGCGGGGCTCGTCTTCCACGGCCTGCTCCGGCTGACGCACGGCTCCGCCGGGTCCCCGGGCCGCCACGCGCTGGTCTGGATGGCGATGGTGGCACTGAGCGCGGCCGTGCAGTGGATCGTCAACCAGTCCCTGGTGCTTACCGCGATCAAGGGCTCCGATCCGAGCGTGAGCCTGCGCGCGGTTCAGTTCGCCAGGGAGCCGATGTACAACGACGTGAGCGAGCTCTGCGTCGCGGTGCTCGTCACGTTCTGCGTGGCAGGCAGCGTGATCGCGGTGGCCTTTGCCTTCCCGTTCGTCACCCTGCTGCAGCGCTCCCTGCGCCACACCCAACTGCTCAAGGACGCGCGGGCCGACTCCAAGACCGGCCTGCTGAACGCGGCGACCTGGGAATACGAGGCGACCGCGGAGGTCGCGAGGGCGGTGCGGACGAGGTCGCCGCTCGCCATCGGCCTGCTGGACATCGACAAGTTCAAGGTGATCAACGACACCTACGGTCACCTGGTCGGCGACCAGGTGCTGAAGGAGATCGCGCACACGCTGGGCACCATGCTGCGCGACTACGACGTGGCCGGCCGGTTCGGCGGCGAGGAGTTCGCGCTGCTGCTGCCGCAGACCCGGGCGGTAGACGCGTTCCGCATCGCCGAACGGGTGCGCTCCAGCATCGCGGCCCTGAGCGTCATCGCCCCGGGCACGAACGACGGCGAGCGGGTGTACGTCACCGTGTCCATCGGCGTGGCCGCGCTGGATAGCGGCAGCCAGCGCGAGTTCACCGAGCTCATGGCCGCGGCCGACGCGGCCCTCTACCGCGCCAAGGACTGCGGCAGGGACCAGGTGCAGATGATCAGCACGACCAGGGGCCTGAGCGCCGCCAGCGGAGCCTCCCGGCCGGCAGCGCCCGCCGCGAACGCGCTGAGCGACGGACTCGACGAAGCGCCGAGCGACCTTCGCCGCGTGCTGGCCTCCTGACGCGTGCTGGCCTGCTGACGCGTGCTGGCCTGCTGACGCGTGCTGGCCTGCTGATCAGCCGGACGTACCCGTCGCCGTCGGAGTGGGCACCGGCGGCAGCACCGCGATGATGGCGGCGCCGCCTTTGTGACATTGCGACGCGATCCCGGTGCTGAGCAGCTCGGGGGTCGAGTACCCCTGGCAGGTCCAGCCGCTCACGCTGACCGGCGCGCCGCCGCCGTTCCCTGGCACCTGCCCGCTGCGCACCTTGGCCGCGTACTCGTTCTCCACCTGCATTGCCACGCCGCAGTTCACGGTGCCCTTGGAGACCTTGATCAGGACCGGCACGTCCACCGCGGTCCGCGTGCTGCCGCAGGTGGCCCCCGCCGTCGCGGCGGTGGACTGCGCGGCGGACGAGCAGCCCGCGCCGCCCGCCAGCAGCCCCGCCACGCACACGAAAAGCCCCGCCCGCCCCGCCGCGCCGGGCATCCGCACGCACCGGCTCCGGCCGACCCCGCGTGCGCTGCCCCGCTCCACGCTCAAACCCTAATGCCCGTCCCGTCCCGTTCAGCCCCGCCCACGCCGGTCCGCCGCCATAGTTCCCGACGGGCCCCTTCGCCCCCGTTCGGCCCCGTGCCTGGCCCCCCGCGGGTGAATCCGGCCGTTGCATGATCATGGCCAGAATTCAGTCATATTCGCCGAAAACTGGCCACGATCATGGAAAGCTCCCCGCGGGCGTCGGCCTATCCGGCCGCGCTGCAAGCGCCCGCCCTGTTGCCTCCCGCCCTCTACCTCGCGCCGGCCCCTCCGTGCGGCCCGCTAGCTCGCGCTTTGCATATTAATTCTGTATGATGCATAATCTTCCAAGAGGCCAGCCGAGACAAAGGGGTCGAGTCAGCCAGTGGGCGCGAGGATTGCGGTAGCCGGGGCTAGCGGCTACGTGGGAGGAGAGCTGCTGCGCCTGCTGGCCGGGCATCCCGACCTGGAGATCGGCCCGCTGTCCGCGCAGGCCAGCGCCGGCACCCCGGTGACAGCACTGCACCCGCACCTCACCGGCCGCCTCGACACGGTCTTCGTCCCCACAGACCCCGCGCTCCTCTCCGATTCCGACCTAGTCTTCATGGCTCTCCCGCATGGCGAGTCCGCAAAGCTCGCCGCCGCCCTCCCGGCCCAGCTGAAGGTCGTCGACCTTGGCGCCGACTTCCGGCTCGCCGACCCGCAGGCATGGGCCAGGTACTACCCCACCCCGCATGCCGGGCAGTGGCCCTACGGCCTGCCCGAGCTGCCCGGCACCCGGGCCGCGATCAACGTCTCGACCAGGGTCGCCGCGCCGGGCTGCTACGCCACCGCCTCGATCCTCGCCCTCGCCCCCCTGCTGGCCGCCGGCGCGGTCGAGCCCTCCGACATCGTGATCGTCGCCGCGTCCGGCACGTCCGGCGCGGGCCGCTCGCCCCGGCCCGACCTGCTCGGCAGCGAGGTGATGGGGTCGATGTCCGCCTACCAGGCCGGCGGCGCGCACCGGCACACGCCCGAAATAGAACAAGCCCTTTTTTATACCGAACGAGCCGTGGTTTCACGTCCAGCCCCCGTGACACTCTCGTTCACTCCGACCCTGGCTCCGATGGCACGCGGCATCCTCGCCACCTGCACGGCCCGCCTGGTCGCTCCCGATCCCGGCGCACGGCTGCGGGACGTGCTCGCCGCCGCCTATGGCTCAGAACCCTTCGTCCATCTGCTGCCCGAGGGCCGGTGGCCCGCCACCGGCGCGACCCTCGGATCCAACATGGCTCACCTGCAGGTGGCGGCCGACGCCCATGCCGGTCGCGCCGTCGTCGTCTGCGCCCTCGACAACCTGGTCAAGGGCGCCGCCGGCCAGGCGATACAGATCGCCAACCTCATGCTCGGCCTGCCGGAAACCACCGGCCTGACCGCCTACGGAGTAACGCCATGAGCGTGACCGCCCCACTCGGATTCCGGGCCGCCGGAGTAGCCGCAGGGCTGAAGGAGTCCGGCAAGCCGGACGTCGCGGTCGTCCTGAACGACGGGCCCTCGGTGTCCGCGGCCGCCGTGTTCACCGCCAACCGGGTCCAGGCGGCGCCGGTGACCTGGACCAGGCAGGTCGTCAGCGGCGGCCGGGTCCGCGGCGTGGTGCTCAACTCCGGCGGGGCCAACGCCTGCACGGGACCGCTCGGCTTCCAGGACACGCACGCCACCGCCGAGCGCCTGGCCGCGGCCATCGGCGACTCGGCCGGCGAGATCGCGGTCTGCTCGACCGGCCTGATCGGCGAGCGGCTGCCGATGGACAAGCTGCTGCCCGGCGTCGACGCCGCCGTCGCCGAGGCGGCGCGCGCGGGCGGCCTGGCCGCCGCCGACGCGATCAGGACCACCGACACCGTG
>JBOHCG010000580.1:1822-5117 GCA_050698735.1 Streptosporangiaceae bacterium | reverse complement strand
GGCCAGCAGGACCCGGCGCAGCCGCCCGGAGGGGAACGGGCCGTCCCCGGCGAGCTGCGCGGCCAGCGCGATCGACCACTGCGCGGCGGACACCACCGAGCACACGTCGCAGGAAGCCGACCCGGCCGCGTCGTGGATGGCGTCCGGCCCGGCGCCGGTCAGGATGGCGCGGCAGGCGGCCAGGACCGCCCGCTGCGAGTCGTCGGCCGGGCCGGGCAGGTCGCGGCTCACGGTGTCGTCCAGGTCATCGGGGGTCATCCTTCCTTGCTCGGTTCGCGGAGTCTGGGCGAGTGCCCGAAGGCGGGCGGTCACGGCGAGGCTCCGCGTGCCTCGGCGGCGATCGTCTCAGCGATGATCTCGCGGGCGATCCCGGCCGGGTCGTCCACGCCGAGGCCGCGCAGCGTGATCGCGAGCCAGCGGGCGAGGTCCCACGCCATGACGGCGCGGCGGTCCCGGTGCCATCCGCGGCCGAGCATCGCCGTCACGTCGTCGCGGCGGTCGTCGGCCACGGCGGCGAGCAGCGACAGGGCGGCGCGGTGCTCATCGGCGTCACGCTGGCCGGGGGTCAAAACGGGAACTCCTCGTCCGGCTCGGCGGCCTTGGCTGCTTTCCGGCAGGCGGAGCACAGCCCGACGACCCCGGTCAGCGCGACCTCGGTCTGCCCGCACCCGACGCAGGGCACCGGCTCGGCGGGCGGGCGGCGCGAGCCGGGGCACCAGGAGTAGTCACGGCCGGTGTCGCGGTTATGGGCGGCGAGCAGCCCGCCGCCTACCTTGACGACGAACCAACCGCCGCACTCGGGGCAGAGCCCGTAGCCGGGGCCGGGTCTGGGTCGTCTGCTGGAATCATCATCGTCATCCGTCGCGGCGGGCTCGGCCCTACTACCTGTACGGGTCGTACGGCGAGACGATGATGAGGGTTTATGAGGGTTATGAGGGTTGGGGTCAGTCCAGGGCTGACCCTGTGCGTCCGCCCTGGGCTTGACCCTGTGAGTCCGTTTCGGGCTCGGCCGTAGGGTGCGCCCTGGGCTGACCCTGCGTAGGGTGCGTCCTGGGCTGACCCTGTGCAGGGTCCGCTCTGGGCTGACCCTGTGCAAGGTCGAGTGGCATCAGTTCATACACCGCCGTCTTGCCCCAGACCCCGCCGCCGAGCCGCTTGATCGTGCCCTCGTCCTCAAGCTCGCGGGCGATCCCCGACACGCGCGATGGAGACCGGCCGAGCCGGGCCACGAGAACCTCCCGCTTGCAGTACCCGATGCGCGATCCGTCGCCGGGCACCTTCTCGGCCCACGCGATCAGCCACAGCTTGCGCGCGTGCGGCCCGTGGTAGTGGTCGAGCACCTCGACCACCAGCTTGACGCTCACCGCCGCGCCTCCGGGTTGTCACCCGCCCGAGCTACGATGCGCTCAGCGGAGCCTTCCCGGTGTGACGGCAGCGGCGAGGATTCGGGATGATGCAGGCGGGCCGGTGCTGACGTGACCACCGGCCCGTCTCGCGCGTCGCGTAGCCTGGCGAGCAGCTCGTCGGCCCGCGCCGCGGACTGGTCGTCGGCCCGACGGACCTGGGTGACCGGCTCGGCGCGGATCGAGTGCAGCCCCAAGAGCGCGGCGTCGATCGCGTCGATGGCGTCGGAGGCGCAGCGGCGGGCGTGCGCGTCGGGCTCGGTCCTGGCCTCCCAGATCGCCAGCCACGGGCCGAGGTTGTCCACAGCGTCATGCACAGCGGACAGGGCGGCGTCGAACGGGTCAGGCGGCGCCACGACCGGGCTCCTCCTGAGACATGTCGAGCAGCGCGCGGAGCTGTGCTTGCTGCTCGGCGGTGGGCGGCGTCCAGGCGGCGACTTCCTCGCGGATGCAGTCGGCAAGCTCGCGGGCCTGGCCGGGCGGGAAACCAGCCGCCTCCAGCGCACGCTCGGTGGCGCCGCCATCATCGGCCGGTGCCGCGCTCATGATGCCCGCCGCCGGGCGAGTTTGGTGTCAAGCGCGGCGAACTCGTCGGGGTCGGTGGTGAACAGCTCGCTGACATCGTGGCCGTAGACGGCGGCGATCCGCGCGAGCAGGGCGCCGGACGGGTTGCCGCCCTGGTCTTCCAGGCGCCGGAGGTACGGGTAGGAGACTGCGGCGCGGAACGCGACCTCTTCGAGCGTCTTGCCCGAGTCCAGGCGCCAGGCGCGCAGCAGGCGATGATCGAACGCGGTAGCCAACGGAAGTCTCCTCGGATCACGGTGAGGAGCGGTGCAGGGTGATCCGGGGAGATCTTCTATCGTCGCGCCACCTCGGACGGCGCTCCCGGTCATCGGGATACTTGTATCGTCGGCCCTCCCGGGTGGGCCTCCAAGCTAACTGCACCGCGCATTGCTGCCGCCAGCGTCAAGCCGTACGGCATCACGACCGAAGGTACGCCGATGCAATTATTACCGTCAAGGGCTTCGGGGGTCGCGGCTGCGGCTCAGTCACCGGGGCTGGCGCCTGCCCCCGGCGCCGGGTATTTCAAGCGGACCACCACGGAGTCGGCGTCGAACACCCGGCCGCGCTTGGCGGGCGGGTTGAGGGTGATGTCCATGAGCACGCGGATCACCGCCCGCTTGCGCGGCAGCGGCAGCGACTTCCACACCACCTCTGCGGGCCGGTCGCGGAACTCCGGTATCGGGTCGGCCTCGGTGGAGGCGTGGATTTGGGCCTCCACCACCGATAGCCGGTCGCGGATCGCCCGCAGGCCCGTCGTCAGCTCGTCGTCGTCCAGCTCGCTGAGCGCGTGGAGCTTGATCTGCGCCGTCTTGCGCTCGCGGAGCCGGGCCGCCTCGCGGCGCAGCGCGGACACGTCGATGCCCTTGCGAACCGGAGGTCTGAGCGCATCCTTGGCGTAGCGGTCCAGGTACTCGATCACCCGCCGTTCGATCAGCGCATCGACCCGCGCCATGTTCCGGTGCAGGTGCCCCGCCTTGGTCGAGCACTCGTAGCCTTGCTGCCCGGTGAACCGGCCCGCCTCGGGGCGGGGTCGCAGCGTGCCGCTCCCGTTGGACTTCACCGTCGTCCCGTCGCCGCACACGCCGCACTTGGCGATGCCGGTCAGCAAGTATCGCGGCTCGTTGCTCGTGCTGGCGCCGCCGGGCGCCGCGTTCGCGGCAAGCCGCTCGCACAGCCGCTCCCACACGTCCCGCTCAAGGATCGCGGGCCACGGGGCGGGCTTGAGCTGGCCGCGGTAGGCGTGCAGTCCGGCGACGGTCGGCTTGGTCACGATCTGCTTGAGCGTCCGGCTGTTCCACTGCCCGCCGTTGGCGGTGGGCACGTTCTCG
>JBOHCG010000580.1:0-1722 GCA_050698735.1 Streptosporangiaceae bacterium | reverse complement strand
CTCGCTGCTCACCGACGTGACCGAGCGCCTGTTCGGCCCGCTGCCCGACGCGACCTGGGCGTACCCGGGGCACGGCAACGACACCACGCTGGGGACGGAGCGCCCGCACCTCGGCGAGTGGCGCGAACGCGGCTGGTGACTCCCCCGGCCCGGGCCGGTTCGGCTGATGTGGTCGGGCGGCCGCTGAGCGCGGACGACGGGCTGGTCCGCGCCTACCGGCACCGCACGCCCGGCTCGGCGGCCTCGTTCGAGGCGGCCCGGCGGGTGCTGCCCGGGGGCGAGACCCGGGCGGTCACCACCTACCCGCCGTACCCGGTGGTCATCGCCGAGGGGCACGGCGCCCGGCTGACCGACGTCGACGGCCACAGCTACCTGGACCTGGTCAACAACTACACCGCGATGGTGCACGGCAGCGCGTTCGGCCCGGTCACCGACGCGGTGGCCGAGTTGCTGCCGCGCGGCTTCGCGTTCGCGAGCCCGCACCCTTACCAGGTCGCCCTGGCCGAACTGCTGGCCGCGCGGGTGTCTTCGGTGCAGCGGGTGCGGTTCACCAACTCCGGCACCGAGGCGGCGCTGCTGGCGGCCAGGATCGCGGCGCGGCCGACCGGGCGCCGGCGGCTGCTCATGTTCGACGGCGCGTACCACGGCAGCGCGACGCTGTTCCTGCCCGGCTCCCCGACGTGGTCCGTACCAAAGAGTCGTCGCCGCCCTTCACCCGGGCGAGCGGCCCGGCGAAGTCCACGTCGTCGGCCAGCACCGAACGCAGCCGGGTAAAATCACGCCCCTGCCAGGCATCGAAGTAGGTAGCGGCGACGGCCGCAGCGTCCGTCATGACACGATCCCTTCGGTCGTTTGGCTTCTCTTACAGCGTGCCGCGGCGCGATCTAGAAGTCCATCAGGATCAGAAGTGTTCGTTATGATCGCTGCTGGAGCAGGACGCGGCGGTAGCGGAGTTCGGTGACGCCGCCGAGGTGCTCGAGCACGTTGGTGGCGCCGTCTGGCGCGAATCCGGCCCGTTCGTAGAACCGGCGGGCGCGGTGGTTGTCCCGCAGCACCCACAGCCGGATGGACAGGTACCCGGCTCCGGCGGTCCTGGCCAGGACCCGCTCCATGAGCGCGCGCCCCGTGCCGGTCGACCACCAGGCCGGGCGGACGTACAGCGCGTAGAGTTCGGCGACGCTGCCGTCCTGGCCGTCCGTGGTCAGCGGATGTGGCCACGGCGCGCTCAGCACGTCCGTCTCAGGACCGAAGGACGCGTAGCCGACGACGCCGGGCGCAGCCGGCCCTTCCTGATCGGCGGCGACGGCCACGAGCATCCGTTGCCAGGGCCGGGTCCGGAACGTCTGACGCACGCGGGCGCCGCCGTCGGGGGTGGTGACGCGGTCGATGATCTCGGCCGGGATGATGCCCTCGTAGGCGGCGAACCAGCCTTCCCGCTGCGCCGCCGCGATCTGCGCCGCGTCCGCTACCGAACCGGCCCGGATCACCACCATCCGGACAAACTAGCGAATCCGCCAGGCGAGGAAGAAATTCACCTGGTCATCCGGCAGGACAGGTCACGCCCGGTCAGCTCCTCGATCCGCCTGTGTTAGGTTGCCGGTGATTCAGCTGACGGGCGGCTACCGGGTGTTTCACCGGGCCTGATTGGATGTCCGCATGGCGAACCCGAGCCCGCTGGCGCCCGCGACCCTCAGCTCCTTCAACACGGCCACGGCGCAGGCC
>JBOHCG010000579.1:0-5125 GCA_050698735.1 Streptosporangiaceae bacterium | reverse complement strand
CCCGGGCCCGGTCACCAGCTGGCCGGGCTTCTCTATGCCGGTCCACAGCCGGCGCGCCACCGGGCATTCACCGCCTGAGCCGGCAACAATGCTGACCGTTATCCGCGTCGAGCAAATCGGAGAGTGGGAAAAACCGTGGGAGGCAGGGGTCATGCGGCCGCGGCCGGATCTTCTCGGTCGGGGTCGGTGTGGGTGAAGCCGGGATGCCAGCGGTGGAAGTCGTCTGCCAGGTCGTCGTTGAGGACCCGGGTGCGGACCTGGAGGAGCAGGTGCGCGCCGCAGGGGGTCCAGCGCATCTGCTGCTTCTTGACCATCCGCTTGCTGATCACCTGGTTGACCGCTGACTCCACGAAGGCGCTGGAGATGGTCTCGCCGGCCCGGTAGCGTTCGCCGTAGTTGGGGATAGAGCAGGCGTTGGCCCGGATGTAGGTGTCGAACTCGCCGACGGCCTTGAGCAGCCTGGCGTGCTCGGGGGGCGGTTCGTCGATGCCGAGGTCGAAGATCACGTCGCCGATGACCTGCTGGGCTCTGAAGACGTTGCCGTGCCAGAGGAACCATTTGAGCCGCTCGAGCTGCTTGCCCACTTCGGCGGCGAGGTCCACGGGCGGCGCCGGCGGCAGGCCGGGGCCTGGCAGCGGCCGGAGGCTCTTGGCCATGTTGGCCATGACGGTGAGGCGCATGGTGACGTGGAACCAGTCGAGGAGATGCTCGGAGGCCGGGTTGAGGTACAGGGGCAGGTCGCGGACGTCCTCGCCGCCGTCGGTGACGAAGGTGACCTGCTGGTTCGCCTGCATTCCCTGGCCCTTGAGCACTTCGAACAGGCGGCGTTTGGGTTTGGTGTCGTAGGTCTGCACGAACCCGAACGACTTGGCCGTCCCGTTGGCGGCCATGGTCTTGCCGGCGATCACCTCGAACCAGCCGTCGCGCCGTGAGCGCTGGTGGGCGGAGTGGACGTAGCCGCCGTCCAGGCCGACGACCAGGGGCAGGTCGGGGCGGGGCAGCTGGCGCCAGTCGGCCGGGCAGCCGTCGATGAAGACCGCCTGCTCGGCGCCGAGCTCGTCCTCCAAGCGCTGGGCAACGGCCTGGGTGCGCTGGCGGACGGCGGTGGCGTGCAGGGGACGGCCCAGGGGAAGGACCTCGGCCAGCAGCTTGGCCGACAGGCCGTAGGAGGCCAGCCCGGCGAACTTGGCCTCCAGGTAGACCAGCTCGGGCGTGGCCCGCTCGGGGACGGTCCGGGCCAGCGGGCTGAACGTCTTGGTTTCGTGAGGGGTGCAGGTGCAGTGCCACCAGCGGGGGCTGGGAAGGCGGAGAGTGCCGAACAAGCTGCGCACCACGATGTCCCGGCTGTCCTTGTGGCGCCGGGGCGTGCCACAGCCGGGGCAGGCCGCCTGAGCGGTCAGGGACGCCTTGACCTGCTCGTTCACCACCGTGTCCTGGACAGCTGCGAGCAGGTCCTTGGCCTCGTCGAGGCGCAGGCCCACCGTGTCGTCGCCGGGCGCGCCGCGCTCCAGGGCGAACGCCTCGTGCATGACCGTCGGGGGGTCGTCGCCGACGTCGACGGTGACCGACACAGTGATCTTCACGCCGCCCTCCTCTCGCTCTGGCCGAGCCCGGCCAGGGCCCGGTTGACCGCCCGGCGGTCGAAGCGCTCCATGCTCAGCCACGGGTACAGGGCGGTCAGCTCGTCGCGGTGCTCGCCGAGCTGGGTCATGTCGTCGAGGAGCGTGCCCATGATCTGCGCCGCTCGAGAGACGACCTCGAGGATGCGGTAGGGCTGGCTCAGCTCCATGAACGCCCACGGACCGCCACACTCCTCCGGTGGGCCGGCCCGGCGGCCTCCGGTACAGCGCGGATAGCACCCGCCGGGTTCGCCGGCCAGGATCTGCTCGACGCGAATGTCGTGGCGCCACAGCACACCGAGGTCATAGTCGTAGACGAACTGCTCGGTCTCCCGTAGTCCCAGGTCGACCAGGCGCACCGTCCGGAGGTCGTGGGCGTCGTAGTCGGCGCCGTGGATCACGAAGCGATGCAGGTGCTCGCCGGACCACCCGAAGGCGACCTGGAGGATCTCATGCAGGCCGGCCAGGCTGGTGCCGGCACCGACGAGCAGGCGCCGCCAGATGATCGGGCTGATCTCTCGCAGCACCACGCGCAGCTGGTAGACGACCGGGGCGGTGGGGGGCATGTCGGATTCGGGCATGCCCCCCATCCTCGCCCTCACCGGCGGCACCGTCCCGGTCAGGCGTACCCCAACCCGACGATGCTGCGTAGCCTCCCACGGTTTTTCCCGCTCTCCTAACTGCGACCACTCCCCCGGGCCACCTGGCCGTCGTCACCGAGACCGGCCTCGCGGCCTCCGTCACCCACTCCGCCGGGTACATCCGGGCCGAGCTGGCCCGCCGGTACGGGTCCTCGCTCGTGCTGCTCGAGCACTCCCCCGCCGCCGGGGCCGGGGACGACGAGGAGAGCCTGGACCTGGTGCAGGTCGACGTCCATGGCGAGCCGCGCTGGACCCGCGTCTGGCCGTCCGACGAGGACAACCCGCGTCACGCTGAGCTCGAGGCATGGATGGCCGCTCACGGGCACCAGATCGTCAGCAGGGCGGCAAGCGAGTCCGGCTGGTGCCAGGACAAGGACGACTGACTGCCGCACGCGAAAGCGCCCCGTATGGTCCGGTTTCCGTAAGGGACCCTCACGCGCTGTCCCGCGCCCCGGCCAAGGGCGGCCCGCGCACGAAGTCATCGCTTAGCACCGGCCACCTGCACATCTCGTCATACTCGTCGCCGTCGTCCAGCGACCACCAGCCGTCCCGCGCCGACACCGGAAGATAGCGAGCGCCCTGGTACGTCCGGAGCCGGGCCCGCCAGCTCTCCCGGTCCTGCTCGTACCGCCTGGCTCGCTCGCGCTGCAGGCCGACCGCGCCCGTCGACTCGGCGACGTCGGCCAGGGCGACGGGCCCGCGGCGCCAGCCTCCAGGACCTCGTTCGGCGAGACCATGCCCGGCGAGCACCCGGAGCGCGGCCGAGGTGGCCGACGCACTCAGCCGGGCCGCCCGGGCAACCTCGGCGCCGCGCGCTTCAGCCTGGTCAAGCGCTTCATAGACGAGAGCCGAAGTACCGCCCAAGACCAGGAACGCCGGGTGCGCCGCCTCGATGCGGCCAGCTCGCCGACGACGCCAGCGGACACTGTCCGCGTAGCGATCCGGGATCCGGAGGACGTACCGGTCGGCTCGGGCCAGCCGCCGCGGTGACACGAGGTCGATGAGCGGGTCAGGCTCAGCGGCCAGCTGCCGGAGGACGCGGGCGACCGTGCGGTGACTCAGGGCCGAATACAGCGCGAGGTTACGGCATCCGAACTCGATCGTTGACGAACCGCTCACCATCGCCGCCTGGCCGAGCGCGAGCAGCACCAGGCGGACAGCGATAGCACGGCCACCCCAGCCACTGGCCCGCTCCGGGTCCTCGAGCGCGCAGTCGATCGCAGTCATCCACCTCCGGACGTGGCCGTACTCCGCTGAGGATGACGATTCCTCTACCGGGGGGCGTGTACTGAGGTCGCTAGTGTGCCACTGGCGTACATTTTTCTCCCCCAAGATCTTGCCGACGCATTTTCGCCACTCAACCGGGAGCAGCCGTTCCATCCGGCCCGGCTCGGACCGCCGCTCGTACAGCGCGGCCAGGCCCTTCCATGCTCCGCTGGCTACCGCAGCCCAGATGTCGGCCAGCTGCCAGCCGCGCGCCGCCGCGGCGCCCACGACGGCCATCCGCGCCTCGCTGCGGCCTGCGTAGTGCGATCGGTCCCACCGGCCAGTGCGCGCGGTGTGCTCGAGCTCGGCGCCGAGCAGGGCCCGGCCGCCGCGGCGGGGAACCCACGGGACGCCCGTGTCGTCCAGCTCGGCCTCACAATCGGGAATTCCCCGATTAGCCTCTGACTGGCCGGCGTGGCGCAGCTCGGCCGCAAACTCGGCGAGCAGCGCAGCCCACACCTCCGGGCCGTTCGGGCTCGCCGCGGCCGCCGCAGCGTCCTCCACCGACGTCGAGAGCAGCCGCCAGCCTCCGGACTTGTGGCGCGCGCCAGGCGGCGAGATCTGGCCGCCGAGGTTCGCCATCGGCGACGGGTCGACGGAGGGATACCGGAGGGCAATCGCCCGGGCCAGGTCCCGCAGCTCGAGCCACGGCAGGGCCGCAGCGAACAGGACCAGGACGTGACGGCCACCGGACGGCGAGACGTCAGTGATGCACCGGCCGCCGAGGCGATCGAGCAGCTGGCCGAGCTCGGCCGCCTGGTGCTCTACCTCGGCCGCCGGGCCGGCCTGGTGGCCTGCACGGCCGCGGTCAAGGTCAAGAGCAAGGAGGCAGCCGGAGGCCGAGCCGTGGTCGTAGACGGCGATGGTGGCCGGCTGAGCCGGAAGGTCGGCGGGGAGTTGCCGGGCGTGCCGGGCCGGGTAGGTGCGGCCGCCATCGCGCGAGACTCTGACGTGCGGCGTGCCCGCGATCAGGGGCGTGACTGCCAGCCATGCCGCCCGCGCGCTTTGCGCGGTCTCGTCGACATGCGGGAGCCCGTCGCGACGCGGCGAAAATCCTCTTGCGTCACGCGGCGTGTCGCGCAGGGGCAAAGTTGATCTAGCCCGCTGGCCTGTTATCGTGGCCACGGATGTTGACCTTCTGTTCGGGATCCGTCCGGGCGCCAACCAAGAGCGGATCTGAACGAGCGGGTATGCGGTTGTGCTGCGGCCCCCCAACGGGGGCCTTCGGCATTTCTGGGGCTATAGGACTCCAGAGGTTTAAGACAGGCTGAGCCCGCGTCGTAGACCGGAATCGTGCACGGCTGACCCGGAGGCTCGGCAGGAAGCGGCCGGGCATGCCGGGCGGGGTAGGTCCTGCCGCCGTCCCTCGAGACCCGGACGTGGCGAGTACCAGCGATCGAGGGCGTGACCGCACGCCAGGCAACCGCAGCGGCGAGCGCGGGCCCGGCGTGCGGGGAGCCTTCAGGACGGGGAGAAAATGATCTCCCGTCGACCGGCGTGTCGCTATACGGCAGTATTGAATTGACCGTGCGACCTGTTACTGTGGCCACGGTTGCTGGCTTTCTGGTCGGACCCGGACTTGGTTGGGAGCCTTGGAGC